>DXFZ01000045.1 GCA_019114175.1 Candidatus Corynebacterium gallistercoris
ATAGTAGTCCTCATCAGAAATCGTGTCAGGCTTAAACCGCACGAGGGTGCAGCGCACGGGCGCCTCTCCATCTGGGTCGGTGCCCATCTCAATAAAATGGAAGCCAAAGCCGTGCCCCAGGGCGTCCGGGGCAAAATCTAAGTCCGCGGCGCTGTGGGCCTGAGGATCGCGCAGAACCTGCGCCAGATCAAGTGAAGTCATGGGTTCATGCTAGCGATAATTACCTGGCATATCAGGCCAAAATGGGGGAGGCACGTTGATTCCATTCCCATGGAGCGTAGAGTAAATGTGACCCACTAAACCCCTAAAGAGGAATGAAGAGATCGTGGCATCACAAGATTCTGTAGACGTACTGCTGATCGGCGCAGGTGTAATCTCCACCACCCTGTCCGTCATGCTCAAGGAGCTGGAGCCGGACTGGAGCCAGATGATCGTAGAGCGGCTGGACGTGCCGGGTGCAGAGTCCTCCGATCCGTGGAACAACGCAGGCACTGGCCACTCCGCACTCTGCGAGCTGAATTACACCCCAGAGGTCAAGGGCAAGATTGACATCTCTAAGGCCGTGGGTGTGAACGAGAAGTTCCAGGTCTCTCGCCAGTTCTGGTCATTCCTCGTGGAAGAGGGCGTGCTGGGGGATCCGGCGGCATTCATCAACCGCGTGCCCCACGTCTCCTTCGCACAGGGCATGGATCAGGTGGACTATCTCAAGGCCCGCTACGAGGCGCTGAAGGGCCACCCGCTGTTCCCCAACATGCAGTACAGCGACTCTGAAGAGAAGTTCTCCGAGTTCCTGCCGCTGATGGCCAAGGGCCGTGACTTCACCAACCCGGTCTCCATCAGTTGGTTCGATGACGGCACCGACATCAACTACGGTGCCCTCACCCGCCAGTACCTCGATGCCGTGACGACCCGTGGCGTGGAAGTGCGCTACGGCTCCGAGGTTCGCAATATCACCCGCGATGGCTCCCGCTGGAAGGTCACCACCAAGAACCTTCACACCGGTGATACCTCCGTGGTCTCCGCCAACTTCGTGTTCGTCGGCGCCGGCGGCATGGCTCTGCCCCTGCTGCAGAAGGCTGGAATCCCGGAGATCAAGGGCTACGGTGGCTTCCCCGTCTCCGGCCAGTGGCTGCGCTGCACCAACGAGGAGCTGATCAACCAGCACCAGGCCAAGGTGTACGGCAAGGCTTCCGTGGGCGCGCCACCGATGTCCGTGCCGCACCTGGATACCCGCGTCATCGATGGCAAGAAGGGCCTGCTGTTCGGCCCGTACGCCGGTTGGACCCCGAAGTTCCTGAAGAAGGGCAGCTTCCTCGACCTGTTCAAGTCCATTCGTCCCGGCAACTTGCCTTCCTACCTGGGTGTCGGCCTGCAGGAAATGGGCCTGACCAAGTACCTCATCGAGGAGGTCCTGAAGGATCAGGCTGCCCGCGTGGAATCCCTGCGCGAGTACATGCCAGATGTCCGCGCCGAGGACTGGGAGCTGGTCACTGCAGGCCAGCGCGTGCAGGTCATCAAGCCCATCGGTGCGCCGAAGTTCGGCTCTCTGGAGTTCGGCACGGCCCTGGTGAACTCCAACGATGGCTCCATCGCCGGCCTCATGGGCGCTTCCCCGGGCGCGTCCATCGCACCGTCTGCAATGCTTGAGGTGCTGGAGCGTTGCTTCGGTTCCCGCATCGGCGGCTGGGCACCTCGCCTGAAGGAGATGATTCCTTCCTACGGCACCCGTCTGTCTAAGGAGCCCGAGCTATTCAACCAGCAGTGGGAGCGCTCCCAGAAGTCCCTGAAGCTGCAGGTCTAGGGGCGCCTAGGTTCCGCAGTAGGTGGTGAACCCGGCAGCCCCTTGACGTGCATGCGTCAAGGGGCTGCCGGGTTTATCCGTGTAGGGGTCCCGCACGTGGGCGAGGTACTCCTCAAACAGCGCCATGTCCCCGCCTTCGGCAGCGCTGAGGGCCCGGTCTACCTCGTGGTTGCGCGGGATGATAGCCGGGTTGCTGGCGCGCATGCTCGCGGTGTCCGGTTGGCTGGCCCACCACCGCTCCAGCCACTGCCGGCCCGCCTGGCTCGTGAGGTGGTCACGTGCGGGTGAGGTCGCCAGGTCCTCAGTGAGGGCGAGCGCCCGCAGCGTTGCCCCGTAGTCCGGTTGTTCGGCCGCGAGGACCTCGATGAATTCCTTCGGCTCGGCTTCTGTAGAGCCGAGCGCGTGGCTCATTGCGCGGCGCCAGGCGGACGCGTAGCTATCCTCAAAGCGGTTCATTATTTCTGTTAATTCGGCGACGCCCCCACAGACCAGCGGCACAAACGTCTCCGCGAGGCGGGCCAAGTCCCAGCCCATCACACTGGGTTGGCGCCCATACGCGTAGCGCCCATGCGTATCGATGGAGCTATACACGGTGTCCGCGTTGAAAAAGTCCATGAAGGCACACGGGCCGAAGTCTAGGGTCTGTCCGCTGACAGCGATGTTGTCCGTGTTCATCACCCCGTGGATGAAGCCTAGCCGCATCCACGCCGCAACCAGCTGAGCCTGGCGGGCGGCGATGGCCTCAAACAGGCCCGCGAAGTCTTCGGGCTCCACAGTGGGGTAGTGCCGCGCCCGCACGAATTCGGCCAGCCGCTGGGTCAGCGGCATGGACTCATCCTTGGTCTGGTGAATGTCTAGAAGGGCGGCCATCTGGAATGTGCCGATGCGCACGTGGGAGGCCGCTACGCGCAGCACCACGGCACCCGGTTGCACTCTGCCGCGTTGCACCGGCTGGCCGGTGGTGAACACGGCCAGCACGCGGCTGGTGGGGACGCCCAGGTGGTGCAGCGCTTCACTGTAGAGCAACTCCTTCAACGCTGGCTGGAGCGGGTAGAGCCCGTCACCGTTCTTAGAAAATGGCGTACGGCCGGAGCCCTTGAGGTGCAGATCAAGAAGGACGCCTTCTGGGGCGTGCGGGTCAGAAACTTCCCCCAGAAGGATGGCGCGGCCATCGCCCATGTGGGGGTTGAACTGGCCGAATTGATGGCCGGCGTATGCTTGCGCGACTGATTGGGCATCCGGGCCGAGGTTGTGCCCGGTGAGAAACTGAATTCCGGATGGGCTGCGCAGCCATTCCGGGTCCCATCCCAGCTCCATCGCTAGGCCGTCATTGAGCTGGCGCAGCTGCAGGTCGGGCCAGCTACGCGGGGTCACGGGGACGGTCAACTCCGGTAGCTCGCTGGCGAATTGGTGATACACGGTGGGAGTATTCATTCCCCCAGTCTAGGTACTTCGCCGCGCACCGGGGAGCAGCTGGCGTGGGAAGGGACCCGGGACACTACCATGGTTGCTTATGACATCACAGGCTCAGAACCCAGCTGCCAGCGTACAACCCGGCAAAGCCATCCTCGTCGGTGGTGGCCCCGGCGCGTGGGACCTCATCACCGTGCGCGGCATGCGGGCTGTGCAGTCTGCCGATGTGATCCTTACCGACCACCTGGGCCCAACCAATGACCTAGACAAACTGTGCGACCCCAGCACAAAGACCGTCATTGACTGCGCCAAGTTGCCCTATTCCAAGCAGGTCAGCCAGGCGAAGATCAACGAGCTGTTGGTGGAGCACGCCTTGTCGGGCAAGACGGTGGTGCGGCTTAAAGGCGGGGATCCGTTTGTGTTCGGCCGGGGCTTCGAAGAGGTGCAGGCGTGTGCGGCCGCAGGCGTGGCGTGTGAAGTGATTCCGGGTGTTACCAGTGCTGTGTCAGTGCCCGCCATGGTGGGTGTTCCCGTGACCCACCGGGGCCTCGTGCACTCGTTCACGGTCGTCAGCGGGCATCTGCCGCCCGGGCACCCCAAATCCCTGGTGGACTGGGAAGCGCTGGCACACGCTGGGGGGACGATCAGCGTCATCATGGGGGTGAAGAACGTCCGTGCTATCACCGATGCGCTGCAGGCTGCCGGGATGAGCGCAGATATCCCCGCGGTGGTGATTCAGGAGGGCACCACCGATGCGGAACGAAGCATGCGGTGCACGCTCGGCACGCTGGCCGATGAGTTTGCTGCTCACCACGTGGCCAACCCGGCATGCTACGTCATCGGGGAGGTCGCTGGCTTGGCCTAGCCTGGGTCCACCACCATCGTCAGTTCAGAGCCTCCCTTGTGCTCCAGCCGGTAACCCGCCTGCTCCGCGGCTGCGATGAGGTCGGGGATCTGCGGGGCCGTCGCCCCCACAAAATACTCAGCCCACGTGCGGGCAAGCAGCCCCTTATAATGCTTGTTGAAGTGGCTCACCACCTTGCGGGACCCATCCTGCTGCACCGCCTCTACCCGCACCGTCACGGCGGAGGGCACCTTGCCGAGCTGTTGGTAGGTGCCTGACCTCAAGTCAATGAGGAGACCTTGGCTGTGGATCTCAGTGAGTGCATCCTTGATGGCCGTGCCCCAGCGTGCTTTCATCGTGGGCAATTCACCGGCTGCGGTGGGAAGTTTGGTTCCTCCAGATAGCCGGTAGTGAGGGATCGGGTCAGACCCCATCACCACGCCGAACAGGGCGGAACCGATGGCCAGGTGCCGCCATGCCTCGGTGGGTAGGGTGGCCGCATCCAGCGCGTCGTAGAGCACGCCAGTGTAGCGCTGCAGTGCCGGCATCGTCGGGGAGGACAATAGCTCAGCATTCGCCGTGACCTCGGAGCTCAAGCGTTCAGACAAACCGAGGGCCTCGCGCGCCGCAACGACATCGCCAGTGCACAGATCCACGAGGTCCGTGGCGATTCGGCGGCGAAAGGGCGTGAGCGCCGGGAAATGCAACGCATCCATATCAAGCGCAGAACCCGTGCCGCCGGTAGCCTTCGTTTCAGAGGGCGGAAGAACAATCAGCATGGGTTATAGCCTAACCTGCGAGCGATTGATCCCAACCCACCCCTGGTGAACAAAACTTTAGCGCTGAGAAGGTAAAGTCAAGCACCATGATCACTAGGATGTCTCAACTCTTCCTGCGAACCTTGCGCGATGATCCAGCCGATGCTGAGGTTCCCAGCCACAAGCTGCTTGTCCGGGCCGGTTACATCCGCCGAGTAGCGCCGGGAGTGTATTCCTGGCTGCCGCTAGGCCTGCGCGTGCTGCGCAAGATCGAGACGATCGTGCGGGAGGAAATGGCCGCGATTGGTGGCCAAGAGTTGGCTTTCCCCGCGCTGCTGCCGCGGGAGGCCTATGAGGTCACCGGCCGCTGGACGGAATACGGTGATGCACTGTTCCGCCTGCAGGACCGAAAGGGGGCGGACTACCTGTTGGGCCCCACCCATGAGGAGATGTTCGCCTCCGTGGTGAAGGCTGAGTTCAACTCCTACAAGGACTTCCCGGTCATCCTGTACCAAATCCAGACCAAATACCGGGACGAAGAGCGCCCGCGCGCCGGCATCCTGCGCGGCCGCGAGTTCGTCATGAAGGATTCCTACTCCTTCAACATGGACGATGAGGGGTTGGAGCAGTCCTACCAACTGCACCGCAAGGCCTACCAAAACATCTTCAACCGCCTGGGTATCGAGTACGCCATTTGCTCCGCGACCTCCGGCGCCATGGGAGGGTCAGCCTCAGAGGAGTTCCTCGCCATCTCCGAGACCGGTGAGGACACGTTCGTCCGTTCCACGGAATCAGACTACGCAGCCAATGTGGAGGCGGTGGTCACCCCCGTACCGGAAGCCCAGAGTACGGATGGCCTGCCGGAGGCCAGGGAATACGAGACCCCGGACTCCGAGACCATCGAGGCCCTCGTGGAGTGGGCCAACAATGAGGGTATTCAGATCGCCGGCCGCCCGGTCGAGGCGGCAGATACCCTCAAGTGCATCGTGACCAAGGTGACCCAGCCTGGCGAGGATGAAGATGGTAAGCCCCACGCTCCGGAGCTGCTGGGCGTGCTCGTCCCCGGTAACCGTGCGGTGGACATGAAGCGCCTAGAGGCGGCCCTGGAGCCGGCACAGGTGGAGCTCGCCGAAGAGGCGGACTTTGCCAAGAACTCCTTCCTCGTCAAGGGCTACGTGGGCCCGCGCGGTTTGCAGGCCAACGGGGTGCGCGTGCTCGCCGACCCGCGCGTGGTGGAGGGCACCAGCTGGATCACCGGTGCCGACGCGAAGAACCGCCACATCGTGGGCCTGGTTGCGGGGCGTGACTTCACCCCGGATGGAGTGATCGAAGCAGCCGAGATTCTGGAGGGCGATGCCTCCCCAGACGGCAAGGGCGTGTTGACGCTGGCCCGCGGCATCGAGATCGGTCACATTTTCCAGTTGGGCCGCAAGTACACCGAGGCCTTTGACGTGCAGATTTCCGATGAAAACGGCAAGCGCGCCGTGCCCACCATGGGCTCCTACGGTGTGGGCGTGTCCCGCCTCGTTGCCGTGGTGGCAGAACAGATGCATGACGATGCCGGCCTGCGCTGGCCGCAGGCTGTCGCTCCATTCGACGTGCACGTGGTGATCGCCAACAAGGACCAGGGCGCTGCGGAAGCCGCCACGCAGCTGGTGGAGCTGCTCTCCAGCGCGGGCCATGAGGTGCTCTTCGATGACCGGCCCAAGGTCTCCCCAGGCGTGAAGTTCAAGGATTCTGAACTACTGGGCATGCCGCTGGTTGTGGTGGTCGGACGGGGCTTTGCCGAAGGTAAGGTTGAAGTCCGCAACCGCATCACCGGTGAGCGCGTGGACATCGAGTTCGACCAAGCCGCTGCAGAGATCAGCAACCACCTGGCAGCCCAGGTGCGTTAGGCGCCACGCACGGTGACATCCAGGGGGTCCTTCCCCTGGATGCTCTCCATGGCGGCCTCCCCGCGGGCAATGAGCCCGCACCACCTCGCCACCCATTCCCGGGCGACGGGCGATTCCGCGCTCACGGCAAGATGCCGAAGTTGGTGCGTGACGGGCACGAGCACCTCATGGAAGAGCTCTGCGGAGCGTGAAGAATCGCTGGGCTGGGGGCGGGTCTCCGGAACACTGTAGCCCGCTGCGGCCTCCGGCACCGGGTGGCCGAGGGTGTGCAGGGCTGCCGTGGCGGCGTCGCGCAATTCACGAAGCCTGGCTGCCACAGCAGCATAGATGCCCAGCTGGCCGCCCGCGTGCGCCATCGCCAACCCGGAAGTGTAGATCGCCTGGTGCGTGAGATCAACGAGGGTGGCTAGTTGCTCTGGCGCGGTGCGTTCAGCGAAGCCTTCGGCATAGGGTTGTTGTTCTAGGGTGGCGACGGCGCCAAGGTTCGGCTGGCTTTCAGTCGTGGCAAAGGCGGCGTACCACCCCACCAGGAGGGGGAACTGGTCCGTGACGAAGCGTGCATCGTTGGCCGGCATGTCAGCTGGATCCGTGGTGATGACCGCCATGTAGGCGGCCTCCGGATCCCTGGGTGCACCGGAAAGCGCCGCGGGCTCAGTGCAGGCCTGCGGGGACTGCCCCTCGTCGTCTACCCCGCATTGGCGCAGCACCTCCTGGGTCACGTGGTTGGCCTGCGTGGTGAAGAACGCGCCCATGCCTGGCTCGGTGGCGCTGGAGCTGGCGGCGGAGAGCTCCGCGGCCAGTGTCTGCAGCATCTCATTGGGGGAAGGGCTGGTGGAAAAGACCTGGGTGAGGCCGCCTTCCGCGCACGCAGTGAGGGTCAGAGCGCCCGATCCGAGGACCGCTGCTCCCAGCGCACTGCGGGTGAGGAGCCAGCGGCGGGAAACCAGGGGAGGCTGCGGCTGCAGGGGGTAGTCATTCATCAATCACAGAATATTACCCGTGTGGTCGCTAGAGTGGGCAGACATGGCATTCCCAAGTAAAGAAGAACTAGTGAGCACCCTCGAGCCGCTGGTGGCAGAGTTCGGGTTGGTGGTTGAGGAGATTAAGATCTCCCGGGCGGGGGCAAAGTCGGCGGTGCGTATCGCGGTGGATTCGGTCTCAGGGGAAGGCGAGCGGCCGGACCTGGATGGTCTGGAGGAGGTCAGTAAGTCCATTTCTACGCGCTTCGATGCTGCGGAGGAGGCAGGGGAGTTGAACTTCGGCCCCGGCTACACGCTGGAGGTCACCACACCCGGGGTGGACTTTCCGCTGACGGAAGCGAGGCATTGGGCCCGGAACCGTGGGCGTACCGTTGTGCTGCCAGACAACCAGCGCCGCCGCGTGGCGCAGGTGAGCGAGTCAAACGTGGTTCTCATCGCACAGGTGAAGAAGAATGTGGTGGTGGAGCGCCACCAGTTGCGCGACGTCGCCGGTGCGGTGGTAGATGTAGAATTCTCTGCACCGCCAGCCAAGGAGATGGAACTCGTGGGGCTGGAATGGTCTGAGTACGCAGAGTTTTTGGGCGCCGAAAGCCCGCAGCACGGCCACACAACCGAGGAGAACAAGTGAATATTGACATGGCGGCTCTGGCCGCAGTGGAAAGGCAAGAATCAGTTCCGATGGAGGAGCTGGTGCAAGGGGTTAAGCGCGGTTTGCGGGAAGCCTACCGTTCACTGAGCGGCTACCAGGGGTACGTCGATGTCGATATTGACCCCATCAGTGGCCAGGTGACCGTGTATCAGGTGGAAAAGGATGACGAGGGCAACGTCACCGGCCGATTGGATGACACCCCGGCTGATTTTGGGCGCGCAGGCGCACTGGCGGTGCGAGATGCCGTGCGGTTCCGTATCACCAGCGCGCGGGTGCAGAAGCGCTATGACCAGTACGCCGGCCTGCGGTACAAGACCGTCTCCGGTGTGGTGAGCCGGGATGCCCGCGCGAATGAGCGGGGCATCACCGTGGTCCACTTGGGCACGGAGATGGATGGCATCGATGGCCACATTCTGCCGGCCGAGCACATTCCAGGAGAGAACTTGGAGCATGGTGACCGCGTTAAGGCATTTGTGACGGACGTGATCAACAACGGCAACCGGAACGTGCAGGTGAACCTGTCACGGACCCACCCGGAGTTGGTTCGCGGACTGTTCGCCCTCGAGGTGCCGGAAGTTGCCGATGGATCCGTGGAAATCGTCGCGATCGCCAGGGAAGCAGGACACCGCACCAAGATTGCCGTGCGCTCCACGGTGAAGGGGCTCAATGCCAAGGGGGCGTGCATCGGTCCTCGCGGCCAGCGCGTTTCCAATATCATCGCTGACTTGGGCGGAGAGAAGATTGACATCGTGGATTTCTCCGACGACCCCGCAGTGTACGTGGGTAATGCTCTCAGCCCCTCGAAGGTCGTCAGCGTCACGGTGACCGACCCGGAGCTGCAGATTGCCAAGGCGATTGTGCCGGATTACCAACTGAGCTTGGCAATCGGCCGGGAAGGGCAGAATGCCCGCTTGGCGGCACGTTTGACTGGCTGGAAAATTGATATTCGTTCCGATAAGGACGTGGCCGGTTAACCCTTCGCGTGTAATTCGCGTTAGACTTGTACACGTGGTCACAAGCCATGCTTTGTTGACCGTGGAAAAATTCCGCGCAGCGTGTGGAGGAGTGAGTGCCGGTGGGAATCCAGCATCAGCCACTCCGCACCTGTATCGCGACACGCGAGGTTTTGCCTTCTCAGCAGCTGCTTCGCTGTGTAGCAGATCGGCGGAATGATGGCTCAGTAGTCATCGTTCCTGATCCGCAGCGGAACCGGCCCGGCCGGGGCGCGTGGATTACTCCCACGGAAGAGGCATGGCAGATCGCCGAGAAGCGCCGTGCGTTTGCGCGCGCGCTGAAAGTATCTGGCTTAGTGGCGGATACGGAACCTGTACGTAACTACATTGTTCAGCTTCACGGAAACGTGGAGTAGGCGGTTGCAATTGCGCCACCGCCAGAAGTGTTGCAAACCAAAAGGACATGGAAAATTGCGTCACGTAATGAAGGAAATCGATCACTGATGAGCGCACGATGAAGCAGCATCAGCGATGAGTAACAACAAGTACGGGAGCCGTACGTAGCTGGGTGAAATCCGGCCTACGGCTCCTCAACAATGAAGGAGAGTAGTGCCCGGAAAGCTACGCGTTCACGAGTTGGCTAAAGAACTCGGCGTAACAAGCAAGGAACTCCTCGCCACGCTCAAGGAGCAAGGCGAGTTTGTCAAGACCGCTTCTTCCACGGTGGAACCCCCCGTGGTGAAGAAGATGAAGAAGCACTACGGCGTGGGCCAGGAAACCGCCGCGCCAGCACACCCCGGTGCGGCCGCGCAGGCCAAGCCAGGAACCAAGCCTGCACAGACCACCGCAGCGAAGAAGCCAGGGCCAAAGCCCGGCCCAGCGGCGGCCAAGGCTGGTACTACACCAACGAGCTCTGTCAAGCCGGGTGCCCAGCAGAAGCCCGGCCAGGCAAAGCCCGCTGCTGCACAGCCAGCTAAGGCTAAGCCGGCAGCCGCGCAAGAAGGCGGGAAGGCAGGGCAGGCCAGCGCTGCGAAGCCTTCAGCTGCGAAGCCGGGTGCAAAGCCAGGCCCTAAGCCAGGCCCTAAGCCGGCTGCACAGCAATCCCAGGCATCGGCTGCTGCGAAGCCCGCGGCCAAGCCGGGTGCAAAGCCAGGCCCGAAGCCGGGGGCGAAGCCCGGCCCGAAGCCCGGCGGTCGCGCACCTCGCGTGGCGAACAACCCATTCTCCTCCGGCGGAGACCGCCCAGCGCCACGCCCACGTGGCGGGCAGGCCGGTCCCGGCGATATGCCGCGCCCAGGCGCACGCCCGGGCCCAGGCAAGGGTGGACCGCGCCCAGGCGCACGTCCCGGCCCGGGTGGCCGTGGCTCGCAGGGTGCTGGTGCCGGCAAGCCGGGGCCAAAGCCGGGTGGATCCCGCAATGGCTCTGAGCGCCAGGGCGGTGGTCGCCGGCCAAGCCCGGCCATGATGCCATCCCACCCCAACCCCGGCCAGATGCCGGCGAAGTCTGATAACAACTTCGGTGGCGGCCGCGGCCGTGGTGGCGGACCAGGTGGCCCTGGAGGCCCAGGCGGTCCACGTGGTGGTCGCGGTGGACGCCGCGGCGGCACCGCTGGCGCATTTGGTCGTCCGGGTGGCGCTCCTCGGAAGGGGCGCAAGTCCAAGCGGCAGAAGCGCAACGAGTATGAGGCAATGCAGGCACCATCCGTGGTGGGCGGCGTTAAGCTGCCTAACGGTAAGGGTGCCAAGATCCGCCTCGCTCGTGGTGCATCCCTGGCTGACTTCGCGGAGAAGATCAACGCTGATGCGGCCGCACTGGTGCAGGCGCTGTTCAACCTCGGTGAGATGGTGACCGCTACCCAGTCTGTGTCCGATGAGACCCTGCAGCTGCTGGGCGATGAGATGGATTACAAGGTAGAGGTTGTCTCTCCTGAGGATGAGGACCGCGAGCTGCTGGAGTCCTTTGACCTGCAGTTCGGTGAGGATGAGGGCGAAGATGAAGATCTCGCCCAGCGTCCTCCGGTGGTCACCGTCATGGGTCACGTTGACCACGGTAAGACCCGCCTGTTGGATACGATTCGTAAGGCCAACGTCGGTGGCGGTGAGGCCGGTGGCATCACCCAGCACATCGGCGCCTACCAGGTGTCCGTTGACATGGAAGGCAATGACCGCCTAGTCACCTTCCTGGATACCCCGGGTCACGAGGCCTTCACGGCCATGCGTGCCCGCGGTGCGAAGTCCACGGACATCGCGATCCTCGTTGTGGCTGCCGATGACGGCGTGATGCCGCAGACCGTGGAGGCCATCAACCACGCCAAGGCCGCGGATGTGCCCGTGGTGGTCGCAGTGAACAAGATCGATAAGGAGGGCGCGTCCCCGGACAAGATCCGTGGCCAGCTCACCGAGTACGGTCTGGTTCCAGAGGAATACGGTGGCGAGACCATGTTTGTGGATATCTCCGCCAAGCAGGGCACCAACATCGAGTCCCTGCTGGAGGCAGTCCTGCTGACTGCGGATGCATCCCTGGATCTGCGCGCGAACCCGGACATGGACGCTCAGGGTGTGGCCATCGAGTCCCACCTGGACCGGGGCCGTGGCCCCGTTGCCACCATCCTGGTGCAGCGCGGTACCTTGCGTGTTGGTGACTCCATCGTTGTTGGTGACGCGCACGGCCGTGTGCGCCGCATGATCGATGAGCACGGCAATGACGTCACCGAGGCCGGTCCTTCCCGTCCGGTTCAGGTGCTCGGCCTCACCAGCGTTTCCGGTGCTGGGGATAACATGCTCGTCGTGGATGAAGACCGCACGGCACGCCAGATCGCGGATCGCCGTAACGCGCGCCGCCGTAACGCCGTGCAGGCGAAGAACCGCAAGCGTGTCTCCTTGGAGGACCTGGATGCGGTGCTGAAGGAGACCAACACCCTGAACTTGATCCTGAAGGGCGATAACGCCGGTACCGTGGAGGCACTGGAAGATGCGCTGCTCAAGATCGAGGTGGACGATGAGGTTGCGCTCAACATCATCGACCGCGGTGTGGGTGCGGTGACCGAGACCAACGTCAACTTGGCTGCTGCCTCTGACGCTGTGATCATCGGCTTCAACGTCCGCGCGGAGGGTAAGGCGACCGAGGTTGCCAACTCCGAGGGCGTGGATATCCGCTACTACTCCGTGATCTACAAGGCCATCGAAGAGGTCGAGGCTGCTCTGAAGGGCATGCTGAAACCCATCTACGAGGAGCGGGAGATCGGCCGCGCGGAGATCCGCCAGATCTTTAAGGCTTCCTCTGTCGGCCTCATCGCAGGCTGCATGGTGGAATCCGGCAAGGTCCGCCGCAACGCGCAGATCCGCCTCATCCGCGATGGCAATGTTGTTGCGGAAAAGGCGAAGATCGAGTCCCTGCGCCGCGAGAAGGACGATGTGACCGAGGTATCCGCTGGTTACGAGTGCGGTATGGTGCTCTCTTACCCGGATATCCAGGTCGAGGACATCATCGAGGTCTTCGAGCTTGTGGAGATTCCCCGCACCTAGCTCGCTGTAGCCGTCAAACTCGGCCCCCTAGCCCCGCGCCTCGCCACCGATCCCATTGTGGGATGGTGGGAGCGCGGGGTTTCGCCGTGACTGGCGTACTTATAATTTGTGGGGGAGTAGCCCCCATTTTTAAGACTGAGAAGAAAAGAGGAACATCATGGTTGATCATGCACGCGCGGCCCGTATGGCCAAGCGGATTCAAACCATCGTGGCCACGGCCATCGAACGTGAGATTAAGGACCCTCGCCTAGAGTTCGTGACCATCACGGATACGCGGGTGACGGGCGATCTGCACGATGCCACCGTGTTTTATACCGTTCGTGGCCGTACCGTGGATGCGGAACCTGATTTGCGTTCGGCGGAGGACGCCCTAGCGAAGGCACGTGGTCCGCTGCGCAAGATCGTGGGCGATCAGCTGAGCGTGCGTTTCACGCCCACGCTGAGCTTCCAGTTGGACACGATCCCCGAGGCTTCCGCTCACTTTGAGGAGCTGCTGGCCCAAGCCCGCGCGAAGGATGAGCAGTTGCGTGCGCAGTCCAGTAACGCTCAGCCGGCCGGGGATGCGGATCCTTATCGCAAGCCGGACGAGGCGGACGAGTAGGTTGGGGACCTCCTCTCCGGCGCCCAACGAGGCGCAGCGGGCTTCGGCTCGCACCATTATTGGGTTGGCGTGGCCAGCGCTGGTTGTGCTGGCCGCCACGCCGATTTATCTGCTGTGGGATACGGCCGTGGTGGGGAGGTTGGGTGCTCAGGACTTGGCGGCGCTGGCTGCAGGGGCGACGGTGCTGGGCACCGTGACCACACAGCTGACGTTTCTTTCCTACGGGACAACGGCTCGCGCGGCGAGGCATTTCGGCGCCGGCCGCCGCAGTGACGCGGTGTACGAGGGGCTGCAAGCCACGTGGGTAGCTGTGGTGGTTGGTGCGTTGCTGGGGCTCATCGTTGTCTTATTCGCACCGCAGATCATGGGTTTCTTTTCTTCCGACGCCACCGTGGTCTCCCATGCCACCGAATGGATGAGGGTCACATGCCTTTCTATCATCCCCGCGCTGTGCACCATGGCGGGAAATGGTTGGTTGCGGGGGATGTCCAACACTAAACTGCCGCTGTGGTTCACCCTGGCAGGGGTGATTCCGATGATTATCACGGTGCCCCTTTTTGTTAGTAGGTTTGGTCTGGTCGGAAGCGCTTACGCCAATGTCTTGGGCGAGGTGATCATCGCGGCGTGCTTCATCGCTGCTCTGGCTGTGTATTGGCGGCAGCACGGCGATGGGCGAAGTCCGTGGCCCCGGTGGAGCGTTATTTCTAAGCAGTTGGCGCTCGGCCGGGATCTCATTGCTCGGAGTTTGAGTTTTCAGGTGGCGTTCATCTCTGCCGCGGCGGTGGCTGGTCGCATGGGCGCGGCTCCCTTGGCTGCTCACCAAATCTTGCTGCAGCTGTGGAACTTTCTCACCCTCGTGTTGGATTCGGTGGCGATTGCCGCTCAGGCCTTGGTGGGCGCAGCACTGGGTGCAGGTGCAAGGGAACGTGCCCGCAGCGTGGGAAACCAGGTCATTCGGTTCTCCGTCTTGGCCTCGATAGTTTTGGCTGCCGGGTTGGTCATGGGCACCAGTGTGGTTCCGGGGCTTTTCACGACAGACGGGGATGTCTTGGCCGTTATCGGCGGGCCGTGGTGGATGTTGGTGCTCCTGGTGCTCCTCGGCGGGGTAGTGTTCGCCCTTGATGGGGTGTTGCTGGGTGCGGCAGATGTTGCGTTCCTGCGCACCGCCACCATCGTCTCTGTGGTGGTGGGCTTCATCCCTGTCGTGTGGCTGGCCTATGCGTTGAACTGGGGGTTGGTGGGGGTGTGGTGTGGCATTCTAGGGTTCTTGATCTTGAGGTTCGTGGCCGTTGTGTGGCGCTACCGGGGAGATCGGTGGATGGATCGGGCGATTAACTAGAATCATTTAAATCACATGCTTCACTTGCGTAACAGCTATGCTGGGTATCTGAAGCGAAGAGTTAGCTATCTCCCAAGGAAGGTGCCACACGTGGTGATACGCGTCCCACGAGATCCGCAACCAGGCGGATCCTCTGTTACGCGCACGTTGTGGGCGGTCAGCGACCTTCACATCCACTCCCCAGGCAATAGGGACTTGATTGACACCCATCTTCGGCCGCCAAACCCCCATGACTGGCTCATCATCGCGGGGGACATCGCAGAAGGGATCGATGACGTGGTGGCCATGTTAACGCGGCTGCAGAAGCGGTATGCTCACATCATTTACGCCCCCGGAAACCACGAGTTGTATGCGCGGAGCACGGACCGGCTCAAGGGGCAGGATAAGTACAATGCGCTGATCTACGCCTGCCAAAAGCTGGGTGTGAGTACTCCCGAAGACCCTTATGTCACGTTCGGTGGGCACACGATCGTGCCATTGTTTACCTTGTATGACCATTCCTGGCGTGATCCAGAGCTCAGCAGGGAGGAAGCGCTCACCGCAGCCCAGCGTAGCGGGGTGGTGTTGACCGACTATTTTGCCATCGAGCCTTTTGAAGACGTATCCCTCTGGTGTAGGGATCGCCTCAGATATTCGGTGCGTCGCTTGGCCCAGGTGACTGGTCCCACAGTCTTAGTCAACCACTGGCCGCTAGCCAGGGAGTGCTTGGAGCATGTACGGTTGCCGGAGATTGCCCTGTGGTCCGGCACGAGGCACACCCAGAGCTGGCCGGAGCGCTACAACGCGACCAGCGTGATCTATGGGCATTTGCATATCCCAGTGGAAAAATTCATTGGGAATGTAACACATGCAGAGGTCTCACTCGGTTATAAGCAGGAGTGGGCACGCAATCTGCAGCCCCGCTTGGACCGCAAGTTGTGGCCGTATCCCGTACTGACTGAGGAGGTGACCCCGTGAGGACTGAGACTTTGGTAGCTAGCAGCGCTACAAACTATGCCGGACAACCGGTGAGCGCGATTATCCCGCAGGACATGGTCCCCACGGGTGCACGGTGCGTGGAAATGCACTCCGCCGCCGCAGACTTGAGCCGGTACTGGGACCTGGACCTGCAGGAGCAGGCGCTCGTAGCCAATGCGGTGGATAGGCGCAAGGCGGACTTCGCAGACTCCCGGTGGTGCGCGCACCAGGCCATGGGCCAGTTCGTGGAAGATCAACCGATCATGCGGGGAGAGCGCGGCATGCCAGTCTTCCCCCAAGGGGTGACCGGATCCCTCACCCACACCGAAGGCTTCCGGGCAGCGATTGTGGGCCGCAGCTCTAGGTTTCGCTCCCTCGGCATTGACGCCGAACCCGCTGCCAACTTGCCGGAGGGCGTGTTCAACACCATCGCGCTACCTGAAGAGCAGCGCCGCGTGCGCAAGCTCGCGCGCACGACCGGCATGCGCCACCTGGATAAGGTGCTCTTTTCCGCGAAGGAGGCCACGTACAAGGCGTGGTTCCCACTGACACACCGGTTCTTGGATTTTGACCAGGCCAACATTGATGTCCGCGCGGACGGAAGCTTCGTCTCTTACCTGCTGACCCGCCCCGTGCCGGTGCCGTTCATCCAAGGCCGTTGGGCGGTGCGCGATGGCTTCGTCGTCACCATCGCAGCGGTCACGGCGCCCCGCGCCTGATCAGAGTCCGTGTGGCCGGGCCACGAACTCTGAAGCTGCCCGCTTGCCCTTTTCCCTAAGCAACGCGATGGCCTTGCCGGACGGGGTCACCGCCGCGTGGAGGCCAGTGAGTCCCACAGGCTCCAGCCACTTGCCCAGGCTCAGCATCTCGCCCTGGTCCTCGGTGATCTCGCGGGTGGGGAAGCACGTCACCATCGCCTCATCCAGGGTCAGCGCCAGGCGCGGGGCGTCTGACAACTGCTCCAAGGTGCGGGCTTGCGCGATGTGGAACGGCCCCACAGACGTGCGCCGCAGCGCCGTGAGGTGGCCTCCCACGCCCAGTGCAGCGCCGACATCGCGCGCGATAGCCCTGATGTAGGTTCCGCTGGAGCAATGCACGCTGATGGGGATGTCGATGGCTGCTGGGGTGCCGTCGCCCCCAAAAACAACAACAGGATCCCCCGCATTGAGCGAGAACACAGTCACTGGACGCGCCGGAATCTCCACCTGGTGGCCCTCGCGGACGAGCTCGTGGGCGCGGCGACCGTCAATCTTGATCGAGGACACGCTGGTGGGGCGCTGCATGATCTCCCCTGTCTGGGCGGCGAAGGCCTCGCGGATAGCCTCGGCGCTCACGGCGGTGAGCTCGGTGGGGGAGGCCTGGCTGGTGACCTCGCCCTCGGCATCGTCCGTCACGGTGCTAGCCCCTAGCCGGACGGTCGCCTCATAGCGCTTGTCATGGGTCACCACGTGCGCCAGGAACTTCGTCCCGCGCTCGATCCCGAGGACCAGAACCCCTGTGGCCATGGGGTCGAGGGTGCCGGAGTGCCCCACCTTCTTGGTTTTCATGATGCGACGGCACCTCGCCACAACATCGTGGGAACTCAAACCCTGGGGCTTATCCACGATGATCAATCCGGACGAGTCCAGGGGGCTCCTCGTTGGCTGAGCTGAATGAGTCATGGGTACAGCGTATCGACTAGCATGACGGGAGTGAGTATCTGGTACGGACTGGACAGGGTTCCCGAACACGTAGCCGCCGGCGGAACGGTGGTGACCATTGGCGTGTTCGATGGCGTGCACCGCGGGCACCAAGAATTAGTGCGCCGGACGGTGGCGAAGGCGCGGGAGTTGGGCGTGCCCAGCGTCATGTTCACCTTCGATCCGCACCCGACCGTGGTGTTCCGGCCGGAATCAGTACCGGCGCTGCTGGGGACGGTGGCAGAGCGCGCGCGGTTGGCCCAGGACATGGGTATCGACAACGTGGTGGTGGTGAGCTTCACCAAGGAGATCTCCAGCTGGTCACCGGAAGAATACGTGGACAACGTCCTGGTGGAGCTGTTGCGGGCCAAAGCGGTGTACGTGGGGGAGAACTTCACCTTCGGCCACAAGGCTGCCGGCACAACGGAGACGTTGCAGGAACTGGGGCAGGGGCGCGGAATCGATGTGACGGTGGTGGGCTTGCTGGCCGAGGAGTCTGCCCGCGGTGCATCCGCCGGTGCGGACGAGCACGTGGTCTGCTCCACGTGGATCCGCGAAGCGCTGGCTGCCGGTGACGTGGAGGGCGCGAACGAGGCTTTGGGCAGGAACTTCTGCGTGACTGGCGAGGTTACCCACGGCGCAGGACGCGGTGGCCGGGCCTTGGGCTTCCCCACGGCGAACCTGTACTTCCCGGATAAGTATGCGCTGCCTGCCGATGGCGTGTACGCGGGGTACGTGACCGTGTGCCCGGCAGACGCGGGGCCGGCGGGGGTCGCTGCCGCGACTGTGGGCACGATGCCGGTGGGGGAGAAGCTGCCTGCCGCAATCTCCGTGGGTACGAACCCGACGTTTGGGCACGAACCCCGGAGCGTGGAGAGCTTTGTGTTGGATCATGAGGCGGATCTGTATGGGCTGAACATCAGCGTGGAATTCGTTCAGCGGCTGCGGGGGATGGAGACTTACAACTCAATGGATGAGCTGATCGAGGCGATTGGGCGCGATGTGGCTGAGACGAGGAAGGCACTGCAGGACGATTAGGCTGCGGGGGCTGTTCTCTGCTAAAGTCGATGGATCTGTGACTGCGGTTCGCGGTAGTTACGGGCCTCATGGTTTGAGAATACTTTTTAGCGCGGACTGAAATACCAACAAGGAGAAGCACATGGCTTTGTCCAAGGAGCAGAAGTCCGAAACTCTGAAGGAGTTCGGCCTGCACGAGACCGATACGGGTTCCCCCGAGGCGCAGGTTGCGCTGATGACGGTGCGTATCCGCCAGCTGACTGAGCACCTCAAGGAGCACAAGCACGATCACCACTCCCGCCGTGGTCTGCTGCTGCTGGTGGGTCGCCGCAAGCGCCTGCTGAAGTACCTGTCTGAGAACAACGTTGACCGTTACCGTTCTCTCATCGAGCGCTTGGGTCTGCGCCGCTAAGGTACTGCCCGAAACGCGCCGATTTGCGCCGCGCCCTCGATTGCCGAGGACGCGGCGTTTGGCGTTTGTGCATACTTCGCTGCGCGGCCTAAGAGCACATGAAGAAGCTGCAGAAGGCACATGTGGTGGTACAGTGGTTAACGATCTAAACCTATGTGAGATCACCCATTTTCCCGTGCGCTGGGCGAATGGCGTAAGCCACGGCAGCCGGCACCGACGATCAGGCTACTGAGCCGCCACGGGGGTACGTAAAGCGCATGCCGCCACCTAAAAGAAGATTGCAGGCGCATGCAGAAAGGCGATTGTTCGCACATTATGAGTCAACAAAACTCACCCATCACCGCAGAGCTCATCGATCCGGATGCCGGGGTCTGGGAGACCGCCGCCACCATCGACAACGGTGACTTCGGTACCCGCACCATCCGCTTCGAAACCGGGCTGCTCGCCCGTCAGGCCGATGGCGCGGTGACGGCCTACTTGGACGAAGAGACGATGCTTCTGTCCACCACCACCGCCTCCCGCAACCCGCGCGAAGGAATCGATTTCTTCCCACTGACCGTGGACGTGGAAGAGCGCATGTACTCCGTGGGTCGCATCCCAGGGAGCTTCTTCCGCCGCGAAGGCCGCCCCGGCACCGATGCCATTCTGGCCGCTCGCCTCATTGACCGCCCGCTGCGCCCGACCTTCGTTAAGGGGCTGCGCAACGAAGTGCAGGTCATCGTTACCGTGATGTCCGCTGATCCGCAGGACATGTATGACGTGGTCGCGATCAACGCGGCATCCGCCTCCACCCAGCTGTCCGGCCTCCCGGTCTCCGGACCGGTCGGTGGCGTGCGCATGGCGCTCGTCGTGGACTCCAAGCACCCGAAGGGTCAATGGGTGGCTTTCCCCACCCGGGAGCAGCAAGAACAGGCCGTCTTTGAGCTCGTCGTCGCCGGCCGCGTCACCGACGCACCATCTAAGCCAGCGCGGGGACGCGGCCGTGGGCGAGGCCGCGGTAAGGCCAACACCACCCCCAATGTGGCTGTGATGATGGTGGAGGCAGGCGCTACGGAGAACGTCGTTGAACGCATTGCCGATGGCGCCCCGGCTCCAACCGAATCCGTGGTTGCTGAAGGCATCGAGGCCGCGAAGCCGTTCATTGCGACACTGTGCGAAGCGCAGAAGGTGCTCAGCGACGCCGTAGAGGCTGAGGCCCGCGAATTTGAACTTTTCCCACCCTTCGGTGAGGACGTCTTCACTGCAGTGGAGGCCGAGACCGAGGAGGACTTGGCAACCATCATGGCCATCGCGGACAAGCAGGACCGCGATGAAGCCTTGGCCGAGAACATGCAGGCCACGGTGGATGAACTGCTGGAGGACTTCCCAGAGCGCGAAGCCGAAATCCGCGCCGCCCACAATGAAGTCACCAAGCAACTGGTGCGCAGCCGCATCCTAGAAGATGGCTTCCGCATCGACGGGCGCGACCACACCACCATCCGTGACCTCGGCATCGTGGTGCAACTGGTGCCCCGCGCCCACGGCTCCGCTCTCTTCGAGCGCGGAGAGACCCAGATCCTCGGCGTGACCACCCTGGACATGCTCAAGATGGAACAGCAGCTGGACTCCCTGGGGCCGGAGACCACCAAGCGCTACATCCACCACTACAACTTCCCGCCGTACTCCACCGGCGAGACCGGCCGCGTGGGTTCCCCGAAGCGCCGCGAGATCGGCCACGGCGCGTTGGCAGAGCGCGCCCTGCTTCCGGTAATCCCCACCCGTGAGGACTTCCCGTACACCATCCGCCAGGTCTCCGAGGCTTTGGGTTCCAACGGTTCCACCTCCATGGGCTCCGTGTGTGCCTCCACCTTGAGCCTGTACAACGCCGGCGTGCCACTGAAGGCGCCCGTCGCGGGTATTGCCATGGGGCTGGTGACCGGCAAGGTGGGCAACAAGGACAAGTACGTCACCTTGACCGACATCCTGGGTGCCGAGGATGCCTTTGGTGACATGGACTTCAAGGTCGCCGGCACCGAGCACTTCGTCACCGCGCTGCAGCTGGACACCAAGCTCGATGGCATCCCGTCTGACGTGCTGACCGAGGCCCTGGATCAGGCGCGCACCGCTCGCTTGGAGATCCTCTCCCTCATGGCCGATGCCATCGATTCCCCCGATGACATGAGCGAGTTCGCACCGCGCATCACCTCCGTGTCTATTCCGCAGGGCAAGATCGGCGAGCTGATCGGCCCCAAGGGCAAGACGATCAACCAGATCACGGAGGACACGGGCGCGAACATCTCCATCGAAGACGATGGCACCGTGTTCGTCTCCGCCCTGGGCGGCAAGGCCGCGGAGGAGGCGATCGAGCAGATCAACGCCATCGCCAACCCGCAGCTGCCCAAGGTGGGGGACCGCTTCCTCGGCACTGTGGTAAAGACCACCGCTTTCGGCGCCTTCATCTCCTTGCTGCCCGGCAAGGACGGCCTCCTGCACATCTCCAACATCGGCGGCGACCGCCGCGTGGAGAAGGTGGAGGACGAGGTCTCCGTCGGCGACAAGTTGCAGGTCGAGATCGCGGACATCGATAACCGAGGCAAGATATCCCTTGTCATGGTGGACGAAGACTAGCCCCCCCAGATACATGGCGCAGGCGCCATGGTTTTTGGTGCGACGCCCCTACGGGCATAACCCCAAGCAGGGTTGGCCGTGGGGGCGTCGCCGTCCTGATAATAAAAAGAACGAAGGCCAGTGAATGGCTACACTGGCCACGAAGAATAAGTAATCAGCGAGAATAAGAAGGAGAAACGCTCTCATGGTGAAAGTAGGCGTGTTGGGTGCCCACGGCCGCGTGGGAACCGCGATTGTTAACGCCGTGCAGGAGGAAGACGGTCTGGAGCTGGCCGCGGCCCTCGACCACGGCGATGACCTGCAGCAACTGGTGGATAATGGCGTGGAGGTCGTGGTGGACTTCACCGTGCCGGACGCGGTGATGGGGAACGTGGAATTCTGCGTGAACCACGGCATCCACGCTGTAGTGGGAACCACCGGCTGGACCGAGGAGCGCTATGCCCAGGTGAAGGATTGGATCGCCGCGGCGGATGAGGAGGGGAAGAAGGTGGGCGTGCTCGTGGCGCCGAACTTTGCCATCTCCGCCGTGCTGACCATGAAGTTCGCGGAGATCGCCGCGCCCTTCTTCGAATCCGCGGAGGTCATTGAGCTGCACCACCCGAACAAGAAGGATGCCCCCTCCGGCACCGCCGTGCACACTGCCGAGGGCATTGCCAAAGCGCGCGCCAACGCAGGCATGGGGGAGCAGCCGGACGCTACGGAGCAGAGCCTCGATGGTGCCCGCGGAGCGGACGTGGACGGCGTGCCCGTGCACACCGTGCGCATGACCGGCATGGTGGCCCATGAACAGGTGATCTTCGGCACCCGCGGGCAGTCCTTGACCATCAAGCAGGACTCCTATGACCGCGAATCCTTCGTGCCCGGCGTGCTGCTCGGCGTGGAGAAGATCGCCGACAACCCAGGGCTGACCGTGGGGCTGGAGCACTTCCTGGACCTGGGGAGCAACTAGCTGTGGCTATCGCCGTGGACTTGCAGGTGGACTTGGTGGGCCATACCCAATTCGCCGCGCCTGCCGATGTTCCGTTCGAATCAGACGTGGACGATGCCGGTGCCCTGGTGGAATTCGCCGGGCGTGCCTGCTACGAAACCTGGGATAAGCCGAACCCGCACACCGCCACGAACGCGGCCTACATCCGGCACGTCATGGACGTGGGGCACACCACCTTGCTGGAGCACGCTAGCGCCAGCATGTACTTCCGCGGGGTGTCAAGGTCCTGCGCCCATGAAATGATGCGGCACCGCCACTTCAGCTTCAGCCAGCTTTCGCAGCGCTATGTGCCGAGCGATGAAGCGCGGGTGGTGGTACCGGCAGACGTGGCTGCGGACGAGTCCATGCTGCGGGTGTTCCTGCAGTCTGCGGACGTGGCCCACGATGCCTACGCCGAGATCCTCGAGGGGCTGCATTCCTCCGAAGCCGGTCGGCGGGCGAACGCAGTGGTAAGGGAAAAGCAGGCGCGGCAGGCTGCGCGGGCGGTGCTGCCCAATTGCACGGAAACCAGGTTCGTCATGAGCGGCAACTTCCGGAGCTGGCGGCACTTCATCGCCATGCGTGCGGCGGAGCATGCCGACCCGGAGCTCAGGGCGATCGCTGTGCGCGCTTTGCGGATTCTGCAGGGGATCGCGCCGACTGCCTTTGAGGATTTTGCCATCACGGCGTTGCATGGCGGCGGCGAGATGGCGACCAGTCCCTATGTCACGGACATGTAGACCATCCGCCGTAATGCTCGCGTAAGACGCGATGATGATCAGCAACACGCTGCAATGCGCACCCAAATACGGCCAAGTGAGGCCAAGGAAGGTAATCTGGGGAGTCATGAGTACAGGTAACGCAGCAACAAGGGGAGCCGAGCACTTCGGCACGATCTCTCTTGCCATGGTCACCCCTTTTAATAAGGACGGATCCGTGGACGTGGAAGTCGGCGTGTCCCTCGCGGGACATCTGGCGGACCAAGGCTGCGATTCTTTGGTCCTCGCCGGTACCACTGGCGAATCACCCACCACGGGTGTGAAGGAGAAGCTTGACCTGCTCAAAGCAGTGCGCGCGGAGCTGGGAGATCGGATTAAGCTGATCGCCGGTTCCGGCTCGTACGATACTGCTGCAGCGATTGAACTCTCCAAGGCCTCGCAGGAGGCCGGTGCAGATTCATTGCTGGTGGTCACACCGTATTACTCCCGCCCCAGCCAGGAAGGTGTCTACCGGCACTTCACGGCCGTGGCTGACCAGGTGGATATTCCGGTGTGCCTTTATGACATTCCCTCCCGCACCATGGTGCCCATTGAATCGGATACGATCCGCCGACTTGCGGACCACCCGAACATTCAGGCTGTGAAGGACGCTAAGGGTGACATTTTCGCCGCTACCGAACTGGTCGAAACGACCGGCCTGGCATGGTACTCCGGTGATGATCCGCTCAACCTTACCTTCCTCACCGCAGGCGCTACCGGTTTCATTTCTGTGATCGGCCACGTGGCCGCGCACAAGCTCAAGGAGCTACGGGAAGCTTTCGATGCAGGTGATATTGCTGGTGCACGCGCAATCGCTGTGCAGCTGGCACCCCTGCAGCGGGCACAGGCACGGCTTGGGGGAGTGGCTTTCGCTAAGGCAGCTTTGACATTGAAGGGGTTCAACGTGGGAAGCCCGCGTCTACCCATCATCGAACCAACCGCCGCTGAAATGGATCAGCTGGCACAAGACCTGCAAGATGCAGGGGTATAAGGAAAATATGACTGAACAACGTTCCCGGGGCCGCAAGGTAACCCGGAAGGCAGCTCCGCCCAGCGCAGAAACAGAGGCCGCTGCCGAAGCACAAGACGCAATGTCCAACGCAG
>DXFZ01000046.1 GCA_019114175.1 Candidatus Corynebacterium gallistercoris
TTCGCCTCTGAATTCCTGCTGCCTCAATTGACAATTTTGAACAACGTACGCACGAATGCCTCCCTATCCACGGTGCTTCAGATCAGGGATGCCTTTCACGTTTCAGCGACAGCCACAGCCGTGGCGATTAATGAAGCAGGCCTTTTCAGCGACTCAGCATTTGAGTTCACCATGCGTCACCTCAGCCGGCAGGGCTACCGCACTGGCGAGCCAGGTGGATTACAGCACCAAGAGCGATCTCGCATCTTCCCCACGGTGTTCGACCGCTCACGTCCCAAGCACCTCACTATCAAACAACTCGAAGCCGAACTGCACATTCCAGCTGAAGACATCCACGCTCTCACCTTTGGAACCCAGATGATTTCACTCAACCTGAAACGGCACGAACAGGCAGAATCCCTGCAATAATCGAGGGATGAAGCGCCTCCGTAGAATCTCCGCCGCCGCCGTGTCAGCCATTGCCTCAGTGGCTCTCGCCAGCGCACTGGTACCGGCCCCGGTGGCGAGTGCGGGCGGGGAGGTGCGGGGTGGCGTCGCAAAAGAAGGAAGCTGCCCTGCCACGGCGATCGTCGCCGCCCGCGGCTCAGAGCAGAACGACCCGGCGGAAACGATCCCGACGCGCTATTCGCCAGCCTCGCCGTACGTGTCCAACGGCTATGAGGGGCCGAACCTGCGCGCGCTGCTCCAGCAGGCCCAGGCGCAGCACCGCGCGGAAACGGGCGCTGACCTGCTGGCGGAGGTCCCGGTGCTCGCGGTGGACGAGGAGCACTACCCAGCGAGCTTCCCGCTGCCGCGCATCGCGGAGGAGGGTGAGACGCTGACGCTGCCGGAGACGCTCGCGCGCATGGCGCAGCTGTTCACGCACACGCCGCCGCACATTATTGTGGCGACGGCGCTGACTGAATTCCACCGGTCGCTCGCCACCGGCATCCCGGGTGCGCTGGCGACGATCGACGAGTACGAGGCCGCCACGGGGTGCACCCCGAACTACGTGCTGCTGGGGTACTCGCAGGGGGCGTTCATTCTGAATGTGCACGAGGCGGAGCTGGCGCGGCGCGGGCAGCTGGGCGGGGTGCTGGCGATCGGCAACGCGGCGCAGCCGCTGCCGGGGGCGAGCTTCTTCCCAGCTGGGACGGGGAATCGGTACAGCTATTGCCTGCGCGGGGACCTGGTGTGTGACCTGGCGGGGACGGACCCCGCGCGGGCGGTCGATTCCATCAACGAAGTGCATGACACGTACTTCACCACGCCGCGGGCGAGTGATGAGGCGGCGCTGCGGGAGATGCGTCGGGTGATCGTGGGGGCTGGTGGTTAGGGGCCGGGTGATCTTGGGGCCGGTGATCAGGGAGCGAGGGCTAGGGGTTAGGGCCGGGTAGGGGCACGGCAAATGCCCGGGCCCCACATTTACTACGCTCAAGTTCCGACGATCATGCAGGTTCCAGCAGATTTTGAGCGTAGTAAATCTCTCTGCCGGGCTAACCATGCCCGAACACAACCGGCCCCTCCCCACACGCAACCACCCGTTCTATTTTCCACGCCTTTTCACCCCCACCCTCACATCCCACTGTCCACACGGCTTCCTAACGTCAAGATCACCGGAACACCCGGGCGGTGCTGCAGCTGCCAGCCCCGCACCCACTATTCAGCCCCGGCTGATCTGACGAGAAAAGAGAAGACCCATGAAGTGGTGCCCCAATTCCCCCGCCTCCCAATCCGCTCACTCCTCCCACTCCGCTCATCCCTCCCGCTCCCACTCCTCCCACTCCACCATCACCACAGCCATCGCCTGCACCGCCGCCTTCGCCCTCACAGCGTGCTCTCCCGCCGCCATCCCGGGCCTTGCCGGACTTGGCGAACCAGAGGCCGTCACAGAAGCCCGCGGAATGAACGCCGTCAAGGAGGCCGGCCAAAAAGCCAGCGATCGGTGTGCACGAAACGCCACCTACACCCCCACGGAGACCGCAGTCGAGGATTCCGGCTTCCCGCTGGAGCAATTCCACGCCGCCTACGTGGAGGATGGCGGTTCCAGAATCCGCCACGTCATCGTTGGCGCAACTCAGATGGATATTTCCGCCGCTACCTTGAACATTGGCTACCTCTGCGGATATGTCCAGACAGGGTCGGACAACTCTCCGGCAGCCGAGAACGCCCTTTCCGCCATGGTGGATGAGGACGCCAGCAATACCCTCATCCAAGGGGGCGAAATGTACATCGAGCTCCGCGACCATCTGCGCGATTTCCATGAGGTGGAGGCCAACAATGATTTCCATGTTTTCAACATGGATTTTTCGGACGCGTCCGATGGCTTCGAGACCTCCCTTGAAAAGAAGAAGTCCTCCCGCTCTTCCTACTCCACTGAGTCCACCGACTCCACCGAATCCTCCAAGCCCTCCCCCACCACCGCGCCGGAGCCTCAGGGTGACTCCTTCACGGACGGCACCCACCGCGTCGGAACGGACATCGAGCCCGGTACCTATCGCAACGATGGCTCCACCGGCAAGTGCTACTGGGCCCGCCTCTCTGGTTTCAGCGGTTCCACCGATAGCATCCTCGCCAATGACAACCCGCGCGGTCAGACTTACGTGACCATCGATCCCTCCGATGCCGCCTTCAAGTCCAGCCGCTGCGGCACCTGGGAAAAGGTGGAATAGTCACCCATCCCGTTTCTCCATCTTCTTTTTTTTGGGGGGGGCGACGCCACCCCGCGCCTCCCCCACTCCACCTTCAGCCAGGGGCTAGCACCCGTCAAGGGTTGCAGAATTTGTCAACCGGGTTTAACATGTAGTCAACCGTTCAGCCCGCCCCGACCTCGTCGGGAGTGGGCTTGATCTCTATGCTGAACATTATGCAGAGACCGCTTAAGCCAGCAACTAGTATCCTCGAGCAAATCGAAATCCTTGAGAGTCGCAACATGCGTGTTGACAAACCATTGGCACGTCAGTGGCTTTCTAACGTGAGCTACTATCGCTTGTCCGCCTATAGCTATCCGGCAAGAGTCTTCGGCACTGATGGCCAGCGGACTGACATGTTCCAGAAGGGGACCTCTTTCAGCGATGTGACTGGTCTCTACGAAGCAGATAGAAAGCTACGCACTCTATTCCATGATGCCATAGAGCGAATCGAAGTTTCACTGCGAACTAGACTTATCGAAGTCCTGTCCTCTCACGGTCCTCTTGCATATAGGGAGGCCACCACGTTTCGACCAAGTTTCGACCACGAAAAATGGATCAAAACGGTTGACAGCCGGATAGAGCGCGCCCGTCCTAGCAATGATGCCATCAAACACTATGCCGAGAAATATGGGAACCAGTATCCTTTTTGGGTAGCTGCTGAAGTCTTGGATTTTTCAGATATTTCTCAAGCATTCCGAGGGCTTTATTCAATTCAACAGCGACAGGTCTCCGAATCGCTTGGGTTTATTTTTGCATTAGAACATTTGGGTAAAAGTCAGTCTTTGAAAGCTAAGAAGAACTCACCCCTAACCACGTGGTTTCACCAACTCACAGTCCTCCGGAACACCTGCGCTCACCATTCGAGGCTTTGGAATCGTTCTTACGTCCCGGCCACTACAACAGCTCTAAGGACTATGCAGAAGTTCCGTCAGTTGCCAGAAGAACAGAGCGAGAGGATCTTCGGCGCACTAGTAGTCTCCGCGCATATTTTAGAAGTTGTCTCGCCACACACTAGTTGGCCCATGAAGGTAGAAAAATTGCTTGGAGATGATTTCTTGAGCAATCCCCTAGTAGAGCCTGCCGCTATGGGCATACCGGACGATTGGGACGGAAAACTCGCTCTCCTTCCTGGTTGTCAGTAGGCGAATCTACTCGACCTTCACATTTAACCACTGAGTTAGCTGAGCAAAGCCAAGGAGCCCTCCCCCAACAACAGTGACATTTCCTCCCGCAAATGCCCGAATGGGGTGGCTGCGCTAGGGCCTGGTTTTGACCCCACAGTTGATGGTGCGGACTCTCACGCACTCGATAATGGCCAAGTTTATCGGGCACCGCCGTTCCGAGCATACCTGATTACAGTACTGATCGAAGCCCCAACTGGGACGATTAAGAGCCATAGAGGGGCAAAGACTGTGATAACAGCGGCTAGGAGGCCATAGAGGGTCAGGTCCTTGAGCATGTCAGAAGTTCCTCTCTATTCAAAAGATGGGGTTAGCCGGATGTACTGAGGGGTACCGAATCATCCAGGGTTTTGTTCCGGGGTTGTAAGGTCTGAGCGGCCACTGGAACGATTTCATAGTAGTGCGCCTCAACCTCAGCTGGGGTGCGGTAGCCCAGTACTTTATTCAGACGCTTCAGTATTCCACCAGTGAACCCAGTGCATCGTGGCTAGTTTCACGTCCATCAGACCCGGCCATTTGGGCCGACAGTCGATCATCCCGGCCCTGTCTGGTCGAGCTCCCGAGCGAAAAGGCCGACGTGGCGAGCACGTGATCACGTGTTAGCCCTACTGCTTTGCCTTTGACCTCGTCAGAAAACTTCCATCCCATAGATCCTCACCCTTCCTCAAGTCGGGACGTAGCGAAACCCAGGACGCTTCAGGCAAAGCTAGGTATTGAGTTACCCTTCGGGACCGATTACGAGGAAGTAGATCCCGAACAGTTGGATCAACTAATGTTCCTGACCCTGGAGGCCCTTGGCTTCCCACGGAAGACAGGCAATGCCAAGCAGAGGATGTGGCTGGCACTGAACCAGTACCGGCAGGCCTGCAGCGAGGAAACCAGCTCACATTGACACTTTTGTCATTGTGTCAATTTCATTGTCAATTTCAATGTCAATCTCGCTGTCCATATCAGCACTGGAACACAGCATCAGCAACCCCCTAATTGACACTTTTTGTCATTGTGTCATTTTAAGTGTCAATCTCGCTGTCCATTTGGAACTCTGCTCTCGCCGACCCTCCCAACCAACCACCAGACTTGACAACTTCTAGCGGTCTAACTATCCTGCAAGGCGAAAGCGTTCGCGCTTACGCAATCCTGCGTACCACCTCTTCGCAGGATTGCCCATCGTATTTCAACGATGGAACTTTCCCGTTTTGTGGCGTGCCACTTTTTGTGACCCGCATGAGACACCACCTTTCTCGGGCCGCCCGCTCTCTAGCCACTGGCCGGAGGGCGGGCGCCTCTATATGCCCAAATCGGCGGCAACTGGGTACCCGGCTCCAGTAAACTACCCCCAGTACCCCGTCTTCCTACCCTCTCCACCAAGAAGGCCCACCTTGCCCCCACTGAACGTCAAGACCATCGAAGAGCGTGTCAAGGCCCTCGCCGGCCAGGAACTCTACGATGACAACTTCCTCTTCGACCTCCTCGCCGCGTACGGCCGCCCCAACAGCTCCCTGACC
>DXFZ01000047.1 GCA_019114175.1 Candidatus Corynebacterium gallistercoris
TACCAGACTCCTTGAAGTGCTGTGCAACCCGAGATCTCACTTCATTAGCCATCCACGCCACGGACTCTAGGGATCGGGAATCTATCGGCTCATCCAGTTCCGTACGCTTCAGGCGTTCACATACGGCGGAACGGAACTGCCTGGCATCGCGTGTGCTCTGTCCCGGATCATTATTCCAGAACCTCGTTCGCTCCAGAGCTTCGGCAAGAGATACACCCGGAATCGAACTACGCTCAGCCCACGTAGCAAATGGAATATTTTTCTTGGAAATGTTGCAACGGTGGCACACGGCGAGGAGGTTCTCTCTAATATTCGTAGACCCCTGGCCGGCCCTGGGAACAATGTGATCCATCTCAGAGTTGAAAAATGAAATCTCTGTACCGCAGTAAGCACACTGGCAGTTCTGACGCTGAACGGACTGATAACGCCAGAGATCCGCACGACGCACCTTACCTTCAATGTTAAGCTTTTCCTTCATTTCTTCGTAGAGCTTCAGGTTCCGCTTATGGCGTTTATCATTTTCGCGCGAGATCTCCCTCGCCGAACTCTCACTGATAAACCCATCTCGAACATGTTCAATAACCACCGATTCCGGAGCGCCCCATTCCGCTTCAGCAGATTCCAACCAGCGGGCAATGCTCTTGAGAACTCGATCTACAGCTGGGTTGCCTACTGGCTCACCAATGCGAGGCTTTGGAGGCACCCAATCTTCTGCTACTCCAAACTCAGCGCGCCGCGCTTCATAAAGGTTCACATTGTCTTGCTGCATCCGGTCGGTCAAGCGGCGAAGGGTGTCCTCAGAGTATGCGGCACGCCCCATTGGAAGATGCAGAGAATCTAGCTTTGCGTGGTCTTCTTCTTCGAGCTCAGCAAAGAACGCCTGTACCGCTGCTCCTTCTCGGGTATCAAATTCTGCTTTTTCAGAGTTAGACAAGGCTTTAAGCATGGCGGCGCGGTGCATGTCGTCTACACCCTCCCACCATGCTGCCAGCTGCTTAACCTTAGATCCACGGATCACACGGTTAGTGTCATGGACAGGAGGTCTGGCGCCAGCTCGCTCTCCATCATCTGTGAGTGTGGCTGTACCACGGAGCTGGCCCCGATCAATCCCCAGGATGTTGGCAACTTCCAACCAGGAGGGCTCCTTATTCGAGGGTAAGTTCACTAGATGATCGAAAACTAGCGTCCTTTGTTCAGAAGATAACGGCAACTTCTCGTTACCTTCACTCCGGATCCAGAGGTTTCCGATCAGCGCTGAGATTCGGTATCGTTGAAAAGCATCCGAGGCCTTCAACGCGCGGTTCTTACCCGGCTGAAGCGGATCTTTACCTATGCGCTTTGCCTGTGCACCCTTTGGAGATTCTGCCTCAAAGACTAAGTCGATGATCCGCTTGCGTAGCTGATCATCAACCTTCTGAACACGGCAGATCTCGTTGATCTCTCGAGCATGATCCACTTGTTGCAGCCTAGACGAAATAACCGCCTGCTTAACCTCGGCTGGATCTTTCTTTTTGTCTTTCTCCTTGCCTCCGCCACGTAGGCGATCTTGACCAAACTGCGCGAAAGATATTAGCTGACCAACTGTCACATCGTCGGGGATCTTCTTTCGCGTCTTCTCGCTCAACTCTTTACGAATAGCCTCGAAAGCGTCGCTAGGCCCATCCGGCGAGTATAGACTCGAAGTCTTATGATAGGGGTTTCTCCAACCCCGATGGTTGGCTATGTGACGTAGCGCAACAGATAGAAGCTCTCCCCTTTCAGAATCATTCGTGATATATTCATTGACTAGGGACACGCGAGCTTTCCATGGAAAGTACGGATCTCTGTATTCCTCGAATGGAACCGTCTTCCACCCCTGAGACCTCAAGAATTTTTCCAACTTAATCGTGCGGCGCTTGCGTCTCCTGTACAGTCGACGCGTCCGCCTAGCCACTCCAGAGGCCGCTAGTCGAGTTTCTGCAGATTTGTTGGAGTCAGGATCAATTCCAGAATCGTGAATGAAAGACACTGCGCTCAGCAGACGGACGGGCTGTCCCGCCTCGTCAACCTCAATGGCAGCACATCCAAGTGAGTGCGTACCGACATCGATTCCTGCTTTGTACTTTAGAGCCATGAGGATCCCTTAGGTAGAAGAAGAGCCAGGCTCGAGGGCCTGGCTGGAGCATTCTGCAACCGGAAACGGAGCCGGTGCTTACTGAGGTTCAGTTCACACTTGAGGGTAACACGGTTAACTGGATCACGCAATGGTTTTGGAAAATTTCTTTTCCGCTTCACCTGGTCACCCCACCCAAAGCTCGATACGGCTGGTCGCCACTGCCGTAGACTACCCATTTATGAACCCCACCCTCCGCTTCTTCCGCCGCCGCGCCACCCTCCGCCGTTCATTCGGCCTCCTCACCGATTTCAAGTATGAACAATCGCGCCCGGACATTTTCTATGGCCATCTCGCGGAGGATACCGTTGGCCTCATCGAGGACGTTTACCGTGGTGCTTCTTTTTTGGGCGACGCCACCCCAGCCTCCCCCACCTCCGCGTCAGCGTTATCTGGCACGCGCATCCTTGATGTTGGTGGTGGGCCGGGATATTTCGGCATCGCTTTCAATGAGGCCGGGGCGGATTACTACACCTGTGAGCCAGACGTGGGGGAAATGGCCGCTGCGGGCATAAAGCTACAGTCCTCTGTTCGGGGCAGCGGGCTGGATCTGCCGTTTGCCAGTAACGCTTTTGACATCACCTATTCCTCCAACGTGGCCGAACACGTCCCGGAGCCGTGGCGGATGGCTGATGAGATGCTGCGCGTCACGAAGCCCGGCGGCATCGTGATCTACAGCTACACGGTATGGCTGGGCCCGTTCGGCGGTCATGAGACGGGCCTGTGGCAACACTACGTCGGCGGCGAGTTCGCCGCCCGCCGCTACAAGAAGGTGCACGGCAAGGAGCCGAAGAACCGTTGGGGGGAGAGTCTATTCAACGTCTCCGCCGCCGATGGCCTGCGCTACGCCCGGTGCGCGGTGGACTCCGGCGATGCCGAGCTGCTCGCCGCCTTCCCCCGCTATCACCCGTGGTGGGCGTGGTGGATGGTGCGCTTCCCCCTCCTGCGCGAGTTCGCAGTCTCCAACTTGGTGCTCGTCCTCCGCAAGCGCTAGCCACCCCCGGGGTCCCAAACTCACTCCTCCCCAAGGATGTTCTTATTTCTTGGGGCGACGGCCTCACGGGTCTCCTGGCCTTCATGACCCAGATGGCTCTGGTGCTTCTCCTCGGCACCACTTTAGCCAGCACCCGCCCTGTCAATGCTCTGCTCACCAAGCTGAGCGCGCTCCCTCGCCGCCCACAACCGATGTTCTTGAAGCCGATCTCGGCCTGCTCACCAAGCTGAGCGCGCTCCCTCGCCGCCCACTGACGGCCTATGTCTTCGTGTTCGCCATCGGCGCAATCGGATGCCTTATCACGTGGGGGTTGGGCATCATTGTGGGTGGACTCTTGGCTCGCCTGGTGGCCGTGCAATTCGCCTACCGCGGGGAGCCGATCAGCTTCCCCATGCTCATTGCTTCCGCATATTCTGGGTTCATCGTGTGGCACATGGGGTATTCTGGCTCTGCCCCGCTCATCGCCGCCACACCAGCCAGCTTTGTTTCTGAGTCCCTTGGGGAAACGATCCCACTGACCTCCACCATTTTCTCCTGGTGGAATCTGCTGGCTATCGTGCTCACGATGGTGGTCGTGGCGCTCACCCTCTACGTGATCGCGCCCCGCTCCGTGCCGGAGAAGCACATCGTGGATGAATCCATCATCGCGGAAACTTTGGGCAAACCGGAGGAGTTCCCCAGCCGTACTGCGGCAGACAAGGTTGATAACTCCCGCTGGCTCACCACCGGCTTCGGCCTCATTGTGGTGACCTATCTGGTGACCCACTTCGCCAGTGGCGGGAGCACCACCTTGGACATCGTGAACTGGATCTTCCTTGCCCTGATCTTGCTGATGGTCTCCAATGTTAATGAGTTACTTTCGCTGGTCCACAAGGCCGCTTCCAATGTGGGGGATATCCTCCTCCAGTTCCCCCTCTACGCCGGAATCATGGGCATCATGACCGCCAGTGGTCTCGTCACGGTCATTTCCAACTGGATGCTCTCAGTCTCCACTCCGGAAACGCTGGGCTTGTGGTCCTTCTTCTCCGCTGGGGCGGTCAATTTCTTCGTCCCTTCCGGCGGCGGGCAGATCGCCGTGCAGGGCCCAATTCTATTGGAGGCAGGTGCCCAGTTGGGCGTCGACCCATCAATCCTCATCATGGCCTTGGCTTATGGTGACCAGTGGACCAATATGATCCAGCCCTTCTGGGCGCTGCCCCTACTGGCGCTAGCCGGATTGCGGGTGCGTGACATCTTGGGCTACACCACGGCAGTGTTCATCACCTCGGGAATCACCCTTGGCGGGGCAATCCTCACCATCGGGTTCCTCTTCGCCAGCTAGGCACATGCTAGGCGTTGCGGATCTTATCCACTTGCGCCTGCGCCAGGGCTTGCAGGGCCTCCTCTGATATACCCTCGCCCGAGGCCTCTACCTCGAAGTACACTCCATTGACGGTGCCTATGACCTTCGTTGTGGGAGCACCAAGGAAAGAGTCCTGGCCCAATTCTTCTTCCCCCAGGGTCTGCAGTGAAATTCGCGCTGCCACTACCTGGTCCGCGCCTTCAACCTCAATGTCCACGGGCTCCGCCGTTACCTGGGAGGGGCCCACTCCGGCATTAGCCCCCGTGCTCGGATCCACCGGTTCTTCGGTGAAGGTGGCGCACTCCTCCACGTTCTCCGGAACCTGGGGGAGGTCCTCCGCAGTGGAGAGCATAACCCCGTAAGTGACTGAGTTGAGGATCGCTTCCACATCTTCAGACTCCTCCGGGTTCAGTGGTTGAGCAAAGTGCACCGCCGCGTAGTTCTCCGGGTCCCGGCTCAGTTTCGCTTGCAGTTCAAGCCCACTGTTCACCATCGCCTCACACTGCGCGGGATCAGTCTTTGAACCCCCGTCCATCTCCAGCAGGAAATCGTTGAGAGTCTTATCCAGGGAGCCATCCCCTGGCACATCTTGGCCAACGTTTGTGAACTCGTAATTCGCCACTGGCTCCGGAGCATCTTCGGCACGCAGGATCAGCTCAGAAACCTTGCCCGGCGCGGCGTGGTCCCGGGTATCGCTGGCATTGCTTTGCGCAGTGTTGGCGGGTTGTTCACTGCCGCTGACATTGCCACTGCCACTATCACCGTCCCCAGAGCAGGCCGCCAAAATCATGGCCACGGCCAACCCCATCCCAAGGACCTGCATACCTCGCGTGCCCCTGGATCCTTTTACACTCTTCAGCCTCATCCCAACATCTCCTCTTTTCTTTGTTTCCCACAAGTATGCCTCATGCGGCCCCTCCTCAACCGTCTATACCCCACTGACAAGGGCTAAGGAGTTATAGGAAGTCACTTCCGGACATGGCACCACAAGGGACCAGCGATACCCAAGTACCTCCGCACTACCCCACCAAGACCCCACCACTCCCCCACCCGTCACCCAAGTGGGGGTGCATATGGGGTAAAAAGGGGCAATGTAGGAATGAAGTTACAACTAATTCCCTTCAAGGAGGGTAATGTGGCGTGGGACACATGGTGTACCGTGTGGCAGCCACGTTCACGGCAGCTCAGATCGCTGCCAAGTAGCAGTGACCCCGCACGCCGCACACCCACCGAAACACTGACAATCAGTCACGACCGAAGTTAGGAATCAAGGACTGTTATGACCAGTAACACTGGCGCCCCAGAGGCTTTCATTTACGACGCCGTCCGTACCCCCCGCGGCAAGGGCAAGCCGGGCGGCTCACTGCACACCATCAAGCCCGTTGACCTGCTCAGCGGCTTGATCGAGGCTCTCATCGAGCGCAACCCCGGCATTGATCCGAACGCCATCAGTGACATCATTGCAGGCTGCGTAACCCCCGTTGGTGACCAGGGCATGGACATCGCCCGTACTGCCGCCCTCAACGCAGGCCTGCCCTACACCGCCACCGGCCTCCAGGTGAACCGCTACTGCGCATCCGGCCTCACCGCCGTGAACCTGGGCGCACAGAAGATCCGCTCCGGCTGGGATGACCTCGTGTTCGTCGGCGGCGTGGAGTCCATGTCCCGCGTCCCGATGGGCTCCGATGGCGGCGCACTGGCCATGGACCCGGCCTCCAACTTCTACAATGACTTCATCCCGCAGGGCATCAGCGCGGACATCATCGCCTCCCTCGATGGCCTCACCCGCGAGGATGTGGACACCTTCGCCGCCCGCTCCCACGAGCGCGCCGCCAAGGCCTGGGAAGAGGGCCGCTTTGACCGCACCGTCGTGCCCGTGAAGGACCAGAACGGCATCACCGTGCTGGACAAGGATGAGACCATCCGCCCCGGCACCACCGTGGAGGGCCTCTCCGGACTGAAGCCCGCCTTCGCCACCATCGGTGACCAGGGCGGCTTCGATGCCGTCGCCCAGACCAAGTACCCCCAGCTGGAGCGCATCAACCACCTCCACCACGCAGGTAACTCCTCCGGCATCGTCGATGGCGCCGCGCTGCTGGCCATCGGCTCCGAAAAGGCCGGCGAGGACTTCGGCCTCACCCCACGCGCCCGCGTCGTCTCCGTCGCAACCTCCGGCGTGGAGCCCACCATCATGCTCACCGCCCCAGCACCGGCCTCCCGCGCCGCACTGGCCAAGGCCGGGCTCAAGCCCGAAGACATCGACATCTGGGAGATCAACGAGGCCTTCTCCTCCGTGGTGCTGCGCGCACAGCACGAGCTGAACATCCCCGACGAGAAGCTCAACGTCTCCGGCGGCGCCATCGCCATGGGCCACCCGCTCGGCGCCACCGGCGCAATCATCACCGGCACCGCCGTGGATGAGCTGCACCGCACGGGCGGCCGCTACGCCCTGATCACCCTCTGTGTTGCTGCCGGCATGGGCGTCGCAACCATCATCGAGCGCGTCTAGAAACCCACAACTCCACAGACACACGCCCAGCCGCTCACGGCTGGACTCGACCCACAAACACAGACGTATGGCGGTTCGATGGCGCAGGGTGCCGTCGCCACCATAAAAAGAAAAAGGAGCAACAACATGTTCACCTGGGATACCGATGCTGATGGCATCTTGACCCTCACGATGGATGACCCCAACCAGCCGGTCAACACCATGAACCAGACCTTCCAGGACGCCCTGGGGGAGACCGTCCAGGAGCTCAAGAGCGCCGTGGAAGCCGGCGAGGTCAAGGGCTTGGTGCTCACTAGCGCCAAGAAGACCTTCTTCGCCGGCGGTGACATCAAGTCCATGATCACCGCCACCCCGGATGACGCTCAGGCGCTAACCGAGCAGATCGACGGCATGAAGGCCAACCTGCGCGCGCTGGAGACCCTCGGCGTGCCCGTGGTTGCCGCAATGAACGGCGCGGCACTCGGCGGCGGCCTGGAGATCGCGCTGGCCTGCCACCACCGCATCGCCACAGACGCCAAGGGCGCGAAGTTCGGCCTGCCAGAGGTCACCCTGGGTCTGCTGCCCGGCGGTGGCGGCGTCACCCGCGTGGTGCGCATGCTGGGCATCCAAGACGCACTCATGAAGGTGCTCACCACCGGTAAGCAATTTTCTGCAGGCGACGCCGCCAAGGTTGGGCTGGTCGACGATGTCGTAGCGGCTGACGAGCTCATCGACGCCGCCAAGAAGTGGATCAAGGACAACCCGGAAGCCACCCAGCCATGGGACCAGAAGGGCTTCAAGATTCCGGGCGGAACCCCCTCCACCCCATCCCTGGCGCAGTTCCTGCCGAGCTTCCCGGCCAACGTGACCAAGCAGATCAAGGGTGCGCCGATGCCCGCGCCGAAGGCGATCCTCAAGGCCGCTGTGGAAGGTGCCCAGCTGAAGAACATTGAGGAAGCCACCCGCGTGGAGACCCGCTACTTCGTGGAGCTGGTGACCGGGCTGACCGCGAAGAACATGATGCAGGCCTTCTTCTTCGACCTGCAGTACATCAACGGCGGCGGCTCCCGCCCGAAGACCGCCGAGGGCGAGAAGTTTGAGAAGACCCAGTTCAAGAAGCTGGGCATGGTCGGCGCCGGCATGATGGGCGCGGGCATTGCCTACGTGGCCGCGAAGGCGGGCATGGAGGTTGTGCTCAAGGACATCAAGATGGAAGCCGCAGAGAAGGGCAAGGCCTACTCCGAGGGCCTGGAGGCCAAGGCTTTGAAGCGTGGCAAGACCACCGAAGAGAAGTCCAAGGCGCTGCTGGACCGCATCAAGCCTTCCGTGGACTACGCGGACCTGGCTGACTGTGACATCGTGATCGAGGCCGTGTTTGAGAACACGGAGCTCAAGCACAAGGTCTGGGCGGAGATCGAGGCAGCCGTACCTTCTGATTGCGTGCTGGGCACCAACACCTCCACCCTGCCGATCACCGGCCTGGCCGAGGGCGTGGAGCGCAAGGGCGACTTCATCGGCATCCACTTCTTCAGCCCCGTAGACAAGATGCCGCTGGTGGAGCTGATCTCCGGCGAGCAGACCGAGGACGCCACCCTGGCGAAGGCCTTGGACTTCGTGGGCCAGATCCGCAAGACCCCGATCGTGGTCAATGACTCCCGCGGCTTCTATACCTCCCGCGTGATCGGCTTCTTCCTCAACGAGGCCATGCGCATGCTGGTCGAGGGCGTGGACCCGGCCGTGATCGAGGCTGCTGGCCGCCAGGCCGGCTACCCGGCACCGCCGCTGCAGCTGCAGGACGAGCTGAACCTGAAGCTGGCCCGCAAGATCGGCTCCGAGACCAAGGCCGCCGAGGAAGCTGCTGGCATCAAGAGCGACGATGGCGGCGTGACCGGCATCGTAGACGCGATGCTGGACAAGTACGACCGCCCCGGCAAGCTCGAGGGCAAGGGCTTCTACGAGTACAACGAGGAAGGCCGCCGCACCGGCCTGTGGCGCGGCCTGTGGGATGAGCTGGGCGCCGGCACCGTCAAGGTTGCCGATGCCGAGTCCTCCATCTCCGGCCACGGCCTGGACACCGCCGCCGTGGGTTCGAAGGGCCACGGCTCCGCTGGCGACGGCAACGTGGAAGGCGTGTCCACCGGCACCGTCGCCGGTGGGGATGTCCCTGCCGAGGCACCGGCCTTCATCGACCTGGTGGAGCGCATGCTGTTCATCGAGGCCCTGGAGACCCAGAAGTGCCTGGATGAAGGCGTGCTGACCTCTGATGCGGATGCCAACATCGGCTCCATCATGGGCATCGGCTACCCCGCCTGGACCGGCGGCACCCGCCAGTACGTGAAGAACTACGCCCGCCCCGCCGCGGCCACGCTGCCAGAGGGCAAGGTCGCGGACGTGGACGGTGGCGACTACCCCACCACGGGCGTGGCGGGCTTCATTGCCCGCGCGGAGGAGCTGGCCGCGAAGTACGGCGAGCGTTTTACTCCGCTGGAGTCACTGAAAGGCTAAGCCCCCGCTGGCAGATAGAGCGCCTCAGCCCACTGGCTGAGCGCCAGCCCTGATTGTGGTCCGAATGCCATGGCCTCAGAATCTGGCAACGCCACAATCCGCCCCTTCTTCCCAGCTTCTGTTTCTGCCACCCCCGGCCGGGACAGGAGCTCATCGACCCCGCCGCTGGATTCCAAACCACGGCTGACCGTCAGGATAACTTCCGGATTAGCCCTAGCCAGCGCCTCGGGGGTTGCTGGCCGGGATCCTCGTATACCCTGTGCAGCGATAACGTCCTCCCCACCCAAGGCACTAATCACCTCATCAGCTCCGGTTCCTCTTCCCATCATGAGGAACACATCTCCCCCTCCGCGTAAGAAAAGAAAAGCCATTCTCGGCTGGCGCGCCGGTATCAGGCGCTCAACATCCGCGCGTGCCTGATCCATTTGTTGTCCGGTACGCTGGGCTAGTTCTTCTCCCGCGGTGGGAGTACCAACCCGAGCCGCGACCTCCTTAATGTTGTCTTTCACGCTATCCCAGCGCCGCTGCAGGTCCACCTCTTCAACTCTTATACCAATAGCGCGAAGCTGTTGGACACTATCCGGCTTGGCGCCGGGCTTATCAACAATGACGAGATCCGGCCGTAGTTCAGCGGTTGATTCTACATCCAGATCATGCCCATGACGGGTGAGAACAGGAACACCATCCAAACCCGGTTCAGTCCCAGAGGATGACTTTCCCACAACATTGCCCCGTAGCCCTAACCCGCTAAGGATACGGCTCAGTCCACCGTGACGGTCAATAGCAACAATGCGCGCAGGAGCATCGTTAATTTCTTGGGTAATGCGCTTGTCCACATCCGGATCCGATGAAGAGATGGGTTCCACATCCCCCAGGCTGGGCAAATTGAGGTGTCCTGCAGCCAGGTGTGTCTCGCTGTTTTGGCCAGAGCTGGGCTGGGAGTCTGCGGACTGGGCGGCACCGGAATGAGATCCGTTGACCCCCGGCGGATCCTGCGCTTGGCATCCAGCCAAAGCAGCTCCAATTCCAATGCTTGTAGCTGCCAGTAGGGCTAGAGTTCTGTACTTTGCTGCGTTCATGGCAATAAAACTAGCACACTAATGGAATCTGTTTTCATTATTCCTTTAGATGGAGTCTTTAAGCATGCCATTAGAAGGGGCTTTGAGGCGAACCTGTGACTGAGATGCTCTACCGCAAGCCCCCTCACAGACTCATTACAATTCCTTAGGAAGAAATCCGCATGCGACATGTACCTTTACTCAATTACCATCCAACATTCACTCCCTACTGTCATAGGTAATCGGCCGCTACCGGCCACAGGTCCACCGTGCCGGTGAACCACACCGCACCCCTGAAATTCCTAGCCCCACCCCAAATGACAGTAAGGACTGCGTTTCTCCATGAATCCCCACATTTCCCCCAGCCACCCATCCGCCTATACCCATACCCCCACCGCCACCTTCGAGGGCCGCCCGCTGGAACGTCCCCACGAAGACGTCGAGGACCAGGGCCTCCACTTTGATCTCGCCACCATCGAAAACCGCATCTCCCGGCGCAAGCTCTTCGGCTCCCTAGGCCTCGGCGCTGGCGCCGCAGCCCTGGCGGCGTGCATTCCTGGCAACTCTGCTGGGAGTGCACGCCGCGGAGGCGGGAGTGCCGTCGCTGCCACAACAACCGCAACCACCGCCAGCGGCGACACCGCCGACCTGACCGAAATGAAGACCGAAACCGCAGGCCCCTACCCCGGCGATGGCTCCAACGGCCCCGACGTGCTGGAGAAAGTGGGCGTGGAGCGGCGGGACATCCGCAGCAGCATCGGCGGCGGCGCCACAGCCAGCGGCGTGCCCATGACGCTGCGGATGAACATCATCGACATGCTCGGCGGCAACGCGCCCATGACCGGCGCGGCGGTGTACGTGTGGAACTGCGACGCCGAAGGGCGCTACTCCATGTACAGCTCCGGCGTGGAGGACGAGACGTACCTGCGCGGCGTGCAGGTCACCGGCGACGATGGATCCGTGGAGTTCACCAGCATCATCCCCGGCTGCTACGACGGCCGCTGGCCGCACATCCACTTCGAGGTCTTCCCGGACGTTTCCTCCATCTCGGACGCCTCGAATGCGCTGCTGACCAGCCAGATCGCGATTCCGGAGGAGGTGGCCTCGGCGGTGTATGAGACCTCCAATTACTCGGGGTCGTCGGCGAACTTGGGTCGGGTCAGTTTGGATTCGGATAATGTTTTCGGCGACGGCTACTCCGCGCAGCTCCCCCACGTCAGCGGAACTGTGGAGGCGGGGTATGCCCTCACGATTGATGTGCCGATCGACACGAGCACGGAGAATGTGGACAGCTCCGGCGGCGCGGGCGGGCCGGGTGGTGCGCCTGGCGGTGGTCCCGGTGCTCCCGGTGCCTCACAATAATTTTTCCACCCGTGACAAAAGCCGCCCGCCTATCCTCACCATCTTCATTGGAACCCGCAACACCGGGATCCCCGCACCCATGAGAACGGCTGAAATCTCTGAGTCCCGGTCCTTTTGTTCGTGGCTCAGGTGATGCCTCCCGTCAAACATCAGGGCTGTGATCCCCTTCCCTGACCCTCGAATCTTGCCCTTGTCTGGGATCCTCAAGATCCTGCAGGGGAAGGCCTGGCTCCAGAACTCAGGACGAGGAATTTCCTCCACGAGGCCCCTCCTGCTGCCGTGTATGACCAGGGCATCGACCACGGTGATGACCCGATCACCAGTCACAATGGCGACCTGCGTCAGGTATTCAAACCCGTCCTCCGCCAGCGCCTTGGCCAGCTGGAGCCTCATGAGGGTTTCCGGCGGAGACTCCGACCCCGCATCCGCCCTCCCCCAGGTCCACCGGAACAGCTTCTCGTCGCAGGTGCCTGCGATCAGTTCCAAGACCTTGTCCCCCCCCTCCGCCACTCAATCGGCTGGGTGCGAAGCGTCGCATCCATGACTTGGATCTGCCTCACCTCCGTCTCCCACGGCTGGAAGCACTGAGGGATCTCCCAGGGCACCACGGCCCTCTCATCCCCTGACTCAAGAGCCGCGATGACCTGTGCACACGCAATCATGGGGCGGACTGCGCGCAAGGTTGGGTTGGAGAGATCTGGGGTCCACAGCTTTGCTTGTGGGGTCCCCCACCTGTCCTGCCGCGTGTGCAACCGGTTCCCGGGGATGTCCAGTTCCAGGGCCGGGAAGAACTGCCTGTCATCCCTGGGGCTCTTTGTCAGGGCCAGAGTCGGCTGTTCATCCGCGAAGTACTTCATGTTGGCAAGCGCTAGGGCCCCGAATCCCGCTATCACCGCCCTGGGGTTGGCCAGGTGGTAGGCCCTGGCTCGTTCCGCAGCATCGAGCACATAGAGGTCTTCCCCCTTGAAGTCCACGACGGGGTTGACCGACCGCCCAGGAACGTAGACACCCGTCAGCGCGCGGGAAAACCGCGTGCGGAGCTGATAATTCGAATAGCCAGCTCTTTTCAGCTCATCAACCCGGACAGACTTCTGCGGCCCCAGCTGCCTGAGCACTACAGCATTGCTTGACGTTAAACCCCTCATGCCCCGGAAGTGAACCATGTCCCCTCAGTTTCGTCACATGCCCGGGTGAAGGGGCTGTGGACAGTGAAATGAGTTATCCACAGGGCTAAGGGATGTTCATCACACCCCTAGACTTCCCCTCCCCCGGTGCCCCGTCAAGGCAAAAGGACAAATCTTGTCAAGGCTCTCATCCACATTTTGGCCAAAATATCGCCACCAGCATTGACAAGA
>DXFZ01000048.1 GCA_019114175.1 Candidatus Corynebacterium gallistercoris
CGACGGCGCGGACGTGGACGAGACCAGCGGGAACCTCAACATGACCACCGTTGCCGTGCGTACCAACATGACCCTGGTGCAGGCGTTGGGCCGTTGGCTGACCACCGACGACACGCTCGTGCCCATCGAGCAGGTACTCCCTTCCGGGAAGAGCCGGGAAGAAGTGCAAAAGCAGAACGCGGCGGCTTTTGCCGCCAGTGAGTCAAACGCCACCATTTCCGCCATGAACTACCTTGGCAAACCAGTCGAGACGATGGTGGTGGAAGTCTCGGAAGACTCCCCAGCAGAGGGAGTGCTCCGGCCCAATGACATTGTCACCCACATCGATGGCGAAGAGATCACCGTGCCAGGGGACTTGGCCAAGAAGGTTCAGGACAAGGAACCAGGGGATGAGGTCACCGTCACGGTGCAGCGGCAAACCCGCACGGAGGAATTCGAGGTGGAGCTGGGGGAGACGCCTAAGGAGCTCCGCGGCGCAAACGATGGGGCCAAGGCGTTCCTCGGCGTCACCTCTGTGGCCCAGCCGGCAGGCAATGTAAAGGTGCGCTACAACCTCACTGACATTGGCGGCCCCTCCGCCGGGCTCATGTTTTCCATGGCCGTGGTGGACAAGCTATCGCCCGGTGAGCTGACCGGCGGCAAGTTCGTCGCCGGAACCGGCACCATTGACGCGAAGGGGACAGTCGGCCCCATCGGCGGCATCACCCACAAGATCGCCGCAGCCAAGGACGCAGGCGCGGAGGTGTTCCTCGTGCCCAGCAAGAACTGTGCTGAGGCCGTGCACGATAAGCCTGAAGGCATCACCCTCATCGATGTGGAGAGCCTCGATGACGCAGTAGATGACCTCAAGGCCTACACCAGCGGGGGATCCCCCTCCCTCTGCGAAGGCTAGTAGTCCTCGCCCGCCACCCCAGCGCGGGATTCCTCAAACGTTGCCCGCAGCGTGGCCACCACACCCGGGGCGATGTCCTCCCCGCCCAGCAGCTCCACCTTGTCCTGGGCGAAAGGATTCGCCTCCAACTCCTCATCAGTGGGGCGCAGCTGCAGCACGGTCAGCTCCTGGCCGGAGCCATCCTCGTCGGCGGTCACCCCAGAGAACAGCCGAGCCTGCTGGGGCGCGGGCTCCGCGCCTGCGGCGGAATTGACGAAAGTGATCTCCTGCGCCAACACGGCGCCGACCACCTGATCCGGCCACCTCACGGAGGCGATGTACTGACCCAACTCCTCAGAACCGGGGGGAAGATCCCCCGGTAAGTCCTCTTGGACGATGAGGGAGAGGGGATTGGTGGGGCCGTCGCCCACAAAATCAGCAACCAACTGCGTGGGTACCAGCGCAAACAACGTCGCGGGCTGATCCCACCCTTCCGCATGGACAAAGTCCACGGCCTCGCGAACGGCCGCGTTGAGAACACGCTGATCATGGACATCCACGATGGGGGACAAAAGGCGCACGCTCCTTGCAGGTTGAACAGTTATGCCACGTAGAAGATTCTACGTATTCTTGGAAGAAATCATTCTATGTGGACGAACAACCCGGAGAATAACGAGCCTTGAGTATGACTCCTCCGCCGCCCATCGGCGGCACGAACTCGCCCAAACCACCCCGCGGGTCCGGCAGCCCCAGTAAGCGATCCAAAATCTTGGGTGCCATCGCCGGCATCGTGGCCGCAGCATTCTTCATCGTGCCGGTCATCGTCAGCGCCTACACGGACTTCGCCTGGTTCCGCAGCCTGGAGTACCAGGGTGTGTACCTCAACGTCATCGTGGCGCGGGTGGTGCTGTTCCTCATCTTCGCCGTGCTCGGCGGCCTCATCGCCTGGCTAGCGGCGTACATGGCGTACAAGGCGCAGCCGGATGAATTCGAGTCCATCGGATCGGCCAGCCCCCTGGAGCAATACCGGCCGATGATCCGCAAGAACCTGCGGCCATTCCTGCTGGGCATCCCGCTGTTCGTGGGCGCCATCAGCGGGCTCATTGCGCAGGCGAACTGGCGCACCGCCATGATGTTCCTCAACGGCTCCGCCTTCGGGGTAGAAGACCCGCAGTTCGGCAAGGACCTGAGCTTCTACGCGTTCAACCTGCCGATGCTGCAATTCGTGGTCTCCACCATCAGCATCCTGCTCATCGTGGCGTTCGTCATCAACGGCGTGGGGCACTACGTGCTGGGCTCCATCACCACGGGCAACCCTCGGGTGGGGGAGAAGGCCCGGGTCTCCACTGCGGCGCGGCGGCAGCTGGTCATCATCGCTGGCGTGTGGATGCTGCTGAAGGCCGTGGACTACTGGTTTGACCGCTACGCCCTGATGAACAGGCAGCAGGAGACCTTCACGGGTGCCTCCTACACGGACATCAACGCGGTGCTGCCGGCGAAGATCGTGCTGCTGGTTATTTCCATTTTTGTGGCGGCAATGTTCTTCATCACGATAGTGATCCGGGACCTGCGCATCCCGGCGCTCGCCGTGGCGCTGATGGTGGGTTCCTCCCTGGCGGTGGATGTGGCCTGGCCGGCCGCGCTGGAGCAGTTCTCCGTGAAGCCGAACCGTGCGGAGAAGGAGCGGGAGTACATCGCCCGCAACATTGAGGCCACCCGCTTCTCCTACGGCATCGGCGATGACAACGTGACGTATGACGCGGAATGGGCTGCGGGCAGCCAGGGCGCAAGTGAGAAGGACAAGAAGGAATCCGTGGGCGATGACTCCGCCACGCTCTCCAACATCCGCCTCCTTGACCCAGAGGTGTTGAACCCGACCTTCACCCAGCAACAGCAGCTGAAGAACTTCTACGGCTTCCCAGAGGAGCTGGCGGTGGACCGCTACAAGGTGGACGGGGAGACCCGGGACTTCGTGGTGGCAGCCCGCGAGCTGAACCCGAACACCCTGGACGGCAACCAGCGGGACTGGATCAACAAGCACACCGTGTACACCCACGGAAACGGCTTCATCGCTGCACCCGCGAACAAGGTGGATGAGGTTGCCCGTGATGCAGGCTCCACCCGTGGCGGTTATCCCGTCTACACCGTGGCGGACCTGCAACACCCAGAGGCGAAGGACCAGAAGGGAGAGCTGGAGGTTGACCTGCAGCAGCCACGCATCTACTTCGGCCCGGTCATCGCCTCCTCCAACTTGCCGAACTCTGACTACGCCATTGTGGGTACCCAGGGCGCGGAGCCGGTGGAGTATGACACGGATGATTCCAACTACACCTACACCGGTTCCGGTGGTGTGGACGTGTCCAACCCGTTCAACCGACTCATGTTCTCCGCCGAGTTTGAGTCCATGAACATGCTGCTCACGGACCGCATCGGTGAAGGCTCCCGCATCCTGTACGAGCGCGACCCGCGGGAGCGCGTGCACAAGGTGGCGCCGTGGCTGACCACGGACTCCAAGACCTACCCGGTGGTCATCGATGGCCACATCAAGTGGATCGTGGATGGCTACACCACCCTGGATAACCTGCCGTATTCGGAGCGCATGTCCTTGACGGACACCACGGCGGATGCCCTGAACCCGCAGGGCGTGAACCAGAACCAGTTGGTCACGGACTCCGTCAGCTACATCCGCAACTCCGTGAAGGCCGTGGTGGATGCCTACGATGGCTCCGTGGATCTGTACGCCTTCGATGAGTCCGATCCGGTGCTGAAGGCATGGCGCGGTGCGTTCCCTGATGTGGTGAAGCCCCGCAGTGAGATCTCCGATGAGCTGATGAGCCACGTCCGTTACCCGGAGGACCTGTTCAAGGTGCAGCGTGAGCTGATCGCGAAGTACCATGTGTCTGACCCGGGCGTGTTCTTCACCAATGACGCGTTCTGGTCCGTGCCTTCTGACCCCACTGCTTCCAAGGGGCGCCAGGAGTTGGCGCAGCCTCCGTACTACGTGGTGGCTGCTGATCCGGAGACGAACAAGTCCACTTTCCAGCTGATCACCCCGTTCCGCGGCCTGCGCCGCCAGTACTTGGCAGCGCACATGGCGGTGACGAGTGACCCGGAAAACTACGGCAAGATCTACGTCCGTACCCTGCCGACCGGCCAGCAGACGTTTGGCCCGACTCAGGCTCAGGACACGATGATGTCCTCCGATGAGATCGCGCGTGAGCGCACGCTGCTGGAGGGATCCAACGAGCTCACGAACGGCAACCTGCTGACGCTGCCCGTGGGCGATGGCCAGATTCTCTACGTGGAGCCGGTGTACTCCCAGCGCAAGGACCAGGATTCGGCCTTCCCGAAGCTGCTGCGCGTGCTGGTCTTCTACAACGGTCAGGTTGGTTATGCGCCGACCATCGCTGAGGCGCTGAACCAGGTGGGTATTGATTCCTCTGAGGTGACGGACATCGCCGAGGTCGATGGTTCCGTGGTTCGTCCAGATGGCAGCGACGGCGATACCGGCTCTTCCTCCTCCGATTCAGACCGTGAAGGGGACAAGTCCGGCTCCGCCGCTTCTGGTGCCGGCTCTGGCTCCGCTTCTGGTTCCGGTTCCGGCGATCTGTCTGCGGAGCGCCGGGTGCGCGAGGCGATGGATAAGGTCAACCAGACCCGCGAGAACGGCACGTTCGAGGAATTCGGCCGGGCTCTCGACGAGCTGGATAAGGCTGTGCAGCAGCTGAAGGACGGACAGTAGTGCTCTGACCAGGCGATTTCACTTCTGCGCGGATGTGCGTTAATGTTGTGGAGTCGCCGACACGGAGCGGGAACAATAATGAGTTCCGGTTATGTTCCGTTGTCGAGCACCCGTCGCGGGGTGGAGCAGCTCGGTAGCTCGCTGGGCTCATAACCCAGAGGTCGTAGGTTCGAATCCTGCCCCCGCTACAACAACCCCTTGATCCTCCCCGGAGGATTGAGGGGTTTCTTCGTGCGTGGCGGGGAGTGGGATGCGGCGGTTACGCGCCCAGCCAACGCGCACTGAACCTCCGCAGAACTGTTACGTAATTCGGCTACGTTTTGGGCAAGATTTCTTCCCTAATTGCGTAACAGTTTTTCCTTGTGTCGTAACAATCCCGTGCCGCGCCTGAGGGGCGGCCGCTCCGTCATCCCCCTCGTCCCTGAGGGTGATCCGCCACACCCGGCTTTTACTATGAACCAGACCACATCTGCTATCCTCATACGCGAAATTAGTTATCCAATTATCAAGAGGACGACGGTCCACAACGCCGACCTTCGCTACTGACGAAGCGAATTCAGGAGGAATCTAGCCCATGTCTCCCATCCCGCCGCCTCCAGGCTCCGCCGGGAAGCCCATCAAGATTTCCGGAGAGGCGGCTTCGCCTTCTTCTGAGGGCGACGCCACCTCCGCACCAGCCACCCCCACCCCAGCCGAGGGCCAGGCACAGGATGCTGCCGCTACGCCTCCTGCTCCGCAGGCTCCCGCTGCTCCTGCGGCAGAAGAGCAGGCTGCGCCTGCAGCTCCGGCCGCAGCTTCCCAGGGCGATGGCCCGATTAAGCTGCAGTCCATGAGCCCCGGAGCTCCTGGCGCACCGGGTGCGCCTGCTGCTCCCGCGGCTCCAAGCGCTCCTGCGGCCCCGGCGGCACCGGCTGCTACGGACGCTCCTTCGCAGAACGACGCTGCGCAGGAGAACTCCGCACCTGCAGCGCCTGCTGCTCCCGCGGCTTCCGGCGGCAACGGCGATGGTCCGTTGAAGCTCGGTGCTACGGCTCCTGGGACTCCGGGCGCCCCGGGTGCGCCGGGCGCTCCCGCAAAGCCCGCGGCTCCCTCTGGTGGTGCGCCGGCAGCGCCGGGCGCACCGAAGGCTCCCGGCGCACCGAAGGCTCCCGGCGCACCTGCCGCCCCGGGCGCGCCAAAGGCTCCGGGCGCTCCGGGCGCACCGGCAGCAGGCGCTCCATCTGCACCAGGTGCCCCTGGCGCACCGGCCGCCCCAGGTGCCCCCGCGGCTTCCGGCGGCAACCAGGCCGCAGCCAAGACTGCCTCCAAGCCGGCAGCTAAGAAGTCCTCTTCCAAGGCCGCCTCTAAGAAGAAGGCCAAGAAGAAGGAACCCATCGTCATCGGAGAGAAGACGCTGGGCCAGTGGGGCAAGCTTGCGGGCATCATCCTCGGCATCGCCGTGGTCGTGGGCGCGCTGGTTGTCCTGGGCTCCCGTGCGCTGATGAATGTTGAGGCCGTCGCCAACTTCGTCGACCGCTACCCGGGCGAGTACCACCCTGCGATCGACGTAGAGGAAGGCTTCCCAGCCTGGGCGCGGTGGACCCACTACCTGAACTTCTTCTTCATGTGCCTCATCGTCCGCTCCGGCCTGGCGGTGCGCCACCAGCAGAAGCCGCCGGCGGTGTGGGAGCCGAAGAAGGGCGGCAAGAAGATCAGCATCTACCTGTGGATGCACACCTCCCTGGACATCCTGTGGATGATCAACGGTGCTCTGTTCGTCATCATGCTGTTCGTCACCGACCACTGGGCGCGCATCGTGCCGACCAGCTGGGAGGTCTTCCCGAATGCCCTGTCCGCTGCTCTGCAGTACATGACGCTCAACTGGCCAGCTGAGAACGGCTGGGTGAACTACAACTCCCTGCAGCAGCTGACCTACTTCCTGGTGGTTTTCGTGGCCGCTCCGCTGGCGATCATCTCCGGTATCCGCATGTCCGAGTGGTGGCCGAAGGATGCCGAGAAGCTGAACAAGATGTACCCAGCTCCGGTGGCTCGTGCGATCCACTACCCAACGATGCTGTTCTTCGTCCTGTTCGTCATCGGCCACGTGTTCCTGGTGTTCACCACCGGTATGCGCAAGAACCTGAACCACATGTTCCTGGGCCAGGACGTGGCAGGTTGGGGCGGCTTCGGGCTGTTCGTCCTGGGTCTGGCTCTGGCCATCGGCGCGGTGGTTGCCGCCCGTCCGCTGGTGCTCGCACCGATCGCTAGCCGCTTCGGTAACGTCAGCGCCCGCTAGGTAAATTTTTAGGGGGCGACGCCACCCCAGCCTCTCCGCGGCATCGCGGTCCGGCTGGGGTTTTTGCGTGTCCGCTGGTTTGTCGGTGGTGTGGGGGCGGGGTGTACTACGGTGGCGAGCATGTCTGATGTGAACCGGCGGTTGTTGCCCCACCCCATCACGGGAGAGCTGTTTGCCTCCCCGGTGCCGCCTGGCACGGGGTGGCCGGAGGACCCGGCCACCCCGTCCACGCCGGCGAGCGCAACGCCGGAAGACATCGCCGCCCGCGCCACCGAGGCGCGTACCCCGGATGAGCTTCAGGAGTTCGTGAGTGTCTGCGCGGCCTGCCCGCGCCTGGTGCAGTGGCGAGAGGAGTTGGCGGTGACGAAGCGGGCTGCGTTCGCGGATCAACCGTATTGGTCCCGCCCGGTGCCGAGCTTTGGCGCGGCGGATTCCCGCCGGGTGATTGTGGGGCTTGCCCCTTCCGCGCATGGCAGTAACCGGACGGGGCGGAATTTCACGGGGGATCCGGCGGGGGAGTGGCTGTATCGTGCTTTGTTTAAGGCCGGTGCGTGCACGGCACCCCGCAGCGTGGCCGCGGGGGACGGGATGGAGCTGACGGAGGCGCGGATTATTCCGCCGGTGCATTGCGCACCGCCGAAGAACGTGCCGAGTGCCCAGGAGAAGTCCACGTGCCGGTTGTGGTTCACCAAGGAATTGGAGCTCATTCGTCCGCTAAGGATTCTGGCTTTGGGGCAGGTGGGTTGGGATAGCGTGTTCCAGGCGGGTCGCCAGT
>DXFZ01000049.1 GCA_019114175.1 Candidatus Corynebacterium gallistercoris
GCTCATGGTGTTCCGGAGCCTGCTGGTGCCGCTGATGGCGGTGGGCGGGTTCCTGCTTTCCGTGGGCGCGGCGTTCGGCGTGACGGTGCTGGTGTGGCAGGAGGGCTTGTGGGGGCTGTGGCACTCGCCGGGGCCGCTGATCAGCTTCATGCCGATCTTCCTGATCGGCGTGACGTTTGGCTTGGCGATGGACTACCAGGTGTTTATCGTGTCCCGGATGCGGGAGCGGTACATCCACCGGTCGCAGGAGGAGGCAGCTCGGGAGGGCGCGAAGTATAGCGCCACGGAGGATTCCGTGATCTACGGGTTCGGTTTGGGCGCGCGGGTGGTGACGGCCGCCGCGCTGATCATGATCGGTGTGTTCGCGAGCTTCATTTTCCAGCCGCTGCCGTTCATCCAGATCTTCGGCTTCGCCTTGGGCGCGGGTGTGCTGTTTGACGCGTTCTTCATCCGCATGACGATGATCCCGGCGCTGATGGTGCTGTTCAACCGCGCGACGTGGAAGATGCCGCGGTGGATGGAGAAGGTGCTGCCCACCTTTGACGTGGAGGGGTCCGCCGTGGAGAAGGCGTTTTCTGCTGGCGAGATTGAGCGGCTGGACGATGAGGGGCGGCCGGTGGAGGAGGCGCGGGTGTAGCGTTGCCGGTTCCTGCGCTGCTGGGGCTCCTGCGTGCCGGCTCGCTAGATCCGCTGCATCCAGTCCGGCCCGTAGTAGCGGCTCATGAACTGCTCGCGGAACTCCACGAAGCGGCCTTCTTCAATGGACTGCCGAATCTGGTCCACCAACCCCACCATGAAGTGCAGGTTGTGCAGCGTGCACAGCGTTCCGGCGAGGAACTCCTTGGCCTTGAGGAGGTGGTGGATGTAGGCGCGGGTGTAGTTTTTGCTGACGTATCCGCCGGCTTCCTCATCGATGGGAGTGAAGTCTCGCTTGAAGCGCGCGGAGGCCAGGTTGAGCCGCCCATCCAGGGTGTACACCCCTCCTCGGCGGCCGAGGCGGGTGGGTGCCACGCAATCGAAGGTGTCCGCACCTGCGGCGATGGCGGTGAACAGGTCATCCGGCTCAGAGATGCCCAGCAGGTGGCGTGGTTTGTCCTCCGGGAGCTCTTGGCATACCCAGTCCACGATGGTGCCCAGGTTCTCCTTCTCCAGTGCGCCTCCGATGCCGAAGCCGCCGAATCCGCGGCGCCCTTCCGCTTCTGCTTGTTCGGACAGTTCCACGAGCCCGCGGGTGGCCTTGCGCCGCAGGTCCTCATATTGTGCGCCTTGGACCACGCCCCAGAGGGATTGCAGCGGCTTGTCCGCGCGCGCTTGGGTTTGCCGCTCATGTTCCTCCAGGCAGCGGGCGGCCCAGCGATGCGTCCGCTCCACGGATTTCTCCTGGTAGTGGCGCGTGTTCATGAGTGTGGTGAGCTCATCGAAGGCGAACATGATGTCCGCGCCCAGCTGGTGCTGGATCTGCATGCTGATTTCAGGTGTGAATCGATGCTTGGAGCCATCGATGACGCTGCGGAAGTCCACTCCTTCTTCGTCGACGACGGCCATACGCTTCTTCTGCTGGGCGATGATGTCTTCCGGGGACTTCCCCTTTGTGTCCATGGCCAGGACTTTCTTGAACCCGACGCCCAAGCTCATCACCTGGAATCCACCAGAGTCTGTGTAGGTGGGCCCGTGCCAATTCTCAAAGGTCGCCACGCCGCCGCCTTCGTCCACGATGTCGGGGCCGGGCTGGAGGTAGAGGTGGTACGCGTTGGAGAGGATGGCTTGCGCGCCGGTGGAACGAACCTGCTCAGGGGTCAGCGTCTTCACTGTTGCCTTGGTGGCCACGGGGATGAAGGCGGGGGTACGGATATCGCCGTGTGGGGTGTGGATGACGCCCGTGCGGCCCAAGAACTGCCGCCGAGCCTGGACCTCGCGCTCGCTGCGCAGTTCATCGGCATCGGGGCACTCCGCCAGGCGGGTATGGAGCTCGAAGTAGGTGTCGGGGCGGGCGTCTTCACTCATGGTGACTCAGTCTAGCGGCTCCTCCCTCATAACTCGCCCCTCGACCGCTTTTATCCCTCTTCTCCCAGCCCGCCGCCCCGCCGCCCAAAAATATGTTAATCTGCAAAGTAGCAAATCTGACCACCTGGGGTTTTAGGTGGCAGTCAGACGAAAACTAACATATTTTTGGGGAAGGGGGGGCTTGGGGACATGAGTAATCGCGTTCCGCCATTGCTGATTACCAAATTGCTGACTGACACTGAACGAAGAAGGGTGTCTGACCTGGCCAGGAAGAAGTTCGTCTTGAAGCTCGCTCCGGGGATCTACGTAGATAAAGAACGCTGGTGGCCTCTGTGGCCGAGTGAGAAGGCGTATATTCGTGCTGTCGCCGTGGGTGCAACACAGCCGAAAGGGATATTGTGCGGGAGGGCAGCCGCGCGTGTTCTTGGTTTGGCACTAGAGCATAGTGACCGCAATCAGCCCGTTGACGTGGGGAGATTTCCGAACGCAAACACACGGTCGCTGCATGGGGTTCGTACACGCTTGATCCCCAAGGTGGCGGTGCAGACCGCCCAGCGGGTCACCGTCAATGTGCCCGTGGCCCTGGAAGCCAAGGTTGTGCACACCAACAACACCAACGCCGCGCGCACCACCAACACCACCGCGCCCCTCACCGTCACCGTCGCGCACCCGGCCTACACGGTGTTCACCCTCGCGGCGTGGCACTCGCTGGAAGACGCGGTCGTCGCCGCCGAACACGCCTTACGCACCGGCGCGCTCACCCTCCACACCCTCCACCGCGCCGCCCCGCATTTCACCAACCTCGCAGGCGCCGCCACCTTTCGCCAGGCGCTCCGCCTCATCAACCCACACTCCGAAAGCCCCCGAGAATCAGGCCTGAAGTGCAAGTTCTTCCGCGCCGGCCTCCCCGCCCCGCTGCAACAACCAATCGTTCATGATTCCGCTCGCAGTCCTATTGGCCGTCCAGATTTTTTATTCGACGGCACCACCGGACTCATCGTCGAATACGACGGAGACGGTAAATACGGCTCGCCCGACAACACCGAAGAAGCCTTCCTCGCCCTCCACAATGAGCGACGCCGCGAAAAGCGCCTGCTCAGCGTAGGACTGCGCATGTTCCGCGTCCACTCCAATTCCTACGACGATCCGGAGATGATGCCTGACCTCATCCAAGCCTTCCATCAGCAGGAAAAGCTCCGTGGCGGCGCAGCTGTGCCGAGGTGCCTCATCGAGGGCGGGTATCGTGCGTGGGTATGAGTGATGCGAACACCACCGCGCAGCAAGCAGCCGAAACCGCGCAGCAACGAGCCGCCACCAACGCCACAGCCACCGGCGCGGGCCGCTACGCCCCCAGCCCCTCCGGAGACCTCCACCTGGGCAACCTCCGCACCGCCGTGCTCGCGTATCTCTTCGCTACCAGCGAGAACCGCGCCTTCCGCATGCGCATCGATGACATCGATGCGCAGCGCTCCTCTACCGAGGCCGCCACCCGCCAGCTGGAGGACCTCGCCGCGCTCGGCATCACGTGGGATGAGCCCGTCACCACCCAGCAGCAGACCCTCCCGCACTACCGCGCCGCGCTGAAACAGCTCCAGGACCAGGGGCTCACCTACGAGTGCTACTGCTCCCGCAAGGACATCACGGAGGCCCAGCGCGCCCCGCACGCCACACCTGGCATCTACCCCGGCACGTGCCGCGATCTCACCCCTGAGCAGCGCCAACAGCGCAGGGATGATCTCGCGGAGAGGGGAAGGATGTGGAGTGTGAGGTTGGCGTCGCACCACAAAGAATGGGACGTGCCGGAACGATACCAACCCACCGGAACCTACCGCGGCGAGGTGGATGACATGGTGCTGCGCCGCGGCGGCAATATCGACCCGACCAGCAACGATGGCGCTGGTGGGCACGCGGATGACTTCGCGTACAACCTCGCGGTCGTGGTCGATGATGCGCTGGCCGGCGTGACGCAGGTCGTGCGCGGCGATGACCTGCTGACCTCCGCCCCGCGGCAGGCGTATCTCGCGCACCTGCTGGGCTTGCAGCCGGTGGAGTACGTGCACGTGCCGCTGGTTTTGGGGCCGGAGGGGAAGCGGTTGGCGAAGCGCGATGGTGCAGTCACGATGCGCGAGTTCCCCGGGGGCGCGGCGGCGGTGGCACGGTGGATTGCGGACTCGCTGGGGGATGCGGTTGCTGTTTCTGGGGGCGACGCCACCCCCACCCCCAACGACATCATGGATCAGATGGCGCAGACGTTTGCGCCGGAGAAGCTTCCCCTGGAGGCCGTGACGTGGCGAGCGGGGCGCTAGAGTTGAAGCGCTAGGAGGCGGCGCTAGCGCACCTCGCGGCGGCGGAACGTCGCAGCGATCTTGTCCGCGGGGATCTTCTTCGCCGCCGCTTTCTGGGCGATGCGCGTGTTCTTCGCCGCGAGCAGGCGGGCCTGGCGCAGGCGCTCCTTGAAGAATGTGGCGCGCGGTCCTTTGGCCCAGGTTTCCTCGATAACGCGCTTGGAGTAGGCCACGGAGTCAGGGCTGCGGGTCATGAGTAGTTGGGCGAGCTCCTCGGCAGCGGCGAGGGGATTGTCCACGACTTCGCTGGCCAGCCCGTATGCGGCGGCCTGCTCGCCGGTGATGATTTCGCCGGTCATGGTGAGGCGCTTGATCACGTCCATGGGCAGGTGTTGCTTCATGCTCATGATCCCGGACATGTCCGGGATCAGCCCCCACTTGGCTTCCAGGACGGACCACTGGGCATCCGCGGTGGTGTAGCGGTAGTCCGCGCCGAGGGCGATCTGCACGCCGCCGCCGAAGCAGTAGCCCTCCACAGCGGCGATGACGGGGAACGGGAGGCGGTGCCAGGCCCAGCACGCTTCCTGGAAGGTGTTGGTGCCGCGCCACGGGCGGTTGAGGAACGTGGTGGCGATCTTTCCCGGGCGTTTCAGGGCGTTGCCGAAGTCGAGTCCGGCGGAGAAGTTGGCGCCCACGCCGGAGAGGATCACCGCGCGCACAGAGCGGTCTTTGCGCAGCTCGTGAGCAGTTGCGACGAGCTTGTCCAGTGTTTCCAGGGTCAGGGAGTTGAGCTTGCCGGGGCGGTCCAGCTTCACGTGGACGAGCCCCGGGGTGGTGGCGGAGCGCTCCACGGTGACGAGGTTGGCGTGGCTATTCATGGTTCATAACGCTACTCGGCTCCGGGGTCCAGCATCTTGAAACCGTGAAGTTCGTCTGGGTCTTCCACACGGCGCCACCCGAGTTCCTCCCAGAACCCGGTGAGCTCTTCCTCCGGCGTGGCCCCCAGGGTCCGGTCTGGGAAGGTGGCTTTGATCTGGTCGATGAACCATTCCGCGATGCCTTGGTGGCGTTCTTCTTCGCGCACGTCAATGAGGGCGATTTCCAGCATGTCTTCGTGGCGGTCGTCCAGGCTTATTCGTGCGACGTCACGCCGCGCCTCCCCGTCTTCTTCCTTCATAACGCAGTAGACCGTGACGGTTGCTTCAAGTCCATTGGGGTCTGACCAGTAGGAGTCAAACTGGTAGCCGGCGGATTCAGCGAATGCGGGCTTTCCGGGGTGGAGTGCCACTTCCTGGAGGGTGAGCTTCATGCGAATAATTGTAACTTGCAGTGTCTCTTTGGCTGTTCCCCGCGCTCTGTGCCCCTGCGCTTGCGCCTACGTTGTGCCCTTGCGCTCGTGACCCCCGAAATGACCCCGAAAGTTTAGGGGACCCCACGCACCCGTCAGAGCTCGTTGACCCTTGCTGCATTCCTGCCCTGGGGGAGTTCACAAGATAAACGCCGCGTGGGATCCGGTGACAATCGTAGCCTATGCCCCGCAGGGTGGCCAAAGTGCTGGGGTTAACGCGGGAGTGCTGCGGCAGTGTGCGCCGTGTTGACCGGTGAAGGCGAAGGGTGTGGCTTGCGGTTCAGGGAGGCGAGATGGCGATTTGGCACTGCCGGAGGCGGATGTGTAGTATTTCGGCGTAGACAAACGGGCATGCCCCTTTATGGGTTGTGCACTGACTGTCTGGCATGGAGGATTCGACTAGCGGCCTATGTCACACGCCTGGAACGCGTGCGGGAGTTACATCCCTCAGGGGTTCAAATCCCCTATCCTCCGCCACTCAACGAGGCGCCCCGCAATCCGCGGGGCGCCTCGTTCGCGTATGTGTGCGTATGTTCGCGTATGTGCTGCGCTTGCACGCGGGTTCGGGTTGGGGCTCGGCGGGGTCGCTGGCTTTTCGGACGCCTAAACCCACAGAACCCCACAGAACTGTTACGTAATTCGGGCACGTTTTGGGCATGATTTCTTCCCTAGTTTCGTAACAGTTTTTCCTTGTGTCGTAACAAGCCCGCGCTACGCCCCAGCGGCTCGCTGTCGCGGTGCCGATGTACCCCTTCCGCTAAGCTGGGCAACAGTATCGATAGCCCAACACAACCGGAGGCTTGAATTAACCATGGACGTGACCGCCATCAACCCCCAGCTTGTTGACCGCAAGGATGAGATCAAGGCTGCCTATGATAAGCTCAAGGCCAGCGGCCTCAACCTAGACCTCACCCGGGGCAAGCCCTCCGCGGAGCAGCTGGACTTCTCCACGGAGATTCTCTCGCTGCCGGGGGAGAACTTCCGCACTCCTTCGGGCGTGGATGCGCGCAACTATGGCGGCAACATTGGCATCGTGGAGATCCGCCAGCTATGGGCGGATGTGCTGGGCATTGACGTGGACAACCTCATCGCCGGGGATGCCTCCAGCCTCAACTTCATGTTTGACCTCATCAGCTGGTCTTACACCTTTGGCAACAATGATTCGCCGAAGCCATGGTCAGTGGAGGAGGATCTGAAGTGGATCTGCCCAGTTCCGGGCTACGATCGCCACCACTCCATCACGGAGCTCTTCGGCTTTGAAATGGTCACCGTCCCCCTCACTGAGGAAGGACCGGACATGGACGCGGTCCGCGAACTCGTGAAGGATCCGGCGGTGAAGGGCATGTGGACCGTGCCCGTGTTCGCCAACCCCACCGGCATTACCTACAGCCGCCGCGTAGCTCAGGAACTCGCGGAGATGGAGACCGCCGCGCCGGACTTCCGCATTGTCTGGGACAACGCTTACGCCGTGCACACTCTCACCGAGGAGTTCCCTGAGGTCATCAACGTCCTTGACCTGGCGGAACAGGCGGGCAACCCGAACCGCTTCTGGTTCATGAGCTCCACGTCCAAGATCACCCTGGCGGGTGCGGGCGTGGGCTTCTTCGCCTCCTCCAAGGCGAACCTGGATTGGTACAACTCCATCGCTGGTGTTCGTGGCATCGGGCCCAACAAGATCAACCAGCTGGCCCACTACCAGTTCCTCCAGGACGAGCAGGGAGTGCGCAGCCTCATGCAGAAGCACGCTGGTTCCCTAGGGCCCAAGTTCACCCGCACCGTGGAGGTACTGGAGCGCAACCTGGCCGATGCCAACGTGGCTAAGTGGACCGTCCCAGAAGGCGGGTACTTCGTCTCCGTGGACGTGGTCGATGGCACCGCCGCCCGCGTGGTGGAGCTCGCCAAGGAAGCCGGTGTGAATCTCACCGGTGCCGGCGCTACCTACCCGCTCAAGAAGGACCCGAATGACCGCAACCTGCGCCTGGCGCCCTCCATGCCGGAGATCCAAGAGCTGGAGGAGGCCATGGAAGTGTTCACCACGTGCGTGCTGCTTGCGGCCATTGAAGCTACAGAAGCTGCAGAAGCCACTAAGGCTTCAGGAGCAGCAGTAGCCAACAACGGCTCCCTCGGCTCCGCCAAGGGCCAAGCGGACAAAGACGAGACCGCTGAAGGTGGGATGGACCATTAACCCGGAGGAGACATTCGTCTGGGCCAGCACCATCCTGCCCGGCGAACCCACCTTCGCCTCGCACCGTGTGGCGGAATCCTTCCCAGAGTTCGCCATGGCGCAGGTCGAGTTGCCCGAAAACGAGGCGAGCCCAGCGGAAACGGTCATCATGACCGTGGATGCCGCCCGCATCGAACCCGGCCTAGAGACCGAGGACGGATCGGACTTAAGAGTCGAGCTGATAACGGTTGTGGCTGGTGGGGGTGGCGTCGCCAAAAAAATATTGGCACACGCCGCAACCATGATCTCCCAGGACCCTTTCCACTACACCCCACAGCCCGGCACCCTGCTGCCGAAGATGACCCAGGGCATAGACGAAAACATCACCACCCCACACGGCCTGCTCGTGGTGCCTTTCGTGTGGGCGGATGGCGTGCCACACGTGCACGAAGTCGCCAGCAGTGGCGGCGGAAGGCACGCCAAGCAGGACACTCCGGAAGTGGAGTTCACCCACCCGGGGCGGCTCACCGTGGTCGCGCAGGTGGTCATGCTCACCGATGAAGAATATGAGATCGCCCGAACCCAGGGCGTGGAAGCGCTGCAGCAGCACGTGGTCGCAACTGGGGTGAACCTGAACGACGTCTACCGGTAACCTAGACCCCGTGGCTTTATACCGGAAGTACCGCCCGGCGACCTTCGCGGAGGTCGTGGGCCAGGCGCACGTAACTGAACCGCTCTCCGTGGCCTTGGATAGCGGGCGGATCAACCACGCCTACCTATTCTCTGGCCCGCGCGGCTGCGGCAAAACCTCCTCCGCCCGGATCTTGGCGCGCTCGCTCAACTGCGTGCAAGGCCCCACCTCCACGCCGTGCGGCGTGTGCGATTCCTGCGTGTCCCTGGCCCCTGGAGGCCCCGGCAATCTGGATGTCACGGAGCTGGATGCCGCCACCCACAACGGTGTGGATGACATGCGTGAGCTGCGGGAACGCGCCTTCTACGCGCCCGCGGAATCCCGCTACCGCGTGTTCATCATTGACGAGGCCCACATGATCTCCACCGCGGGCTTCAACGCGCTGCTGAAGATCGTGGAGGAGCCGCCGGAGCACCTCATCTTCATCTTCGCTACCACGGAGCCGGAGAAGCTGCTGCAGACCATCCGGTCGCGTACGCACAATTACCCCTTTAGGCTGCTGACGCCGCCGGACATGCGGGCGCTGTTGACCTCCGTGGTGGAGGGCGAGGGCGTGGCCGTGGAGGACACGGTGTATCCGCTGGTCGTGCGGGCCGGTGGCGGCTCGCCGCGCGATTCGTTGTCGATCATGGATCAGCTGCTCGCCGGTGCGGGCCCGGAGGGCGTGACCTACACTCGCGCATTGGCGCTGCTGGGGGTCACGGACATCACGCTCATTGACCGCGCGGTGGATGCCCTGGCGGAGCATGACCAGGCGGGGCTGTTCGGCGTGGTCGACGAGGTTATTGAGGCCGGCTACGATCCTCGCCGCTTCGCTGAGGACCTGCTGGATCGCTTCCGGGATCTGCTGGTGCTGCAGGCCGTGCCGGATGCCATTGACCGCGGGCTGGTGAACGCCCCGGCCGATGCGCGCGAGGCTTTGGAGCACCAGGCTGCTGAATTGGGTCAGGCCACGCTGACTCGTTGCGCGGCGCTGGTCAATGAGGGTTTGGCTCAGATGAGGGGGGCGACGGCCCCGCGCTTGCTCCTGGAGATACTCTGCGCCAGGATGGCCTTACCAGCAGCGGGTATGACTGTTGAGGCCTTGGCCCAGCGAGTAGAGGCCCTCGAGGCCGGCAAGGGCGTGGCCCCCAGTGCTGCGGCGGGGCAGGCGCCGAACCTGTCCTCCGGCCGTAAGTATGAGCGGCCTTCCCGCCGGAAGGCGCAGCAGCCGGAGGAGCCGGCGCAGCAGGAACAACAACAGCGGGAGGAGCAGCTGCAGCGGGAAGAGCCACGCGCGCAGACCCAGGGTGTGCCGGAGCAGCCCGTGGAGCAGCAGCCCACGCGGCCGGCGGAGTCTGAAACGACGGCGGAGCCAAACCAGGCCGCCGAGTCCACTGAGTCCGCTGACCCTGCAGAGCCACCGGAGGTGGCCGAGGCGCGCCGGGCTCGCGAGATCCTGGACCGCAATCGGCACGGCGCTGCGCGGACTGAGGTGCAGCCGCAGGCGCAACCAGAAGCTGAGCCGCAGGCGTACGAAGAGCCAGCCGAAGCCCAGGAACCAGAGCAGGAGCCGGAACCGCAGCCCAAGACCCCGGCCCAGCGCTGGGCGGAGATCCTCACCAAGGTTCAAGAGCTGGACTTGAGCGCGTGGATCGCGCTGCGGGGTGCAGTCGTCAATGAGGATCAGCCTCGTGAAGACGAGGTGCACGTCACGCACCACACCGGTGCGCTGGCGAACTACGTCAACAGCGAAACTCACGCGCAGACCTACACCCAAGCCATTGAGCAGGTCACGGGCACACCCGCGCGCGTCATTGCAAACGCGGGCAACCCAGGTAGTGCCTCCAACGCGGGAAGCGGCAGCTCCCAGGGAGGCCCAGCCCACCAGGAGGCCAACCAAGAAGCCCACCAGGAGCCGCCGGGAAAAGCTGAGGCGGCACAGGCCTCCCAGCCCGTGCCGGCGGAACAGGACCTGCAACCCACCACCATCCGCACGGCAGCCAGCAGCGTACTCGAGCGCGCCCGAGCCATGGAAGAGGCCCTCAACCAGACGGCCGCCAAGGCCAGGAGTGCAGGCGCCACCGCAGGTGGTGCGGCGGGCAGCCAGGGCCAATCACCCCAGTCCGCAGAGGCTGCAGACAAGCCCTCCGGCGGCTGGCGAGCCAAAGTGGAACGCGCCCGCGCACGGAAGCAATACAACCAAGACAACGGCTTCAACGGTGTACCGCTGCCCGATGAGCCACCGGCCGACCCCTGGGATCAAGGACCCCCGGACAGCATGCCCGCCTACACCCCGTCTGAGGCTTCGGCGGGGGAGGCGGAGGTGGCGTCGCCCCCAAGGAATGAAGAAACAGAAGAGCAGCGCCGCCGCCGGCAAGAAGACGAGCTGCTGGAGGACATGGCCAAAGGTCCGGGTGAGATGGACCACCGCACGCCGTTGGACGTGGCTGGAGAGCTCATTGAGAAGCACTTGGGTGCCAGCCGCGTGCGCTAACCCCACGCGCGGGTGCCCCGAACCCCACCGGCGAATCGGTACAGTAGAGCAACAGAAGAAACGAACCTCACAACCAAGGAGCAACAATGAACCAGCCAGATTTGAACCAGATCATGCAGCAGGCACAGCAGATGCAGGCGCAGCTGCAGGAGGCGCAGAAGGAGATCGCTGCGTCCACCGTGACGGGCGAGGCCGGCAATGGCCTGGTCACCATGGAAGTTGCCGGCTCCGGTGAGGTGAAGAGCCTCACCATCGACCCCAAGGTCGTGGATCCTTCTGACGTGGAAACGCTGCAGGACCTGGTGCTGGAGGCGTTCCAGCGCGCTAACCAGAAGCTACAGGACCTGGCTCAGGAGAAGATGGGGCCACTGTCCGGCGGCATGTCCGGCCTGGGGCTGTAGTTGTTCGAAGGGCCGTTACAGGACGTTATTGACGAGTTTTCCCGCCTTCCCGGCATTGGGCCGAAGAGCGCCCAGCGCATCGCGCTGCACCTGCTGGAGGTAGAGCAGGAGGACGTCTCCCGCCTGGTAGGCGCGATTGGGCGCCTGCAGGAGGGTGTGGCGCTATGCCGCATCTGCCACAACATTTCCCAGGAGGACGTGTGCCGCATCTGCGCGGATTCGGCGCGGGATAAATCCGTCATTTGCGTGGTGGAGGAGTCCAAGGACATCCAGGTCATTGAGCGCACGGCGGAGTATCGCGGGCGCTACCACGTGCTCGGCGGGGCGTTGGATCCGTTGAGTGGCGTGGGGCCGAAGGAGCTGAACGTCACTCCGCTGGTGCAGCGTATCGGTGGGGTATTGCCGGATGTTGCGGTGGCGGGTGCTCGCTCTGGTTTTGGGGGCGACGCCGCCGCGGACTCCGTGGAGTACGAACCAGCACCGGAGATCACAGAGGTCATCATCGCCACGGATCCGAATACGGAAGGCGAAGCCACGGCAAGTTACCTGGCGCGCCTGTTGAAGGACTTCCCGGGCTTGCGGGTCACGCGCCTGGCCTCCGGAATCCCGATGGGTGGCGATCTGGAGTTCGTAGATGAATTGACCTTGTCCCGGGCTTTTGCCGGGCGCACGGAATTGGGAGTGTGAAAAGTAATGAAGCATGCGCGAGGAGCTGTGTGGGCCACGGTGTTTGGGGTGGCAGGTGTGCTGCACTTCGCCCAGCCGAAGCCTTTCGATGGGCTGGTGCCGGAGGGCCTGCCTGGGTCGCCGCGGTTCTACACCAATGCCAGCGGAGTGGCGGAACTGGTGCTGTCTGCTGTGATCGCCGGGTGCACTGCGGTGGATGCGGTGCAGACGAGATCTGCGGGGTCTGCGGAATTGGCGGGGGAGCGGAGGCGGGATGCTTCCGGAGGAGTCCCGCCGACATCTACTGCCGCTTCCCTTCTGCAAGACTGGGTTGCCCCAGCCACGGCCGGGTTCCTGCTTGCGGTGTGGCCGGGGAATATGAAGATGGCGTGGGATTGGCGGCGCAGGCCTCTCAAACAGCGTGCAATTGCTTTCGCGCGGGTTCCCCTTCAGGTTCCGATGGTGCTCTCTGCGGCGAAGCTGGGGCGGTAGGGTCGGCGCTGCGGTTAGCGCAAGCGCTCCTCACGGAGTTTCTTCACTTCCGCTGTGAGCTGATCCGCGAAGGCCCCGTCCAGTGGAGGCAACTCTGCCACGGTGGTATCCATCGCCTTAGCTAACAGGAGGTCTGCCAGCTCAGGGTTACGCGCCAACACCGGGCCGTGCATGTATGTCGCAATTACAGAGCCCTGGATCGCCCCTTCTGCGTTCACTTGGTGCTCCACCTCTGCGCCATCCAACCCTGCCGCTGCAGCACCGTGCGCATCTGTGTTCCCCGTACCACGGGTGAGTACACCCAAGGGGCGCGCATCCGGGCCCAGAATGGTGGCCCCCATGTGGTTGGCGAAGCCAGTCAAAGGTTGAGTGAGCCCTTCAAGCTTGGGGCGGCTGGCGATCTCCCCGATCATGCGCTTCTCCAAGGATGAGGTGGTGATGTCCAGCAGACCAAGTCCATCAACCATACGTCCGGAGGCTCGGAAAGATTCGCCAAACACTTGCAGGCCAGCGCAAATGGCCAACACTGGGCGGCCCGCATTCACCGCACGGACCATGCCGCCATCAGAAGAGAGGTGCTCCGCAGCAAGAATCTGGGCCGTGTCCTCTCCGCCGCCCACCGTGTACACGTCCAAACCTTCCGGTACCGGCGTGCCCAAGGTGATCCGCTCAATCTCCGCGGAGATGCCGCGCATGCGGGCGCGCTGGCGCAGCACCAGGGCATTGCCATCGTCACCATAGGTGCCCAGGACGTCCGGCAAAATCAGGCCAATAGTCAGCGTGCTGCTCATCGCTCCAGCTCCTTCTTCAGGTCACGGAATGCCGTGTAATTCGCTAAGACTTCCACGCGGCCGGGCGGGCATTGGCGGATGGCCTCCACGGTATCTGCCACCAGATCGTGCTCCACACCCGCATAGCCCAGGCGCACCGCTAGGTCCGTGGCGCGCTCGCCCGCGGCCACAACGTGCAGTCCCTCAAAGTTTTCAAAGCGCACGTCCCACAGCCAGCTCAAATCTTGACCATCGGCAACCTGGCCGTTCACGCTGATCACCAAGCTATCGGCCGTGCGGTCCACCATGGATAGCGCCTCCTGCCACCCGGCGGGGTTCTTCGCCAACATCAGATGCACCTGGTGGGCACCGAACTCCACCGTGGAGTAGCGGCCCGCCACGTTGTCCACGGCTTCCGCCGCAGCAATGGCCTCCTCACGTGCCACATCCACGCCCAGGGCTTCAGCGGCAGCCACGGCCTGGGTGGCATTACCCCGGTTAGCGTTACCCGGCAGTGTTAGGTTCAGCGGGTACGTCTCCCCGCCAACCACGATGCCTTCCTCAGTGATCCGCCACTGCGGCTCCGGGCGGCGGAACTCGCGCCCATCGGGGAGCTTCTTCACGGCGAACCAGTCCATGATCCCGTTTTCGCGCTCCTGGTGGATGATCGCCCCACCTGTTCGCGGACAGCTGGTGGAATCCCCGGCCCACCCAAAGCCGGCGGAGACCCACACCACGTTCGGGCTATCCCACGCCACAGAGGTCACGGACACGTCATCACAGTTCGCGATGACCGTCATGTCAGGCCGGGCCTCCACGCACACTCGCAACGTCCGCTCAATCTTGTTGATCTCCCCCACGCGGTCCAGCTGATCGCGGGAAAGATTCAGCAGCACCAGCACGTCCGCATCCAACTTCTCCGCAATGGCGGGTACATGCAGCTCGTCAACCTCCAGCACCACGGTCTCGGCCTCACGCCCGGCCAACAGGGCGCTGATCACGCCAGCGTCCATGTTGTCCCCGCCCTCGTTCGTGGCCACCGTGGCGCGCGTTGCAATAGCCTTGGCCAGCATCCGGGTGGTGGTGGACTTGCCGTTAGTGCCTGTCACAAGCACCGTGGGCCGGTGGGAGCCATTCTTGGCAGGCCCCAAGTTCGCCATCAGGTTCGGGTCAATAGCCCCAGCCACCAGGCCGCCGATCATGCCGCCCGCGCCACGGCCCGCCGTGCGGGATGCCCACGTGGCAGCCTCCGCTGCGGCGATGGCCACACGGCTGCGGACCCGGCTCACGAGCCCAGCTGGTTTCTTCGTTGATGGTTGCGAAGTAGTCACAGGGTCAGATTCTAGTGCAGACATGGCTGCGCGCCCTCAAAGGCAGCGGACCGCGCCCACTACTCAGCTCCGCTCACTGCGGTTCCGGTTCCGCCCACCCCGGCGCCCACGCCCGCCGCGGCTGCCGCGTCCGCCCCGGCCCTTCTTCGCACCACCACCCTTGTTGTTCGCGTTCTCGGCTCGCTTCTGCGTCGCCGCCTGCTGCAGCTTGCCCAAGGACTCGCTCGGCACGGACCCTCCCCCCGAGAGCCCGAACGTCCGCGGCCGCACACCCGCGCCCGGCTTCACCGGCACAGGCTCCTTCTCGCCGGGCCGCACGTCCTCCAGCAGCTCCAGGAACTGGGAATCGTCCATCAGCGGAATCTTCTTCCGCTCCGCATGCATGGCCTTTCCCCGTAGTTCATGGTTGGTATTGCACACCACCAGCGAGCTGCGCCGGTTGAGCTTCTCGCTATACGCCAGCCCCGCGGCCACGCCTCGCGCGATGAGCTCGTCAGGGTCCGTCGCCACATCGGGGCTCACCACGAACTCCATGCCCTTCACCAGCGGCTCTCCCTCGCGCCACGCGCCGGGGTTGACATGCGTGCGTGGGGCAAGTGCGGCGTCCACGCGTTCCTTGCTGCGCTGCAGGCCAAACTTATCCGCCGTGAGGTTAGCCGGGACAAGCTCAGTCACGGGGCCGGCCGCACGCTGGGCAATCGCCAGCGCCGCGGTGAGTCGGGCGTCTGCCGCAAGTAGCTCGTCCGGGTCGGTATTTCTTCTTTCGTGCGACGCCACCGCCCCCAGCCCCACCAGCGCAGCCTCGGGGGCGTCCACGGCTGTGTGGGTAGACGATGCGGGGTCGTTGTAGCACTCCACGATGGCCCGCAACCGGGAGTCGTAGCACTCCACTGACTGCCTGCGGGCCGTGGCGAGAGTATCCCAGATAACCACAGGCTTCGGCTGCGGCACCTTTTTCTGGCCGCGGCTGCGCCCGCGGCTACGGCGGTTCTTGTTCACCGCGCGCTGCAGCAGGCGGTACTCGTTTTTCAGGAACCCCCAGGTGTAGGCAGCCTGGTGGAGTATCAGCGTGCGCCCGTCAATGGCCTTGCGAAACAGCGGGGCGCAATTCGTGAAGCCCAAGGATTGCGCCAGCTCGCTCGTGGCATAGCCGTGCAGGTGGATAGGCCCGGGATCCTCGCCGGTGTTGAGGTGGCGCGTGAGGGAGTACAGCTCCTTACCGGGCAAGGACGGGTCATCGGCGTCCGGGGCGTACAGCACGATCGCCACGGCGATGAGCCGTGCCGTGGACGGGTGGATGCCATTGGTGGCGATAGCCATGGACGCAAACGGAGCCTGATCCGGCGTGGGAAGGGCGTTTAAGTCCTGGTGCAGTTTCACACGCGGGCGGGCGGTGGCGGGGGAGGACGCGGCGGCGTCGCCCCCAGAACCCGAACGAGATGCTGCTGGCGCGGCAGCGGGGCGGCGCACCCTACGGCGTGGGCGGCGGGACGAACGAGCCTTGCGGCGCGGCTGACCACCGCCGGGGGACTCGTGATCACTCATGGATCACGATGTTACATGGCACGGTTCACCGCGGAGGTGATGGCCTTGAGGGAGGCGTAGGTAATGGAGCCGGCGATGCCCACGCCCCACACCTTCTGCCCATTCACGTCCGCGAGCACGTAGGCGGCGGCCTCCGCGTCGTCACCAGAGGTGCGGGCGTGCTGGGAGTACTCCTGCACCTCCACGTCCACACCCAGCTGGGCGAGCGCGTCACAGTACGCCGCGACCGGACCGTTGCCACGGCCCTGGATCTCCTTTGGCTCGCCATTGAACTCGATGTGGGCGGTGACCTTGGCCTCCTCGCCTTCGTTCTGGCCGCCGTCCACGGTCAGGCTGATGGCCTCCACCGGGGTGGTTCGGTCCAGGTACTCGCCGGCGAAGATGTCCCACATCGCCTTCGGGTTGACCTCGCCGCCCTCGGAGTCCGTGACGTTTTGCACCACGCCGGAGAACTCCACCTGCATGGGGCGCGGGAGGTTCAGGTTGTGGTCGGTCTTCATAATGTAGGCCACGCCGCCCTTGCCGGACTGGGAGTTCACGCGGATCACGGCCTCATAGGAGCGGCCCACGTCCTTCGGGTCGATCGGCAGGTAGGGGACCTCCCACACGTTGTTGTTTTCTGGGGCCTGCACTGCGTCCAAGCCCTTGTTGATCGCGTCCTGGTGGGAGCCGGAGAACGCGGTGAAGACCAGGTCACCGCCGTAAGGGTGACGCTCCGGGACGTTCAGCTGGTTGCAGTACTCCACCGTGCGGCGGATCTGGTCAATATCGGAGAAGTCAATCTGCGGGTCCACGCCCTGGGTGAGCATGTTCAGGCCCAGCGTCACGAGGCACACGTTGCCGGTGCGTTCGCCATTGCCGAACAGGCAGCCCTCGATGCGGTCCGCGCCGGCCATGTAGCCCAGCTCCGCGGCGGCCACGCCCGTGCCGCGGTCATTGTGCGGGTGCAGGGAGAGGATGATGGACTCGCGGTTGTTCAGGTTGCGGTGCATCCACTCGATGGAATCCGCGTACACGTTGGGGGTGATCATCTCCACCGTGGAGGGCAGGTTGATGATCATGGGGTTGTCCGGGGTGGGCTCCATCACGGCGGTCACGGCATCGCAGACCTCCTTTGCGTAGGCGACCTCCGTACCGGTGTAGGACTCCGGGGAGTACTCCCAGCGCCAGTTGGTATCCGGGTAGTCCTTAGCGATGGATTTGATGAGCTCAGCGGCGTCCGTAGCCAGCTGCTTGATGGCTTCCTTGTCCTTGCGGAAGACCACCTTCCGCTGCAGCTTAGAGGTGGAGTTGTAGAAGTGGACGATGACGTTCTTCGCACCCTCACAGGCTTCAAAGGTGCGGCGGATGAGGTGCTCGCGTGCCTGGACGAGGACCTGGATGGTTACGTCCTCCGGGATCATATTGTTCTCAATGATCTCCCGGACAAAGTTGAAGTCCGTCTGGGAGGCGGAGGGGAAGCCGACCTCAATCTCCTTGTAGCCCATGTTCACCAGCAGCTCGAACATGCGGCGCTTGCGCTCAGGGCTCATGGGGTCAATGAGAGCCTGGTTGCCATCGCGCAGGTCCACAGCACACCACTGCGGGGCACGGTCGATGATCTTGTCCGGCCAGGTGCGGTCCGGCAGGCTGATGGGTTCTACTTCCTCAGAGAACGGCAGGTAGCGCTTGGCCGGCATGGCGGAGTTGCGCTGCTTGTTCCATGCGGGCTGGCCTTCCGCCCGTGGGCCGGAGGGGGTGGTGGACTGGGCGGTGGAGTTAGGGCTGGAGTTGGGGATGGACATGGGGAGTGTGCTCCTTGGTCTTTCTCGTCAAAGCTATGCCACAGATGGGTTGTCTGCGCCATGATTCAGCCGGCACCACTCAACACCGCGACGGGGAGCCGGCCGAATCTCTTCTCTTACAAGACCTAAGCCCCGCCGCGGCGCAGTAGCAGTGCGCGCGCTGGCTGAGTAATCATGTGCCCGAGTATAGCGCGGATCACATTAGTTGTCCTGAAGTTTCCCATCATTAGGTCTTAATTTCTCAAATAGTGAGACTTTTAACCCTTATTGTGGGGTGGCTGGCGGTGGCAAGAGGGCGGTGGCTAGCGGGGCTGGCTAGTCATCAATGGTCTTGCGGCTTAAGATCACCGTGGATCCCACCATCGTCACCAGCGCCGCGGCCATAAACAGCCACTGACCGCCGGACACCTGGAAGCTCTCGCCCAAAATCACATACCCCAAGGTAAACGCCACCAGTGGCTCCACGATCGTCATTGCGGGCAAGGAATTCTTCAGTGCACCCGCATTGAAGCTCGCCTGCTGCACAGCCGTGCCTATGGCCGCGCCAGCCATGAGGCCATACAGCTCCCAGCTGAGCAGCAGCCCGCCGAAACCAGAGTGGCCGAAGATATCCACCACGGCCTTTGACAGCACGGCCACGTAGCCCATGATCGCGCCCGTCACGGACCCCAAGATCAGCGCCCGCTCCCGGCGCAGCTGACGGCCGGAGTACACATATAGCGCCCCCAGCACCACGGCACCGATGGACAACGCAACCAACCATCGCTCCAGTGGGGGAACGGAAAGGCCTGGCGTCGGACGACCAAGAATCACCAACACAGCCACCGCAACCGTGAGCAACCCCGCCCAAAAAGTCTCTGACTTGGAAATACGGCGGCCGTCGTACTTCGCTGACAGCGGCAGCGTGAACATCAACGAAAGCACCAGCACCGGCTGCACAATCAGCAGCGTGCCGAAGGACAAGGCCACGATCTGCAGGAAATAGCCAAACAACGCGCTGAACACACCGGCCCACCACAGGGGCTGCACGATCGCCGCCATGATTGGCACCTCAGCGGCACGGTTGCCGGAGCCATCGCCGACCGCCACCCCGGACTGCTCCGCGATGCGGTGACGTACCACCGTGCCCCACGCAATAGTCAGCGCGGAGGCAAGGGCAAAGAGAACCGCCAGGGCATTGTTGTGCATCATCACAGATAAGGCTAAACCAAGTGGTCTGTCAGTGCGCAGTAGGGTGCTGCGGTAAAATGCGCGCAGATAGCAAAACAGCAAGCCGAGAGGTGGGTGCTTATCCCGTGGCACTGATCGTCCAGAAGTACGGTGGCTCCTCGCTGGAGAGCGCGGAGCGCATCCGGCGCGTGGCAGAGCGCATCGTGGAAACCAAGAAGCAGGGAAATGACGTGGTGGTCGTGTGCTCTGCGATGGGCGATACCACCGACGAGTTCCTGGAGCTCGCGGAGCAGGTCAACCCCGTGCCCCCGGCCCGCGAGATGGACATGCTGCTCACCGCCGGCGAGCGCATCTCCAACGCGCTGGTCGCCATGGCCATCGATTCCTTTGGCGCGGAGGCGCAGTCCTTCACTGGCTCCCAGGCCGGTGTGCTCACCACGGAGCGCCACGGCAATGCGCGCATCGTGGATGTCACCCCCGGCCGCGTGCGGGAGGCATTGGATGAGGGCAAGATCTGCCTAGTTGCAGGGTTTCAGGGTGTCAATAGGGAAACTCGCGATGTCACTACTTTGGGCAGGGGTGGTAGCGACGCCACCGCCGTCGCCCTCGCCGCCGCTCTCAACGCGGACGTCTGCGAAATCTATTCTGACGTGGATGGGGTATATACCGCTGACCCACGCATCGTGAAAAACGCCAAGAAGCTGGATACCATCAGTTTTGAAGAAATGCTGGAAATGGCAGCAGTGGGCGCGAAGGTGCTGATGCTCCGCAGCGTGGAGTACGCCCGCGCGTTCAACGTTCCGCTGCGTGTGCGCAGCTCCTACAGCACAGACATCGGCACCCTAGTTTCCGGATCAATGGAGGATATCCCCGTGGAAGAAGCAGTACTCACCGGCGTGGCACATGACCGTTCCGAGTCCAAGATAACCGTGGAAGGCATCCCAGACTCCCCAGGGGAGGCTGCAGCCGTCTTCCGCGCCGTGGCAGATGCGGAGATCAATATCGACATGGTGCTGCAGAACATCTCCAAGATCGACTCCAACCGCACGGACATCACCTTCACCTGCCCGAAGGAAGACGCCACGCGCGCCATGCAGATCCTCAAGGGAATCCAGAAGGAAAACGACTGGCAGGACGTGCTCTTCGACGACCACGTGGGCAAGGTCTCCCTGGTCGGCGCAGGTATGAAGTCCCACCCCGGTGTGACCGCAGACTTCTGCGAGGCCCTGCGGGATGCGGGTGTGAATATCGAGTTGATTAGTACTTCTGAGATCCGCATTTCTGTGCTCATCCGGGACACTGACCTGGACAAGGCGGTCAAGGCTCTGCATGACCGCTTCCAGCTGGGCGGCGACGAAGAGGCCACCGTGTACGCCGGAACCGGGCGCTAAAGACACCGCAGGCACTGCTTATCAGCTAGACCGCTCAGCTAGACCGCAACATCAATTCGCTACATCGCTTCTAAGGAGCAATTGCCACTATGACCACCATCGCAATCGTTGGCGCCACGGGCCAGGTAGGGCGCGTTATGCGCTCCATCCTGGAGGAGCGGAACTTCCCAGTAGATAAGGTGCGCTTCTTCGCTTCCTCCCGCTCCGCGGGCAAGAGCTTGGAGTTCCGCGGGGAAGAGATCACCATTGAAGACGTGGCCGCGACCCCCACGGAGGAGCTGAAGGGCATTGACATCGCCCTGTTCTCTGCTGGTGGCGGCACCTCCCGGGAGCACTCCCCACGCTTCGCCGAGGCCGGGGCAGTGGTGGTGGATAACTCCTCAGCATTCCGCAAGGACCCGGACGTGCCTCTGGTGGTTTCTGAGGTGAACCCAGAGGCCGCGACGAACACGCCGAAGGGCATTATCGCTAATCCTAATTGCACCACCATGGCTGCAATGCCCGTGCTGGGTCCGCTGCACGCCAAGGCTGGGCTGAAACGGCTGCACGTGAGCTCCTACCAGGCAGTGTCCGGTTCTGGTCTGGCGGGAGTGGAAGCGCTGGCCAAGCAGGTGGCGGCGAATGTGGAAGCCCTGGGCGAGCTGGTGCATGATGGCTCCACGCTGGTGGCTGAGGATTTAGGTCCTTATGTGGCGCCGATCGCCTTCAATGCTCTGCCGATGGCCGGGGCACTGGTAGACGATGGCTCCCTGGAGACTGACGAAGAGCAGAAGCTGCGTAACGAGTCCCGCAAGATTCTGGAGATTCCGGAGCTGCGCGTGGCGGGTACCTGCGTACGCGTTCCCGTGTTCACGGGCCACACCATGACCATTCACGCAGAGTTTGAGCAGGCCATCACCCCGGAGGAAGCCACCGAGATTCTTGCGGTGGCTCCCGGCGTGGAGGTTGTGGATGTGCCCACGCCGCTGGAGGCCGCGGGCAAGGATGAGTCCCTAGTGGGCCGTATTCGCCAAGACCAGTCCATCGATGACAACCGGGGCCTCGTGCTGGTGGTCAGCGGGGATAACCTGCGCAAGGGTGCCGCGCTGAACACCATCCAGATCGCGGAGCTGCTGGTCTAACAGCCAGCAGCCACACGGGGAGGGGTTAGCTGCAGCAGCCGGGGGCGCAGGGGGCGCCATCCCGGGTCTTGCCAAAGTTCGGAACCGTGCCGAACTTCTCCACTAGAGCACGGGCGGCATCGGCGGGGGATTGGTTGCCCGCGGCGGCGTCGCCCCCAAAAGAAGAACCAGAAGGCAGCAGCCCCTCCAGCATATCCACCACCATGGCCGCGAAATTCTGCGTGAGACCTGGGGTATCCACGCGGACGAAGGGGATGCCCGCCTCCTCCGCGGCCTCCTTGGCCTCCGTGTCCAAGTCCCACATCACCTCAATGTGATCGGTGATGAAGCCGACGGGGCACAGCACAATCGCGCGCTTGTTGCCCTTCTCGGCGCGGGCCTCAATGTGATCGCAGACGTCCGGCTCCAACCACGGGGTGTGCGGGGAACCGGAGCGGGACTGCCACACCAGCTCCACGTCAAAGTCCGTGCCCACGCCCAGATCCACGCCAGCCTGGGCGGTGGCGCCGGTGTTGGCTGGGCCATCACCGCGGCCGCCCACGGGCTCGTGCTGGGCGAGCTTGCCGGTCCACGAGTATTCAGCACCGGAGCCGGGCTGGCCCGCGAAGCTGGAGGCCTGCTGCACCAGGCGGGAGGAATCCAGCACCTGCTGGGAGTACAGGTTGCCGCCGAAAGCGTGCGGACCAGCCTGGTCATCGGCCTTGTTGGGGACGGAGTGGGCGGTAAACACCAGGTCCGCGGTGTCTTGGGCCTTCCGGGGGAGTGCGGCGCGGGCGCGGTCCACGGCCGCGGCGAATTCCGCGATGAAGCGGGGATTGTCATGGAAGTGCGGCAGGCGCTGCACGCGCGGGGCCTCCAGACCCTCCTTCTCCACGGCCTCCAGCGCGCGGCGAATGTCCTCCTGGTACTGCCCGCAGCCGGAGTAGCCGCCCCAGGCGCTGGTGGCGAACACGTAGACGTCCGTGATCCCATCGCGGGTCATCTGCACCAGGGTGTCCTCCACGTACGGCTCCCAGTTACGGTTGCCGAAGTAGACGGGGATGTCCAGGGCGCGGTCAGCCAGCTCCGCCTCTAGGTTCGCGATGATCTGCTTGTTCTGGTCATTAATGGGGCTGCGGCCGCCGAGGGTGAAGTAGTGCTCGCCCACCTGTTCCAGGCGCTCGCGGGGGATGCCGCGACCGCGCGTGACGTTCTCGAGGAACGGGACCACGTCCTCTGCCTTCTCCGGGCCTCCGAAGGAGAGCAGCATGAGGCCGGGCTTGGTTGTGTGCTTGGCATTGGGCTCAGCAGCGGGGGTCTGGTTTGTCATGGGTTCTATTTTAGACCCCGCCCTGCTTGGTGACGGTCAGGCACTGGATCCCTGCGGAATGGTGCCATTGCTAGCTGCGGAATGGGGCCATAACTACCTGCGAAATGGTGTCATAGTGTGGAAAGTCCTGGTAAAGTTAGTGACATGGCCTATCTTGAGCGCAGCGTGGACAGGCAGCTGGACTATATCCTCCAGCATGTTGCGGCCGTATCTTTGGAAGGTCCGCGCGGTGTGGGGAAGACGGATACCGCCTCCCGAAGGGCGGAGTTGCGATTCTCTTTTGATTCAGAGGCGGACATCGAGAGATTCCGCGCACAACCGGAACTGGTGGAGTCTGGCAAACGTATTCTTTTTGACGAGTGGCAGTTTTACCCTCAGGTGTGGAACTTGGCGCGCCACGCTGTGGATGCTGGCGCAGCCCCGGGCACTTTCCTTTTTGCTGGCTCAGCTACACCCCAGCCCTCTACAACCATGCATACGGGCGCAGCTCGTATTATGACCCTCCCCATGCGCCCGATGGGCCTGCACGAGCGAGGTGTTGAGGGGGCCACGGTGTCTTTGGCGGAACTTCTCGATCCCAACGTTCTACGTCCGCTCAAGGGCGCCACGTCCTTCACAGTGGAAACCTACGCGGAAGAGATTGCGCGCTCGGGCTTTCCAGGGCTCCGGGACTTGCCTCCTATCATCCGGCGAGCTCAGCTAGAGAGCTATGTGGACCGAATAATAGACCGCGAATTGCCTGAGGCTGGCTACGGTGTGAGAAATCCACATAGTTTGCGGCGCTGGCTAGAGGCATACGCAGCAGCCACCGCCACAACCACTTCCTATTCCAACCTCTTGGATGCAGTCACCGCAGGTGACGGATCCCAACCAACCAAACGCACCACGGCGACCTACCGGGAGCAGCTCCACCGAATATTTGTCGTAGACCCCATCCCAGGCTGGATTCCCACACGAAATCCACTGAAGAGGGTTGGCCAAGCGCCCAAGCACTTCCTTGCTGACCCCGCTCTGGCACTTCAGCTCTTAGGACACGATGAACGCAGCATCCTTGGGTATCAAGGGAAAAACCTGATCGGGGCATTATTCGAGCACCTCGTGGCGCTCACGGTGCGCACCTTGGCTGAAGAAAACTGGGCGAAAACCTATCATCTCCGCACCCAAGGTGGTGGACATGAGATTGACCTCATTGTGGAAGGGCCGAACAGACAAGTAGTTGCGATTGAGATAAAGCTGGCCCGCACCATCTCGGACGGGGATGTCAAACACCTGCACTGGCTTAGGAACACGTGGGATGGAGACATTGCGGACCTTGTGGTCATCAACAACGGCGAACGGGCGTACCGAAGGCCAGATGGTGTGGCGGTTGTTCCCCTAGCGCTTCTAGGTGCCTAGCACCACATCAACCCCGCACCACATCTACCGAGCACCACGTCACTCCTTAGGCCTTCTTCCCCAGCTCGTGGCGCAGCGCATCCTCCAGCCGCGGATACCTGAAGTGATGCCCCAGCCCGCTGAGCACGCTGGGCACGATGTTCTGATCGGCGAGTGCGAGCTCGCGGGCGCCGTCGCCCCCTAACAACACCGAAGGAGCCACCTTCGGCACCGGCACCAACGGTGCCCCGCCACCCACGTCGGCCAAGGTGCGGGTGAACTCCGCGTTGGTCGCAATCCCTGGTGCCACAGCATTGACAGCGCCGGTGACCTGCGGATCCATCGCCGCGCGGTGGTAGATATCCACCACGTCATCGAGCGCGATCCACGCCATGTGCTGCGTGCCATCGCCCAGCCGCCCGCCACCGGCGCGCACATTCGCGGTGAGCAGATCCAGCATCGGAGACCCGCCCGCCAGCACCAGGCCGCTGCGGACACGCACCACCCTCTTGCCTGCCTGCTCGGCCGGTGCGGTGGCTTTCTCCCATTGGGCGACGACGCTGCCAAGTATCCCCTCGCCCTGCCCATGCTCCTCGGTCGCGGGCGTGGATTGCGAGTGACCATAGAAACCAACGGCGGAGGCGCAGACGAACGTGGAGACCGAATCGGTCCGTGCCACCAGCTCCGCCAGCTTCCGGGTGGGGCCCACCCGGGAATCGCGCACCTTGGCCACGTGCTCTTCGGTGAAACGGCCCGCGATGGGGTGGCCCGCCAAGTGGATCAGCGTATCCACGCCTTCCAAGAGCTGCGGATCCGGGTTCTCCGGATCCCAGTTGGTGGAGCGGGAGAGCTTCTTCACGGTGTGGCCGGCAAGCTGGAGCAGGGCGGTGAGTTGGGTGCCGACAAGCCCGTCCGCACCGGTGACAGCGATAGTCTGGGATTCCCCGTTCCACGCGGCGGCCCGCTGGAGCGCGTGCACATCCTGCAGCAGCTGGTTCTGCCGGTACGCGAACACGGGGCTGAGCATGCGCCGGGCCACGAACTCCGGGGCGTTGGTGTGAACCGTGTCCGTGATGGTGGTCTGGTCTGCATCACCGCTGAACTCGTGCACGTGGGTCCATCCCGTGATGGTGTTGAGCCCCGTGGTGGAGTTGGTGGAGCAGGTGTCCGTGAAGCGGCGCTGCGGGACGAAGTCCTGGGGGACATGCGTGCCCACCCACGTCAGCCCACCGGGCAGGTCAAAAATGGTGGTGCCATCCTTGAGGTTCTCCGCCTGCTGGCGTACCTTCCAGCGGGTAAACCCCGGGGTCAGGCGCGCCACGATGCCCGCGCGTTCGTGCAAAGCCCACGCGTGGGAGAGGCCAGTTGGAACAGTGTGGGAAAAGCGGACGTGACTCATGCCGCCCGAGTGTACGTTGATGCGGGGGTGGCGTCGCCCCAAAAACCAACCAACCGACCGTAAGCTAGCCGGCGTCAGCGACCCCGCGGCGTGCCTGCCCACCCCGGGCCGGAGCCGCCATCTCCACCAGATCCGCCCTGGCGCGTGCCACGCGGGAGCGGATGGTGCCCACCCGGACGTTGGCGATGTGCGCGGCCTCGGCGTAGGTGTACCCCAGCATCTGGGTGAGGATCAGGGCCTCTCGGCGCTCCGGTTCCAGCTGGTCAATGAGGGTGCGGGTATCGACCCATTCCGCCCACGTCTGGCCGCCCGTGGTCTCTGCTGCGGCACGGTCTTGAGTGGCATCCTCCAGCTGGGCGGCGGAGCTCTTTGGGCGCGCCATGTCATGGCGGATGGAATCCACCCATACGCGCCGGGCGAGGGAGAGGATCCACGTGCGCGCGGTGGAGCGGGCGGCGAAGCGGGGCAGTGCGCTCAAAACGCGCAGGTAGGTCTCCTGCGTGAGGTCATCGGCCTTGTCCGTGTCCGCGAGGTGCGCCAGCAGCCGCCACACGTCATCGTGCGTAGCGGAGATGAACTCGGTGAGGGCTGCGCGGTCACCGGTGGCGGCGCGCAGGGCCAAGTCGGTGACAGCAGCATCGTGGGAATGCTGACTCATAACGTTCAAGCATAGCACGGGGCTGCGTCCAAGCATAGCCTTCCCTAGCGGTCAAGCAGGCCGGATTCTGGCATGATGGGCACTACATGTCGGCTATGCCCCAGGAGGTAACCATGACTGCCAATGACGACAACCAGAACAACTCCAACCTGACTTCCAAGGACGTTGCACACCGCGGCGTGTGCCCTTACTCCGGCCCGTCCACCAACGTGAACGGCGCACCCGTAGAGACTGAGGAGCACTCCGCAACCGTGGGCCAGCAGGGCCCGCTGCTGCTGAGCGACGTTCACCTGACTGAGAAGCACGCCCACTTCAACCGCGAGCGCATCCCGGAGCGCAACGTGCACGCCAAGGGCTCCGGCGCTTTCGGTGAGCTGACCGTCACGGAGGACGTGTCCAAGTACACCAAGGCGGACCTGTTCCAGCCCGGCCGCGTCACCCCGATGCTGGCCCGCTTCTCCACCGTTGCTGGTGAGCAGGGCTTCCCCGATACCGTCCGTGACGTGCGCGGCTTCAGCCTGAAGTTCTACACGCAGCAGGGTAACTATGACATCGTTGGCAACAACACTCCCGTGTTCTTTTTGCGCGACGGCGTTAAGTTCCCAGATTTCATCCGCTCCCAGAAGCGTCTGGCAGACTCCGGCACCCGCAGTGCTGATATGCAGTGGGACTTCTGGACCCGCAGCCCGGAATCCGCTCACCAGGTGACCTACCTCATGGGTGACCGCGGAATCCCCACCGACTTCCGCCACATGGATGGCTTCAGCTCCCACACCTACCAGTGGATCAATGAGGCCGGGGACCGTTTCTGGGTGAAGTACCACTTCAAGACTCGCCAGGGCTGGAAGTTCTTCACCGACGATGAGGCTTCCGAGGTGCTGGCTAAGGGCGACTTTGACCACTCCCGCACTGACCTGTACGAGGCAATTGAGCGCGGCGACTACCCCACGTGGGATGTCAAGGTGCAGATCATGCCAGTGGATGAGGCGGAAAACTACCGTTTCAACCCCTTCGATCTGACGAAGACCTGGTCACAGAAGGACTACCCGCTGATCCCAGTGGGCCACTTCACCCTGAACGAGAACCCGCAGAACTTCTTCGCTCAGATTGAGCAGGCGGCCTTCGCGCCTTCCAACATCGTTCCGGGCATTGGATTCTCCCCGGACAAGATGCTGCTGGCCCGTGCCTTTGCCTACGCTGACACCCAGCGCTACCGCTTGGGCACCAACTTCCACCAGCTGCCTTCAAACCGCCCGGTGGTAAAGGAGAAGAACTACTACACCGCCAAGGACGGCGCAGGTAACCAGGAGTTCCCGCCTGCAGGCACCCCGGTGTACTCCCCGAACCGCTTCGAGCGTCAAGAGGGCCTGCAGGATGTCAACGATGGCTCCGGCGTGGTGCAGCAGGGCGTGGAGCCCGGGCAGTCCAAGTACGGTTTCGGCCGTGGCCAGGAGTCCGCAACCGGCTTGGCTGCAGACCTGGGTCTGTTCGATGAGCTGCACGGCACTGACTTCACCCGCAACGCCTATGTGCGCCACGCTGAGGATGATGACTTCATCCAGGCCGGCACCCTGGTCCGCGAGGTGCTGGATGACGCCGCACGTGAGCGCCTGGCTAACAACATCGCTGGCGCCATGGAGGGAGTGTCCGAGCAGGTTGAGCAGCAGTGCTGGACCTACTGGGGCCACGTGGATGAGAACCTGCGTGACCGTGTGAAGGAAATCTTCGAAGGCAACAAGTAGCGAGCGCTACTAGCTAGAACACATAGCGAGAAAGGGAGCAGAATTATGGCAGACAAGCTGTATACCGCAAAGGCACTGTCCACCGGTGGTGGCCGCGATGGCCACGTTGCCACCGATGACCGCCAGCTGGACCTGGATGTCCGCCCGCCGCAGGCACTGGGCGGCTCCGGCGAGGGCACGAACCCTGAGCAGCTGGTCGCTGCAGGTTGGGCAGCGTGCTTCAACGGAGCACTGCAGAAGATCATGAAGGATTCCGGCGTGTCCGTGGATAAGACCCCGGAGGTCGCCGTGGAGGCCAGCCTGAACAAGGTAGAGGATGGCTTCGCCATCACCGCCGCTATCAAGGCCACAGTCTTTGGTGTTGACCAGGCACAGGCGGAAGAACTGGTAAACAAGGCTCACCAGTTCTGCCCTTACTCCCGCGCCATGCGTGGCAACGTTGACCCGGAGGTCACGGCAGTCGCCGGCTAGAAACGGTGTGACTCCTTAAAAGGAGTCCTTCGCCCGCTGGCCGCCCGAAAGCGGCACAGTGTGGTCCCAGTGGGTCGCGTGCAATGCGCGGCCCATCACGTTTGAACCCACAGCGGCGATGACCAGCAGGCCCGTGATCGCAACAATTGCGCGGATGAGGTAGCCCAGCACAAAACCCTCGGTGGCGAAGCTGTGCACCAAGTCAGCGGCGATGAGGAGGGGGATCCCCACGCCCACTGCTGGGCCGACCATGTTCATCTGGCTCAGCGCGTCCGGCGCAAGGTACATGGCTCGGGCGGAAACAAAGATGAAAATCGCGCCAAGGATCGCCAAGGTTCCGGATAGGATCACCGAGAACCAGCTGGGATCGGAATACTCCACCTGCTCAGCAGCTGCGGAAAGAATGTCAACGTACATCTAGCGCCTCCCTCTGGTAATGATGCGGGCATAGGCAACGGGGGAGAGTGCACCGAAGAGGCCAGCGAACAGCACTACCTCAAAGGTGATGTTGCTCCTGTTGACCAGCGTGTAGCACAGGAAAAGTCCGGCCATGCACATGAAGACCATGTCGGCGGTCACCGCGCGGCGTGCATCATTGTCCGTGGTGCACGCTTGCCACAGCACCGTCAGCAGCGCGATGACGATGATCACGCCAGCCACGGTGGCCAGGATTGTTTGCAGATCACTGGGTGTCATTGCTGCTCCTACTTCTCCTGCCTCTTTTTACGTTCTGCCTTGCGCTGACGGATCTTTTCGAGCTTTCGGCTTTCTTTGTGCCGCTCGGACCAGTGCTCAGGGGATTCCGGCCAGCGCTCGGAACCATCCACATCGGAATCATCCTTCGGGCGGTTCTTGGGATACAGCGGATCATAAAGGGTCTCACCAGGCTTGGTTCGGCCCTCCTGGTCCGGCTTGGACGCGCCCAGATTATCGCCAGAGGTGGAGTCCACGTCCGGCTTCGCCCGGGCTGCATTTCTCCGGGCTACCTCGCCACGCTCTTTACGGTTGAGCGTGTGGGCGTCTTCCGGATTCTTCTCCTCTTCATCCTGGGCCAAGATGGCGGAAACGAACGCTGACGCGTGCGGGGTGGGATCCACCTTCTCCACGTCAAAGACGGTTTCGTCAGAGGCGCGCCCGCCGCGGGACCCGCGGTAGCCGCGGGGCCCAGGCCGGCCGCGCTCCACCAGATGCTCCACATCGAACTCCAGCGGCACACCACGCACGGAGGGAGCCAGCTTTTCCTCCATGTGCTTCAAGGACTCCAGAATCTCCTCTGGGTCGTGGCCGTACATGGCGTGCACGGCAAGGAAGCGCTGCACATGAGAAAGCCCATGAGTTCCGAACTCTGATTGTGCAACAGCGGAGGCATCCCTGATGGATCGCTTCCCCGCGGCGGCGTCGTAATCAACTTCCTTCGGCCCAGTAACACCAAGTGCCAGCGTGCCGGGAGTCATGGTGATGGACACCATGAATGCGGCAATGTCCCGCTCGCGGGTGAGGCGCATCGGGTAATACAGCACCACAGGTGCAATGTTGCGTCCCGTGCCCAGAGTATCCACCGCCATAATCACGGATTCCTTGATCACCTGGCCAGTCAGCCACACCGGGTAGGCCACGCAATGAGCGATTGTCTTTAGTGCATTCATGGATTAATCACCACTCTTCTGCCCAGGGGAGTTGTTACCCCGTTCGGTGGAATTGTACTGCTCAGGATCGCGCGCGCCCTCCCGGTCGCGCTGCTCATCGGCCACACCCTCGGAGGCCGTGGAACGGGCACCTTCCGGCACGTTGTCCAGGCCGGAGGGTCCGGCGGGGAGCACTGCGCCCACGGCAGTGTCCGGGTCACCCATCACGGTCTCTACGTAGGCGGTGGTGTCCGTCAAGCTATCCGCCGCCTTACCGGTGGCGTTGAAGATGGGGCCGGAGAAGGCGAACATCGCCACGCTGACCACCATGAGCGCCGCGGATGGGCCGACATACCGGGCGGGAACGCGAAGCTCCGGATCCATCTCATTGGCATTCATCTGCCGACCCCAGAAAACCTCACGCCACGCGTAGATCATGGACATCAGCGCGCCAATAGAGGCAACGATGATCGCCGCGATGGACACCCACGCCTTCCACGTGCCATCGGCCGCGGCGCCCAGGATCAGCCCCAGCTTTCCCCACAGGCCGGAGAACGGCGGCAGGCCCACAATCGCCAGGGCGCCGGCGGCGAACACGCTGGCCACGAACGGATCCCGGCGCATCAGCCCGGAGAGCGGGCGCACGCGTGACGTACCGTAGGTCTCCTCCACGGCACCGGAGGCCATGATGAGGGATCCGGCCACGACCATGTGGTGGAACATGTAGAACAGTGCGGCGCTGATGATGAGGTGCGGGTTGGCGTTCACAAACGCCAGGGCCACCAGGATCACCGGGATGCCGTTGACCATCTGGTAGGCCAGCACGCTGCGCAGCGTGGGCTGCGCCAGGCCGCCGAAGCCGCCCACGATCATCGCCACGGCCGTGATGGCCACAATCGCCCAAGCCCAGGTGGGATCGCCCTCAAAGACGGTCATGTACACGCGGAAGATGGCGTATACGCCCACCTTGGTGTGCAACCCGGAGAACAGGCCCATGACGGCCGGGGAAGTGGCGGGATAGGCCTGCGGCAGCCACGTGTGCACAGGTGCCAGGCCAGCCTTGATGGCCAGGGCTAGCAGCACCATGCCCAGCGGCACGATCAGCTGCCACTGGCTGCCGAACACGCCGTCAGCAAACTCCGTGCCCCTCGGCCCGGCGGCCCCCGCTAGTGCGGCGAGGTTGGTGGTCCCCACCACGCCGTAGGTCAGGGCCACGCCCGCCAGTAGCATCATGGAAGTCACCAGGTTCACGATGATGAACATGCGTGCCGCTGCCAACCGCGCCCACGTGCCGGTCATCGCCAGCAGGCCGAAGGAGGGCATGAGCATGACCTCAATGAACACGAACAGGTTGAACAGGTCTGCCGTGAGCAGCGCGCCCCACACACCGCCGATGAGCATCAGCGAAAGCGCGGGGAAGAAGCGGTGGCGGGTTTCCCCCACAACTTCCGCGAACCAGTTGGCCACCAGCGCAATCACGGCGGTGGCCAGGATCATCACGCCGGAGAGGTTATCCGCCACGAGGGGGATGGACACGCCCCCGGTGAAGCCGCCGACGTTCTCCGCGAGCACGCTGCCATCCCGCACGGTCCACAGGATCCACAGCGCGCCGGGGATGCCCAGCGCCGGGACAATCAGCCCCAGGGTGCGCCGCAGCCAGCTCCACGGCAGGAACACCGCCACGGCGGAGGCCAGCAGCGGCACCACAGTGTACAAGCTCAGTACAGATGCGTTCATCTACTTGTCCTCCCCGATCTTGTGCGGTGCCTCGCCCGGCGAGTGCAGCTCGCAGTGGTCATTGACGCCCAGCAGGTTGCCGCCGCGGCCGCGCTGGGCCTTCGGCTGGTCGGGCCCGGAGCCCATGGTTTGCAGCACGCGGAACTTGCGCTGTGCGCGTTCTGGGTCATCGGTGCCGCGCGTGTCGTCATCGCGTCCCAGGGCGGCCATCGCCAGCATGACGGCACTCGCCGCCATCGAGATCACGATCGCCGTGAGGACGAACGCCTGCGGTAGCGGATCGGCCGCTTCGCCGGCGGTGGCGCGGTCCATGATCGGCTCTGTGCGCCATGCGCCGATGCCCGCCGCGAGAATCAGCAGGTTCACCGCGTGGGTGAGCAGCGTGACGCCCATGATCAGCCGCAGCATGCCGCGCTGCATGATCAGGTACACCCCGCCACCAGTCAGGATGGCAATGATTGCGGCGATGATCACTGGTCGTCCTCCTTCTCATTGTTTTTTGTGGCGACGGCATCACTGCCCAGCCGCTCATCGTCACCTTCTGGTGCCGGCCGCCGCGCGGATTCACGCTCCAAGCGGTGCATCTCTGCAATCTTCTTCTCTTCAGCGGAGACCTGAGAGGGATTGAGGGGCACGTGGCTGCCGCCGGCGGTCACGGCAACAGGGGATGGCTGGTGGGCGCTTTCGTGGTGCTCCACCGGGGCACCCTTCTTGCCCTTCTTGCTCGGCGTGCGGGTGGCGCGGTATTCCGCGATGTATTCGGCGGGATCGGCGCCCGGCCGGTCACGCCCGCCCATCTGGTTGATCACGATGAGGATCAAGCCCAGCACGGCCATGTAAACGCCCACGTCAAAGACGATGGAGGTGGTGACGTGAATGTCACCGATGTAGCCGTGCAGCGGTGCCAGGAAGCTGCCCTTCGAGTAGCCCACGAGGCCGGTGATGAGGGCGATGGCCACGCCGAGGCCAACGAAGCTGTAGCCCATCTGGTCAGAGCCGATCTTCGTGGCCTGCGCCTTGCCCACGTAGTAGAACAGCAGGCCACAGGCGGCGATGAGCGCGGCAACGAAGCCGCCACCGGGTGCCTGGTGGCCACGCCAGAACGTCACGGCGGACAGGATCACGAGGATCGGGACCAGTGGGTAGGTGGTCATCCTGGCGGGAATGGAGTTCAGGTGCGTGCTGCGCAGGTACTTGGAGTAGAACGGAGCCAGCTCCGGGACCTTGTGCACGTCCGCGAACCGGTTGGAACCGGGCGCGCGGAAGAGCTCGGACGTAGAGCCGGGGCCGTAACCCGGCAGGGGGCTGCGCGGGATGGACTTGATGATGGCTGCGATGACGATGCCCGCCATGCCCAGCACCATCAGCTCGCCCAAGGTATCCAGCGCACGGAATTCCACGAGGATCAGCGCCACCACGTTGTTGCTGCCCGTGATCTCCGGGGTGTTCTCCAGGTACCACTGCGCGATCTGCGGCTTATCGTGGCGGCCCAGCAGCAGCCACACGCCGAAGAAGGTCACTAGTGCGACGACCACGGCTAGGACTGTGGCGAAGCGGGTGCGGTTATCGCCCTCCTTGAGGTACAGGCGGGGCTGGTGGCGGACAACCAGCATCATCAGCACGATCACAGCGAACTCGACCAGCAGCTGCGTGGTGGCCACGTCGGGGGCGCCCAGGGTCAGCATCTGCCAGGAGACGGCCACGCCCACCACGCTGACGAGGGCCACGGAGGCCAGTCGGGAGCGGGTCGAGACCAGGCTCACCACAGCAAGGGAAATGATGACCAGGGAGATCAGATCCGTGGGCCGGTCAATGCCGGACACCCGTGGCTCTAGCTGCTGGATGCCTTCCATGCGGCCCGGCCCCAGGATGGCGAAGGCACCCAAGGTCACGAGGCCGCCGAAGATCCACACCACGTGGCGGTAGGGGCTGATGGAATTGGCTGGCGTGGCCACGAGGCGGCCGAGGCGCACGCAGAGGTTCACGAAGCCGCGGATCATTTCCGCGCCCGTAGCCACGCCCAGCTTCTTGCCCTCCAGTGGGGTGATGAGCTTCTTACGTGCAAAGACAATGGCGGTGCCGAGGATCAGAACGCCCACGGAGATCAGCAAAGGAACGTTGATGCCATGCCACAGCGCCAAATGCGTATGGGCCTCGCCGATGCCCGTTGACTCCGTGACGCCGTCGATCGGAGAATCAAAACGACTCATAAACAGCACGACCGGCAACGAGAGTAGCCCAGGAATGGCCGCCGGAACCCACAAAGACGGGCTGGCCTCCTTGACATCGGACATGTCCTTCGGCCCATCGATAAAGGCGCCGAAAACGTAGCGGGCGGAGTAGATGAAGGTAGCTAGGGCACCGACGGCCGCGCCGGCAAGCAGCACCACGACTCCGAAGGAGTTCAACGGTGCGTCCTCGAACGCCGTGAGCATGCCTTCCTTGGACACGAAGCCGAAGGTCGGCGGGATGGCGGCCATGGAGGCGGCCGCGACCACCGCGGAGATGAAAGTAAACGGCATGCGCTTGTACAGCCGGCCCAGGCGGCGGATGTCCCGGGATCCAGCCTGGTGATCAACCACGCCGACCAGCATGAACAGGGAAGACTTGAACAGCGCGTGTGCCGCGGTGTGAACCAGGGCAGCGGCCAAGGCGAAGGGAGTGCCCACGCCGATGGTGGCCACTATCCAGCCCAGCTGGGACACGGTGGAGTATGCCGTGAGCTTTTTCAGGTCCGTCTTCTGAATCGCGAAGACCGCCGCCATGATGGCGGTGGTCATGCCCGTGACGATGAGCAGGACATGCCAGGCCTGTACACCGGCGAAGAGCCCGGAGAAGCGCATGAGCAAGTACACGCCGGCCTTCACCACGGCGGCGGCGTGCAGGAAAGCAGACACTGGGGTGTCCGCTGCCATGGCCTCCGGCAGCCAGAAGTGGAACGGGATCTGGGCGGCCTTGGAGAAGCCGGCCAGGGCGATGAGGATCGCGGCGATGGTCAGCGCGGTAGTGTTGGCATCCCAGGCTGGGGAGTCGATGATCTCGGAGACGCGCATGGTGCCGGTGACGGCCACCATCAACATCAGGGCAGCCGCCAGCAGCAGGCCACCGATGAAGGTCAGCAGCAAGGTGCGGATGGAGCCAGCCTCACCGCCAGAGCCGGAGCGGGCAATGAGGAAGAAGGAAGCCAAGCTCACGAGCTCCCAGCCGATGAACAGCAGGGCCACGTCATCGGTCAGAACCAGGAGCAGCACTGCCAGCATGAAGGCGGTCATGAGCAGGTAAAAGCTCAAGACCTTCGTGCCGTGGTGCAGGTAGCGGGTGGAGTAAATGAACACCACCGCACCGATGGTCAGCGCCAAGAGAGTAAAGAAGAGCCCCAGCGGATCCATCGTGAGCGCGAACTCAATGGATGTGCCGGGTGTGGGGAAGTTGTCTACCCACGTGGCTGACCATGTGGCCGGATCACCATCCAGGATGGGACGGGCATGGTTGATGACGTAACCGGCCAGTGCTAAGAATGTCAGGCCCAAAGGCCAGCCGGCGTTGCGGTCAAGAACTTTGACCAGTAGAGGGACTAGGGCCAAGGCCACCGCAATGGTGACCGGTACGGCTAACAGCGCCACGTTGGTACAACACCCCAATAGTTATGAGTTTGCAATAAATGTGTTTCTAGTTGGCTTATTCTATCAGCTCAGAGGATAGCCCCGAACGGGGGTGGCTCCGCTCCCGCCTCATGCGAAAACCCCGCAGCGCTGTTCACAGGGCTGCGGGGTGGAAAAATAGTGGTCGGGATAACAGGATTTGAACCTGCGACCCCCTCGTCCCGAACGAGGTGCGCTACCAAGCTGCGCCATATCCCGGTCTGGAGCGGCACGCTAAGCAGCGCGCTGCAACAAGAAGCCATTGTAGCCACGCGCCGCAAGCAAAATCAAAACACCCGCGGGGCGGGTACCGAGGCGGCTTGTTAAGCAGAGTCCCGGGGCTTCTCCACCACGTGAATCAACGTGGCCGAAGGGCGGCAGAACGTGCGGAAAGGCACGTACTTGGAGTTACCCAGGCCATTCGTCACGTGCAGCCACGTCCGCTCCGTCCACCGGGACAAGCCAGCCACCCGGCCTCGGTCAATCCCGCAGTTCGTCACAATGGCTCTCCCGCCAGGCAGGCACAGCTGACCGCCGTGCGTGTGTCCGGACAGGACAAGCTGGTAGCCATCGGCGGCAAAGCGATCCACAACAGCGGGTTCGGGGGAATGGCTCAAGCCAATGGACAGGTCCGCCGCCGGGTTGGGCTCACCCGCGATCCGGTCATAGTCATCCAAGTCATGGTGCGGATCATCCACGCCAGCAATGGCAAGCTTCAATTTCCCGCCGCTGCCGGGCCGGCTGGCAGGCCCCACGGTGAGGGGGAACTCGAGGCGGGCGTTGGTGGCGTCGCCCCAACCATGTTCCACAAAAGCTGCGCGCATGCCGCGCCACGGCAGCTCCACGTGCGATGGCTTGCGCTTCTTCCCCAGAAGATAGATGAACGGGTTCACCGGGCGGGGAGCGAAGTAATCATTGGACCCAAACACGAACACGCCCGGGCGGCGCAGCAGCGGATCCACCGCCCGCAGCACGCCGGGAACGCCCTCGGCCTCGCCCAGGTTATCGCCGGTGTTGACCACAAGGTCCGGCTCCACAGTGTCCAGCGCGGCCACCCACTCCTGCTTGAGCTGCTGGTGAGCCAGCATGTGGAAATCGCTGATGTGGAGGATGCGGAAGCTCTCCCGCCCCCGCGGCAGAGTCCCCGGGGCCAGCAGCGGCACCTCCACCTGGTGGAGCTGGAACTGGCGGATCTCCCGGTTCGCCGCCGCAGCGGTGGCTGCGCCGGCGGTGGCCGTCAGTGCGGTGGCTGCGCCGACCCAGCGCAGGGCAGTGGTCAGGCGGGAGGACACGGTTTTTCCGGCAGGCTTACTCACTGAACCCACACTACTAGCCAGCTGCGAAGGCCTGAACTCGCTAGGGCTGGAACTGACGCAGCAGGTCATCCAGCCCCTGCTGAATGTCCGGCGGCAGCTGGAATTGGCCAAGATCCACGGGAGGAGCTGGATGGGCGCTGGTGTTGCGCCCATCGTTGCCGCTGGCCCCGCCCGTAGCGGCCCCAGAGGATGCGCGCGGTGCCATCACGCCAGACCACGCGCCGGGGTTCGTCCCGCGGTTGTAGACAGGGTCATAGCTGGGCAGGCGCGCCCCGCCGTAACTGCCGACCTCCTGCACGCTGGTGGAGAAGAACACGCGGGCGGGCTCATTGCCGCCGTAGAGGTCACCGTTGCCGCACTGGCGCACGGGGGAGGTGCACAGGTTGGCAGGCGTGCCGCCATCGTTGAAGATGTACGCGGAGCCCGCCCAGCCTGGGGTGAAGCCCAGGAAGGCGGCGGAGAAGCTGGTCTCCGTGGTGCCGGTCTTGGCGGAGATGGGGCCGCCCCATCCCTCAGCCGCGGCGGAACCGGAGGCCGTGCCGGTGGAGACGTCCGAGCCCATGCCGTTCGCCAAGGCGTTGGCCACGCCGCGATCCAGGGCCTGCTCGCAGGGCTTCTTCTCCAGCTTGAGGGGCTGGCCATTGCGGTCCGTGACGGAGAGGACTGGGGTGGGTTCACACCAGCGCCCGTTATCCGCCAGAGTGGCGGCCACGTTGGAGAGCTCCAGCGGATCCACGGAGGTCGGCCCCAGCACATAGGAGCCCAGGTTGGCCTTCTTCACGTAGTCCGCGATGGAGTTCTCCCCGTCATAGCTGCCCTCCTTGGTGTAGGAGCGCAGGCCCATCTTCACGGAAAGATCCACGATGCGTTCCAGCCCCACCTGCTCCGCGATCTTGATGAACGGCGTGTTGGGGGAGGTCGCCAGCGCCTCCCGCAGCGTCATGGAGGGCTTGTAGTTCGTGGCGTTTTCCACACAGTACTTGCCGGGCGGGCAGCCTTCTGCGCCGCCATCGCCCATGCCTTCAACCTCCACGCGCTTGGGCACCGCAAGGTTGGAGTCCAGGCCCAGGCCGTCCTGTAGCGCGGCGGCTGCGGCGAAGATCTTGAAGATGGAGCCGGCGCCGTGGCCTTGCAGGGAGTGCGTCAGCGGCAGCACCGTCTCGTGCTGCCCGGCCTCCAGGCCGTAATCGCGGGAGGCGGCCATGGCCACGACCTCGTGGGTGTCCTTCCGCGGCACCACGTAGTTGGTGGCTGCGGCCACGCCATCGGCGTGCGGATCCACGTTCGCCCGCGCGGCGTTTTCCGCAGCCTCCTGTGCGGAGGCATCCAGCGTGGTCTTGATCGTGTAGCCTCCGGCGGCGATCTCCTCCCGGCTGTAGCCTTGCTCATCCAGCCAGCCGAGCACGTAGTCGCAGAAGAACCCAGCGTCACCTGCGCCGATGCACCCGTTCGGCGGGATTCGTGGTGCGTCGCCCACGCCCAGCGGCTCCTGGGCCAGCGCATCCGCCTCCGCTTGGCTCAGCGTGCCAGCGGCCACGCGTGCCTGCAGCACCGCGTTGCGCCGGAAGGTAGCCCCTTCCGGGTTTGTGTACGGGTTCAAGGCACTGGTGGATTGGACCACGCCTGCCAGGAACGCCGCCTGCGTGTCATTGAGGTCTTCGGCGTTCACTCCGAAGTACGTCCGCGCCGCCGCCTGCACGCCATAGGCCCCGTTGCCGAAAGAGACGAGGTTGAGGTAGCGGGTGAGGATGTCATCCTTGCTGAGCTCGTTCTCCAGGTCCGCGGCCATCTTCATCTCCCGCAGCTTGCGCGGGATGCTGGTCTCAATCGCGGCGTTTTGCTCATCGAGGTTCTGGGCGGAGATCAACCACAGGTAGTTCTTCACGTACTGCTGGTTGATGGTGGACGCGCCCTCTGCCACCCCGCCGCTGGTCAGGTTGGAGACCAGCGCGCGCATGGTGCCGCGCATGTCCACGCCCCCGTGCTCGTAGAAGCGCCGGTCCTCGATGGCCACGATGCTGTCTTTCATCGCCTGGCTGATCTTCTCGCTCGGCACTTCGGTGCGGTTTTGCTCGTAGAGCCACGCCAGAGTCTTGCCGTCCCGGTCTGTCACGCGAGTGGTGAGCGGGATGGTGTTGTTCTCTGTGATGTCCTGGAGGTTGGAGTTCATTGTCTCCGTGCTGGCGCTGACTGCCCAGCCGCCTACCCCAGCGAAGGGCAGAATGGCCGCGGCCAGCAGCGCGCCGGCGGTGAGGACAGCCAGCATGAGTTGGGTCAAGGCCTTTGAAGCATCCACGATGTATCACCTTAGCGGACGTGCCTGGCAGCGCTTTGCTTCTTTTATTTGGGGGCGACACCACCCCACCCCTCCCCACCCGCCGGGGGTGATGGGGGTACTACCACGCCGAGCGGGCTGGCGGGTGCGAACGGTGAATTCTTTACCGTCGCGTGACTGCTTCACCTGTTGTGTCTGGCCTCACACTTATACACCGTCCGACCTGCACCGTTGATTGTTTTTACTGTGTCGTG
>DXFZ01000050.1 GCA_019114175.1 Candidatus Corynebacterium gallistercoris
GTGAGACAGTTCGGTCTCTATCCGCCGTGCGCGTTGAAACTTGAGAAAGGCTGTCCCTAGTACGAGAGGACCGGGACGGACATACCTCTGGTGGGCCAGTTGTCACGCCCGTGGCATGGCTGGTTGGCTACGTATGGAAGGGATAACCGCTGAAAGCATCTAAGCGGGAAGCCTGTTTCGAGATGAGGTTTCTTTTGAGGTTCCCTATAGATTATGGGGTTGATAGGCCGGATCTGGAAGCGCAGTGATGTGTGGAGGTGACCGGTACTAATATACCGATGTACAACATCACCGTTATGTGTTTGGTGGATGGGTATGCTGCGTTCAAACATGGTTTGTGTTTGGTACAAGGTGTCGCACGTGTTGTGCAAAGTTTAGAGCCTCTTCGAGTGTAACGATAATTTTTCGCGTCTACTGTGCAGTGTCTGGAACGGCACGGCACACTAACAACCCCTTTTTTTTGTGTGGGTGTTGGGTGTGTTTGTTTGTTCTATAATGGTTTGTCGGTGGTTGTTAGCGGTAAGGATCACGCCCGGTCCCTTTCCGAACCCGGAAGCTAAGCTTACCTGCGCTGATGGTACTGCACCTGGGAGGGTGTGGGAGAGTAAGTCACTGCCGGCATTAAAACTTTGTGAGTGTGCGTGCGGTGCATGACTCCCCTTTTTTTTTGTTGTTTGTGGAATCCCCATTGGTGTGGGGTTGTGCGGCAGATTGGGGTGGTTGTGTGTCGTGCGCACACTCTCTTTTTTTTGTGTGTCATCTCGCCTCGGCTGGGGGTTGGGGTGTGGTTTTTAGTACGCTGATGATCCGGTGGTGGTGTGTGGTGGGCTGGGTTGTAACACACTTCGGCGGGTGGGGGCTGTTTGGCAACACACTTAGGGCATTGAATCGGCGGAATTCCCGGCGTAAGTGTGTTGTTGATTGGTGCGCAGCGCCTGGTGATGGTGTGTGACCGTAGGGGTTGGGTGGTAACACACTTAGGGCGCTGATTCGGCTAATTTTTCGGCGCAAGTGTGTTCTCAAACGATTAGCAATGCCCTGTGCCGTGAGTGCAGGGAAATTTCCTCTTCCGTGCCCTGGGGTGTCGCCCTCGGTGCGTTAGCAAGTAGACTGGATCAGGTTAAAAGAGCTTTCGTATGAAAGGTAGCTGAAAAGACATATGTCTGATCGTTCAGAGGGCAGCCGCGGCTCCCGTGACAATGGGGAATACGGGGGAGCCGGCCGCGGTGGCCAGGGTTCGCGCGGTGGCCAGGGTTCGCGAGGTGGCCAGGGTTACCGGGGAGGCTACGGTGGTCGTGGGGCCGGTCGAGGCCGTGGTCAAGAGGGCGGTAATGGCGGCGGGGGCAGAGGCTACGGTGCAGGCAAGGCCGGCGGCGGGCGGAAGTTCAAGTCCAACCGAGGCGGACAGGACCGGAACCACGGCCCACACAGCAACCCGCAGCGCCCCGGCTACCGCGAGGAGCGCATCACGAAGCGCATCAACGAGCCTGAGATCCCTCAGGACATCGACCCGAAGGACCTTGATCCAGACGTGCGTCAAGAGCTGCGCAGTCTTTCTAAGGACAACGCGGACATGGTCGCAAAGCACCTCATTATGACCGCATTGGTCCTGGATAAGGATCCTCAGGCCGCGTTGAGCCACGCTCGGGCGGCGAAGGACCGTGCTGGCCGTGTGGCCGTCGCCCGAGAAACTTGCGGCATCGCCGCCTACCACGCCGGTGAGTGGAAGGAAGCGATCTCCGAGCTCCGTGCTGCACGCCGCATGTCCGGTGGGCCAGGCCTGCTTCCCGTCCTCGCGGATGCGGAACGCGGCCTCGGCAAGCCTCGCAAGGCTTTGGAGGTTGCCAGCGAACCTGGTGCGGAAGACCTCGATGCAGAGTCGGCCGTGGAGCTCGCCATCGTCGTTGCGGGCGCACACCAGGACCTAGAAGAGTACCAGGAGGCCGTGGCAGCGCTCGCGGCACAGCTGGAAAACCACGATGCCCCGGATGTCACGCGGATGCGGCTGTTCTACGCGTACGCCGACGCGCTGGAGCTCGCCGGTGACCCGGCGGGAGCTAAGAAGTGGTTCTCCACTGCCGCTGACATGGATACCGAGGACCTGCTGGATACTGAGGAGCGCCTCGAAGCCCTCAATTCCATCGAAGCGGGAGAGTCCTAAACCCATGGCCCACCCTGTCCTCGACAACTATGACGCACTCCTGGCGGACCTTGATGGTACCGTCTTCGAGGGTGGCCGCCCCATCGACGGTGCCGCCGAAGGCCTGGCCGGCCGCCGCGTCATGTACGTGACGAATAACGCCTCCCGCGCCCCAGAGCAGGTGGCCCGCCACCTCACGGACCTCGGATTCCAGGCCACCGCCGCAGGCGTGCTGACCAGCGCCATGGCCGCGTGTGACCTCGCCCGGGAAGAGCTCAGCACTCGCCACCCGGATCAGGAATCCTTCACAGCATTCATTATCGGCGCGGAGTCTTTCAAGGATCTCGCCCGCGCTGCCGGATTCACCGTCGTGGAGTCCGCGGACGAGCTCCCGGACGTGGTGCTGCACGGCCACAACCCGGAGACGAACTGGCAGCGGCTCAGCGAAGGCGCCCTGGCCATCCGGCGCGGCGCCCTCTACGTGGCCTCCAATTTGGACACCACCTTGCCTTCGGAGCGCGGACTGCTCGTGGGCAATGGCTCCATGGTGGCCGCCGTCCGCTCCGCCACGGGCGTGGAGCCCATCAGCGCGGGAAAGCCCGGGCCAGCGATGTTCCACCAGGCCGCCCAGATGCTGGGTGCCACGCGCCCGCTGGCAGTCGGCGACCGGCTGGATACGGACATCGCCGGTGGCAACGCCGCAGGCATGGACACGCTGTGCACCGTCACTGGTGTGTCCGGCCACTGGGCCATCCTCCGCGCGGAGCCAGCGCATCGGCCCACGTTCATCGCAGCCAACCTGCGGGATCACCTCCCAGGGTGGCAGGCCAGCATGCGCGATGGTGTTTTTGTCGTCGACGCCGGTGCGGAGTCAGCGCCCTCCCTCATGGCGGCCGAGGCACTCGCTGCGTTGGCCCCACTGGTGTGGGAGTGGGTTGATGGGCGGGGCGGCGTCGCCGAAAAAATAGAGATCATCGGCAGCAGTGACGCTGCCACCGCGGCCCTCGAGGCGTGGCGCTGATGAGTGCGCCGATGCCGCAATCGCCGCAGCAGAAGGCGGAGGAGCTGGCCCGCGCCGTGGATGAGCTGCTCGCGCGGGATGTGGACGCGGCCGAGGAGGCCGAAGTGCTGGAACAGGCCCAAAGGATTGTCAACGAGGCTCTTGGCACCGGCGGACAAGGAGCATAAACCTGTGGCAAAGAAGAACCCAGCGCTGCGCCGCCTCGACGCGGAGCTCGTGAAGCGCAAGATCGCCCGCAGCCGCGAACACGCACAGGAGATGATCAAGGCCGGGCGCGTGACGGTGAACGGCATGGCGGCGAAGAAGCCGGCAACGGGCGTGGACGGCAACGTCTCTATCAAAGTGGCCGAAGCCGACGATGACCGTTGGGCCTCCCGCGGTGCGCACAAGCTGCTCGGGGCCTTGGAGGCGTTCGAGCCGCAGGGGCTCACCCTCGCTGGCAAGGTAGTCCTCGATGCCGGCGCCTCCACCGGCGGGTTCACGGACGTGTGCCTGGACCGCGGCGCGGAGAGAGTCAAAGCTGTGGACGTGGGTTATGGGCAGCTCATCTGGCGTCTGCAAAACGATGAGCGCGTGGACGTGTTGGACCGGACCAACGTGCGCACCCTCACCCCAGAACAATTGGGCGGGCAGGCGGACGTGATGGTGGGGGATTTGAGCTTCATCTCCATCGCGCTGGTGCTGCCCGCGCTGGTGGAGTGCATCAAGGATGGCGGAGACCTGCTTCCCATGGTCAAGCCCCAGTTTGAGGTGGGCAAGGACCGGCTGGGCTCCGGCGGGGTGGTGCGCAGCCAAGAGCTGCGGGCGGAGGTTACGCTCGCGGTGGCTAGGGAGGCGATGAAGTATGGTTTATCAACGAAGGCCGTGGTGGCGTCTCCGCTTCCTGGCCCGAGTGGAAATGTTGAGTATTTTCTGTGGTTGGTCAAGGATAACGGCCAGCTTTCGCCTAGCATGGAAGAGCTAGAGCAGATGGTAGCCACAGCGGTCAAGGAGGGCCCCAAGTGACGGACGAACGCAGAGAGGTGCTCCTTGTTGCGCACACCGGCGTGCACGAAAACCTGGGGCTTGCGGCGGAGGCTGCCAGCCAGCTGCAAAACGGTGGCATCGATGTCCGCGTGATGGCTACTGCGGACCCCGCACCTGTGGCGCGCCATGAAATTTTGGGGCGCTTTAAGCGGTACGGCCACACCCGGGAGGCGGCGACCGGGGTGGAGATGGTGTTGGTCCTGGGCGGCGATGGCACGTTTCTCCGCGCTGCGGACATCGCCCATTCTGCGGATGTGCCCGTGCTGGGGATCAACATGGGCCACATTGGGTTCCTGGCGGAGTGGGAGCAGGAGTCTCTGCAGGAGGCCATCGACCGCGTCATTGCCAAGGATTACCGGGTGGAGGACCGCATGACGCTGTCCATCACCGCGCGCGATATGGATGGCCGCGTCCTGGGCACCGGTTGGGCGCTCAACGAGTGCTCGGTGGAGAACCTGAACCGCCAGGGCGTGCTGGACACCATTTTGGAGGTGGACGAGCGCCCGGTGTCTTCTTTTGGGTGCGACGGCGTCCTGGTATCCACCCCCACTGGATCAACCGCGTATGCCTTTTCCGCTGGTGGGCCGGTGCTGTGGCCGGAGTTGGATGCCATTTTGGTGGTGCCCTCCAACGCTCACACGCTGTTCAGCCGCCCGCTTGTTGTGTCCCCTAATTCTTCCGTGGCTGTGGAGACGAACCCCATGACCTCTCCCGCGACGGCGGTGATGGATGGGTTCCGCCAGATCCACATGCCCCCGGGTGCCCGGGTGGAGATCCGGCGTGGCCCGCAGCCTGTGCGGTGGGTGCGCTTGGATTCCGCGCCGTTTACGGATCGGTTGGTGCACAAGTTCCGCTTGCCGGTGACTGGCTGGAGGGGGCCGCGGCACTAGTTATGCTGACTGAGCTCAATATCAAAAACCTGGGCGTGATCCAGGAAGCCACCGCAGAATTTGCCGGTGGCTTGTCTGTGGTCACGGGTGAAACTGGCGCCGGTAAGACGATGGTTGTCAGTTCGCTGCGGTTGCTTTCTGGGCACAGGGCGGATGCCTCCCGGGTGCGTTCCGGTGCAGACAAGGCGCTGGTGGAAGGCTACTTCGCGGTGGATTCGTCCGCGGTGGAAGAGCTGGTGGACCAGGTCGGCGGGTTCATTGAGGACGGGGAAGTCATCGCCTCCCGTACCGTCTCCGCTATGGGGCGCTCCCGGGCGCACCTGGCGGGCAAGGGTGTGGCAGCAGGCGTGCTGGGGGAGTTTTCCGGGCACGTCTTGACTATTCACGGCCAGAATGACCAGCTCCGCCTGCTGGATCCGGTGCGCCAGCTCCACGCCTTGGACCGGTTTGCGGGGGTGCGGGAAGATGTGCGGCGCTACCGGGAGCTGCGGGCAACGTGGCAGAACCTTGATAAGGACCTGCAGCGCCGGCTGGAGGCCAAGCGGGAGCTGGCCTTGGAGACGGAAACGTTGCAGCGGGCGGTGGAGGCCATTGACGCCATTGATCCGCAGCCCGGTGAAGATGAAGAACTAAAGCAGCAGATCCAGCGGATGCAGGCTGCCGATGATCTCCGCGCGGCGATGGCGCAGGCGATGGCGGCCTTGGATGGGGGCGAGGATGCCGAGTTGACCGGCGCCACTGACCTGGTGGGGGAGGCGGCCCGGCAGCTCAGCGGGGTTGATGCGCAGATGCAGCGCCTGAGTGAGCGCCTCGATGAGGTGGCCGTGGTGCTGGCGGATATCTCCGCCGACATCGGCCAGGCCTTGGCGGATGTTCCGGATCCGGAGGCGCTGGAGGACATGCTGCAGCGCCAAATGGAGCTGCGTGAACTGCGTAAGTACGCCGTGGACGTGGATGGGGCCATCGCCTGGCGTGACGAGGCCGAGCGCCGCCTGGCCAGCATTGATGTCTCCGGTGAGGCGATTGATAAGCTGCGCGCGCAGGTGGAGCACGCCTACGGGGAGGTCATGGACGCAGCGGCACAGCTCTCTGCGGCCCGCGTGGCGGCGGCAGAGACCTTTGGGGCGGCGGTGACCGATGAGATCCGCGGCCTCCACATGAACGCGGAAATCCGCGTGGCACTGACGCACACGGCTCAGCCCGGTCCCTATGGGCTGGATGAGGTGGAGTTTCAGCTGGTGCAGGGCGGGAACGTCAACCCGCTTGCGGGCTCGGCCTCCGGTGGTGAGCTCTCCCGCGTGATGTTGGCCCTGGAGGTAATCCTCGCGGCGACCTCCAAGGGAGGGGCCACCATGGTCTTCGACGAGGTGGATGCCGGCGTGGGCGGTAAGGCCGCCGTGGAGATCGGGCGCCGGTTGGCGAAGCTGGCCGTGGACAACCAGGTCATCGTGGTCACCCACCTGCCCCAGGTGGCGGCGTTCGCGGATGCCCACGTCTACGTCTCCAAGTCCGTGTCCGAGAGCTCGGTGAGCTCCTCGGTGCGGACCCTGGGCGAGGAGGAGCGCATTGATGAGCTCTCCCGCATGCTGGCGGGCCTGGAGTCAGATACTGGCCGCGCCCACGCCGAGGAGCTGATGGAGATGGCCCGGCAGGCGAAGGCGCAGCTGTAGCCTGAGGCCGCTTAAGAGCTGGGTGGTCTTAGAACTGGGCGGAGCTATGGGGTGTGCCCGCCAGTTCTTCGGGCTCGATGTGGATGAACGTTTGGGTTCCCGGGAGGGTCTTGTCCACATCAATTTCTAGCTGATCGGCGATGTCATGAGATGCGCCGACCGTCCACTCGGCGGGGACGTACATCGTGGCATACACGAAGCGCTGCCGGCCGGATTCCACCGTCTGGGGCTTGGCGAAGCGCACTCCGTGATGGTCCGCGAATGTGGTGAGGGTGGTGTCCAGCGTGGCGGCGTCGCCCTCAGAAAAAGCAGCGCTGAGCAGGCCGGACATGGACTCAGTGATCAACTTGTAGCCGGTGAACAAGATATTGATGCCCACCACGATGGCGATGGCCGGGTCCAGCCACAGCCAGCCGGTGATTATCACACCAATCATGCCCACGATCACGCCCACCGTGGTCCACACGTCCGTGAGCAGGTGCTTGCCATCGGCAACGAGGGTGGTGGAGCGGTGCTTGCGGCCATTGCGCACCAACAGCACACCGACCGCCAAGTTGATGACCGTGGCAACGATGGTGAAGGCGAAACCAATCCCCAGCTGCTCCAGCTCCACAGGGTCGAGGAGGCGGCGGATCGCGGTGAACAGAATCACGCCCGCGGCAATGAAGATCATCAACCCCTCAATGAGGGCTGAGAAATACTCTGCCTTGGAGTGGCCGAAATGGTGGTTGTCGTCCGCAGGCTTGGCGGCGACTTTCAGCGCGATGAGGGCCACGATGGCGGCCACGAGGTTAACGGTGGATTCCAGCGCATCGGAGAGGAAACCCATGGAGCCGGTGACGTGCGCGGCGATGAACTTGAGAACAATCGTTGCCAGCGCGGCGGCGATAGAGAGGTAAATGAATTTGAACAGAACCGCGTTGGGATCCTTGGTGGGATCACTATGCGTGGCACTGGAATCACTGGAAATCACTGCTTGATGGTAGCGCGGGCAGGGTTTTTCCACAATGATTCGGCGCGCCTTCAGCATCATTTGTCACATCAGTACCACAATGGGAGCCATGATTTTCTCCCGATCAGACTTGCCTGGCATCAATGGTGCCACCCGTGACCTCACCGGGCCGAAAGGCCTGACCAAAGCGAAGATCTCCGCTGGTGATATTGCCATCATCAACCAGCCGGACGTGAGCCGCGCGGTGGCCCAGAAGCTGATCGATGCGCGCGTGGCGGCGGTGGTGAACACCGCGCCGTTTACAACCGGGCAGGTCCCGAACTTCGGCCCGCAGATGATGCTGGATTCCGGCATTGTGCTGGTGGAAAACGCCGAAGGCTCTCTGACCAAAAAGGTGAAGAACGGTAAGAAGGGCCGCCTTCACGAGGCGAAGGTCTATTACGGGGAGCGTTCCATCGGTGAGGGCCAGGAGCTGGACCTGGACACCGCTGCGGCGCGTTTCGAAGAGGCGCGGGAGGCCCTCGGTGACCACGTAGAGGCGCTGTCCGGGAACATGAGCGAGTTCGTGCGCTCCGAAGCTCCGCTGCTGATTGACGGCCTGGGCATTCCGGACGTGGAGGTGGACATGGATGACCGCAAGGTTGTGGTGGTCTCCCCGGATCCGCAGGTGCGCCAGAAGCTCAAGGACATCCGTTACTTCCTGCGGGAGTATGACCCAGTCCTGATCACCGTGGGGACCGCTGCCGATGACCTGTTGGCGGAGGGGTACAAGCCTGCCATCATCGTGGGTGATCCGGAGCGCATTTCCTCCCAGGCGCTGCGCTCTGGCGCGACCGTGGTCCTCCCTGCGGAGCCGGACGGTCACGCGCACGGCCTGGAGCGCATCCAGGACTTGGGCGTGGGCGCGATGACGTTCCCGGCCGCCACCAACAACGCCACGGATCTGAGCCTGCTGCTGGCGGATTATCACGGCGCTTCGATGATCGTGAACGTGGGCCACGCCGTGGATTTGGACTACATTTTCCACGAGTCCCAGGATCAGGACACTCCATCCGCGCTGATGTCTCACCTGCGCGTGGGGCCGAAGTTGGTGGACTCCACCTCCGTGGCGGAGCTGTACCGGGTCTCTAAGTCCGGTGGCGGCTGGCTGTGGGCTCTGCTGGGGGTGTTGGCTGCCTTGGTTGTCATCGTGGCCATCGCCGGGCTCACGGGTGATGGCAACTTTGTGGAGAACCTCATCGACTCCTGGAACAGCTTTGCGCTGAGCGTGCAGGGCCTGTTTAGTAGTGATTCTTAAGAGTTCGCGGCAGAAAGAGCGGTTGGAAGTGAGGTCACTGGTATGAGTGCGGGAAAGGTTATTGCGGGTCTAGGTTTCGGCATCGCTATTGGCACGGCCTTCGGTTTTTACGCGCTGGCGCCGAACGTGGAGGGCGGTCCTTCCGGTTCAGCCGCGGCCGTGCAGCAGGAATTGAGCGATGAGAAGGCCGCCCGTACGGTGGCCGAGCAGGAAGCGGAGGTCTCTGACGAGGTTCTGGATTCCATCGCGGATCTGGCGGTGCGCAATCGCTTGGCGGAAAAGTCCGTGGCGGTGTTCCACACCGGCGATGCCCCGGAGGGTGCTGTTGACGGGGTCAAGGAGCTCGTGGAGAAGGCCGGCGGGACGGTGGCGGGAGAAGTGACCTTGGAGGACAAGATTCTCTCCGCTGACCATGGTGATGAGCTGAAGTCCATCGCGGCGAACTCGCTACCCGCGGGCGCTCGGCTTTCCGAGGACAATTTGAACCCGGGCATGCATGCGGGCCAGCTGCTCGCCGCCGCGGTGGGTGCGGGGGATAAGGCCGCCAGCGAGTCTGACCGCGCGGTGGTCATGGGCGCTCTGGGTAAGGATGGTTACATTTCTGTTGTGGGCGACGCCCCCGCGGACTCAGACCTCGCCGTCATCATCACGGGTGACTCCAGTGGAGATGCCGAGACTGGGAACTACGGCACGCAATTCTTGAGCGACTTCGCGGCCGGCATGGACTCCACCATGGGTGGGGTGGTGCTGGCTGGTGAACGCGGCAGCGCCGATGCCGAAGGTGCCGTGGGCATGATCCGCGCCGATAAGGATGCCAAGGAGGACGTCTCCACGGTAGATAACGTGGGTTCCGTTGCAGGGCAGGTGACCGTGATCCGAGCGCTGCAGCAGCAAGGCGAGGACCGCGCTGGCCACTACGGCACGGCTCCGAATGCTGCGGCGGGCACCATCGAGTAGCGCGAGAGTAGAGCGCCGCCGTGAACCGGCCGAAGGTGTGTTAGGCTGAAGTCCCGTAGGTAATCACCTGCGGGATTTTTTATATCCGCGCACAGATTCTTTTTGGAGAGCCGTTGTCCAGTAACCGTGGAGAGCACCACACCAAGTTCATTTTCGTCACGGGCGGCGTGGCATCCTCGTTGGGTAAGGGCCTCACGGCCGCCAGCTTGGGGCAGCTTCTGACCTCCCGCGGGCTGCGCGTGACCATGCAGAAGTTGGACCCGTACCTCAACGTTGATCCGGGTACCATGAACCCGTTTGAGCACGGTGAGGTCTTCGTCACCGAGGACGGCGCGGAGACGGACTTGGACTTGGGCCACTATGAGCGCTTCTTGGACCGCAATCTGTCCGCAGCTGGCAACGTGACCACCGGCAAGGTGTACTCCAATGTGATCGCCAAGGAGCGCCGCGGAGAGTACCTGGGCAAGACGGTCCAGGTCATTCCGCACATCACGGATGAGATCAAGGCCTCTGTGCTGGCGATGGCACTGCCGGACGCTGAGGGTAACGTGCCGGACGTGGTTATCTCCGAGGTTGGCGGAACGGTGGGCGACATCGAGTCTCAGCCTTTCCTGGAGGCGGCCCGTCAGGTGCGTCACGAGGTTGGCCGCGATAACATCGCATTCATCCACGTGTCTTTGGTGCCCTACTTGGCGCCGTCGGGAGAATTAAAAACCAAGCCCACCCAGCACTCCGTGGCAGCCCTGCGCAACATTGGTATCGTGCCGGACGCGCTGGTGCTGCGTGCCGACCGCGAGGTGCCGCAGCCGATGAAGGCGAAGATCGCCCTCATGTGTGACGTGGATGAAGAAGGCGTGGTGTCCTGCCCGGATGCACCTTCCATCTACGACATTCCAAAGGTGCTGCACTCCCAGCACCTGGACAACTACGTGATTCGCCGCCTCAACCTCCCATTCCGGGATGTGGACTGGAGCACCTGGGGCACGCTGCTGGAAAGCGTTCATAACCCGCAGGATGAGGTCAACATCGGCATCGTGGGCAAGTACATTGATCTGCCCGATGCGTACCTTTCCGTGGCAGAGGCCATCCGCGCGGGCGGATTCGGCGCCAACGTAAAGGCGAAGGTGAAGTGGATCACCTCCGATGACTGTGAGACGCAGGAAGACGCCGCCGAGGCGCTGAAGGACGTAGACGGAGTGGTGATCCCTGGCGGATTCGGCATTCGTGGCATCGAGGGCAAGATCGGTGCCATCACGTACGCTCGGGAAAATAAGTTGCCTCTGCTGGGCATCTGCCTTGGCCTGCAGTGCATCGTGATCGAGGCTGCGCGCGCCGCTGGCCTGGCAGATGCGTCTTCCACCGAGTTCGACCCGGAGGCGGCAACCCCGGTGATCTCCACGATGGAGGAGCAGAAGGCTGCCGTGTCTGGCGAGGCCGACCTGGGTGGCACCATGCGCCTGGGCGCCTACCCAGCAACGCTGGCCGAGGGGTCCGTGGTGGAAGCCCTCTACGGCACCAGTGACGTCAGCGAGCGTCACCGCCACCGCTACGAGGTCAACAACGCATTCAAGGAGCAGATCACGCAAGGCTCCGGTCTGCAGTTCAGTGGCACCTCCCCGAATGGGATGCTGGTGGAGTTTGTGGAGTACCCGAAGGACGTTCACCCGTTCTTCGTGGCGACTCAGGCCCACCCTGAGTACAAGTC
>DXFZ01000051.1 GCA_019114175.1 Candidatus Corynebacterium gallistercoris
CGGACTAGGGGGAGGGGTGGAATAGAAGCTCCCAAAGCCATAGGCGCCACCACTCGCAACAACCGAATCCCATAGGCCAGCCCTAAGATAGCTGAACAAAACGGCTGATATTCCGCCCATCAGTCCGTAGAATGGGTTCCCATGAGTGAGACAAACGACAATCTGTCCCCAAACGACAATCTGTCCCCCGAACGTCAAGCTGAGCGCGACGAGGTTCTCACCAAGGCGCGCAAGGCGAAGGAAGTAAGCCTGGACGTGCTCCTCTCAACCGAGGAGAAGAACGACCTGCTGGAAGCCGCCGCCCAAGCGCTCATCGCCAACTCCGCCGCCATCATCGCGGAGAACGAGAAGGACGTCCAAGCCGGCAAGGAAGCCGGATTCGATGACTCCCTCATCGACCGCCTAAGCCTGGATGAAGGGCGCATCGAAGGCATCGCCAATGGCCTGCGCCTCGTCATCGGCCTGCCGGACCCGGTGGGCGAGGTCGTCCGTGGCAGCACCCGCCCCAACGGGCTGCGCATGAAGCAGGTGCGCGTGCCCCTAGGCGTCATGGGCATGGTCTATGAGGCCCGCCCGAACGTCACCGTGGACGCCTTCGGCCTCGCCATCAAGTCCGGCAACGTCCCACTCCTTCGCGGTTCCAAGTCCGCCCGCCACACCAATGTCAAGGTCGTGGAGATCCTCCAGGACGTGGCGGCCAAGCAGGGCCTGCCCCGCGAGATCGTCCAGCTCCTGCCCTGCGATACCCGCGAATCCGTGCAGGACCTCATCACCGCCCGTGGCCTGGTTGACCTGGTCATTCCCCGTGGCGGCGCGGGCCTCATCAACGCTGTGGTTTTGGGTGCGACGGTACCCACCATTGAGACTGGCACCGGCAACTGCCACTTCTACGTGGATAAGTCCGCCAAGGTTGAGGAGGCCATCCAGCTCATCATCAATGGCAAGACTCGCCGCCCGTCCGTCTGTAACGCCACCGAGGTTGTGCTGCTGGATAAGAACCTCCCGGAGGAGGACCAGAAGCGCATCCTCACCGCTCTCCAAGACGCTGGCGTGACCATCCACGGTGATACTGACCAGCTCAGCCACCTCGTGGACAATGTCGTCCAGGCCACGGAGGAGGACTGGACCGATGAGTACCTCTCCCTGGACATCGCCGCGGCTCTCGTCAATGGCGTGGAAGAGGCAGTGGCCCACATCAATAAGTATGGGACGAGCCACACGGAGGGCGTCGCTGCCCAAGATTACGATGTGACCAGCTACTTCGAGACCTTCGTGGATGCCGCCGCGATCTCCGTCAACACCTCCACCGCGTGGACGGATGGCGAGATGTTCGGCTTCGGCGCGGAGATCGGCATCTCCACGCAGAAGCTGCACGCCCGCGGCCCTATGGGTCTGCCGGAGCTGACCTCCACGAAGTGGGTCATCAACGGCCAGGGCCAGGTGCGCCCCTAAGGCATAAGCACCAAGCCACAAGGCTTAAGCCAGCAGCGCCACCGCGGCCACACCCAGGCACAATGGAAGTTCCCACAGGCCAACCTGTTTGGGGCTCCACGCCTGGGTTTTCTCATGCTTTGGCACTAACGCTGCCCGCACCAGTGCCAGGCTGAGTACGAGGGCTGAGAGGGTTGCCGTCGCGAAAGACACCGGCAGCAACCAACCCGCCACCGCAACGATGCAGGCCAGCGCGTGAAAACCCACGGACTCGCGGTAGAAGGTCGCGTTGCCTTTCTCCCGGATCATGGTTTTGACGTAGAAGATCGTGCCGGTGAAATACGCGGCCATCACGGCGGTCGCGAACCAGCCCTCGGGCGTCAGGGCACCGGGGGAGGTGCTGAGCATTACGGGGAACATCAGGGCACTCGCGATGGTGGTTGAGGTACCGCTGGCGAGACTTCGGGGGCGACGCCGCCACGTCTCAACAACCGCCACCATCACCAGCGGTGCGAAGGCGCATGCCCACCACAAGAGTGTCGGCTGCATGATGACGGCAGCGAGCGCGGCGAGGGCAGCGATGGCGCCGTAGACGGCCATGGGGCGGAAGTATTCCGCCTTGCGCTTGGCGTTGCGGGCTTTGAGCCACAGCCCGGCGGCGAAGAAGCAGAAGTAGCCGATGACCCACGCGATGGCGATGGGGACGGTCGTGAGCGTGTGGGCGGCGGCGATGCCGGTGAGGGTGGGGAGGAGGAGCATCGCCCACGCGCCGTGCTGGTTGGGGACCCAGGGGTTGGTGCCGCGGCGCCGGGGGTGGGTGGCGGTGCGCGAGCGAGAGGGTTTGGCGGGCTTGGCGGGCTTGGCGGGCTTAGCGGGTTGTGCGGGCATGGCGGATAGAATGGCTCTCAGTGTTTGTCAGGTTTCTAGTGCAAGGTTAAGGCACCCGGCGGGGTGTAGGGAAGAGTGTGTAAGCGTGGACACAACGCACGAGGACATAACGCAGCAGCCGCGGCCAGCCCAGCAGCCGCGGCGCGTGGGCATCATGGGCGGCACCTTTGACCCGATCCACAACGGACACTTGGTGGCCGGCAGCGAGGTCGCGGATCTGTTTGACCTGGACGTGGTGGTGTACGTGCCGACCGGACAGCCGTGGCAGAAGAAGCACAAAAAGGTCTCGCCGGCCGAAGACAGGTATTTGATGACGGTGGTGGCCACCGCCTCCAACCCGCGGTTCTTGGTCTCCCGGGTGGATATTGACCGCGAGGGGGATACTTACACGGTGGATACCCTCCATGACATGCGCGAGGCCTACCCGGACGCGGAGCTGTTCTTCATCACGGGTGCGGATGCGCTGGAGAAGATCGTGACGTGGCGCGATTGGGAGTCCATGTTTGACCTGGCGCACTTCGTGGGGGTGACGCGGCCGGGGTATGCGTTGCCGACGGGCAGGGGCAGCGGATCGGATGCGGACGGTGCAGATGGCGCAGAGGCCGCAGAGGCCGCCGAAGCCGCAGACCTCGGCCCGCTGCAGCAAGAGGTCGATGCCGGCCGCCTCTCGCTGGTGGACATCCCCGCGATGGCCATCAGTTCCACGGGAATCCGCCAACGCGCGGAACAGGGCCGGCCCGTGTGGTACCTCGTGCCGGATGGCGTGGTCCAGTACATCACGAAACACGGGATGTACCTGCGCTAATACATAAGCTAGGATGGGAGCGATAACTACCTAAGGAAGGCTTAACCATTTGACTGCCACTGCAGAATCCATCGCTATCGCCAGCGTTGCCGCCCGCGCCGCCTCTGACAAGCTGGGTGAGGACATTCTGGTCATTGACGTGTCTGACCGCCTGGCCATTACGGACGTGTTCGTGGTCGTGACCGGCGATAATGAGCGCATGGTCAACTCCATCGTGGAGGAAGTAGAAGACCAGCTGACCCAGGAGGGGTTGAAGCCCAACCGCCGCGAAGGCTGCGGCGAGGGGCACTGGGTGCTGCTGGATTACGGTTCCGTGGTGGTGCACGTGCAGCGCAGGGAGGAGCGCGAGTTCTACGCGCTGGACCGCCTGTGGTGCGATGCCCCGCAGATCGAGGTTGAGGGCGTGGAGCAGGTTGACCGCGGCCCCAACTGGGGTGGGGAAGAGGTGCTGGAGGCCACCAGCATTGATGATCTCCCGTTGGCTGGCCCCACGCCGGACGCGGACGAGCTCTAATCAGCGGCAGGAACACACTCATGGGTGAAAGGCGCCTCATGCTGGTCCGCCATGGGCAGACGGACTTTAACGCCACCGGGCGCATGCAAGGCCAACTAGACACGGACCTCTCCGCCACCGGCGTGGAGCAGGCCCAGGCCGCCGCCAGCTGCCTGAAGGACCGGAAGATCTCCGCGGTGTACTCCAGTGACTTAATCCGCGCCCGGGAAACCGCCACCATCCTGGCCACTACCTGGGGCCTTCACGTCACCACGGACAAGCGCCTCCGCGAAACGGACCTTGGCCAATGGCAAGGTGCCTCCCACGGCGAGGTGGACAAGGACTACCCGGAGCAGCGGCACTACTGGAAGCATGACCCCACCTGGGCCCCGCCGCAGGGGGAGACCCGCCTAGATGTCGCCGAACGCGCCTACCAGGTCGTCCAAGAGATCATGGACCAGAACACCTTTGAAGAAGGTGACGTGGTCATCGTCGCCCACGGCGGCACCATCGGCGCCCTTACCGCCCGCCTCCTAGAGTTGCCGGTGGATCATTACCCCATCTTCTCCGGCCTGGGTAACGTCTGCTGGTCCCAGCTGGTCGCCCGCCCCCGCTTCCAGGAGGGCACCGGCCGCTCCACCCCGGCCATCGATGGCACTACCGTCCCCCGCATGCCGGAAGCCACTGACACCTGGTGGAAGACCGCCCGCTGGCACCTGGAGGGCTGGAACGTGGGCGTGAACGCCACCGCCCCCATGGGCTCCGCCAGCCCCGATGAGGGCGGGGAGGATGGCCCCGCATGACCGTCCACGTTGTCACGGATTCTTCCGCCTGCCTGCCCGCCAGCCTCGCCGAAGAGCACAACATCACCGTCCTGGACCTCCACACCTTCCAGGAGGGTGAGGATCAAACCACTGCGGGCCTCAGCGCCCTGGAGCTCGCCGCCACGTACGCCCGCCTCCTGGAGCGCGGCGGGGACGCAGGCGTGGTCGCCATCCACCTCTCCAAGGAGCTCTCCGCCACCTGGTCCAACGCGGTCTCCGCCGCGGGCGTGTTCGATGGCCTGGTGCGCATCGTGGATACCAACAACATCGGCATGGTGCTGGGGTATGCCGCCGTGCAGGCCGCGAAGGCCGCGAACAACGGCGCGGACGTGGCGGAAGTCGCGCGCGTCGCGCAGCGCACCATCGCGGAGTCTTCCCTGTGGCTGTACGTCCACCGCCTGGACAACCTGCGCAAGGGCGGCCGCATTTCCGCAGGCCAGACCCTCATTACCACGGCGCTGGCGATCAAGCCCATTTTCCAGCTCACCGATGGCAAGCTGATCCTGGCTGCGAAAACTCGCACGCAGGCGAAGGCCATGGACAAGCTGGTGGATACGGTGCACATGGCGGTGGTGGAGGAGGCCATGCGGGCTACTCGTGTGGCAGGTGTTGGGGGCGACGCCACCACCTCCCAGCCGGACAACTCCCAGAGTGGGGGTCGCGAGTCAGCGGCCTCCGGTGGGGATGCCACCCCGGCAGAGGATGCCAACCACTCAGTCGTGGAACCGATCCTCACGGATGTGGTGAGCGATAGCCCCGCACCCCGCACGGTGCGCATCGCGATCCACCACCATGAGGCCCTGGAGGTCGCCAGTGACCTCATGCGCCGGGTGGAGGAGAAGATCGCCCAGACGCGCAGGGTGGGGAAGTTCCAGCCGAAGCGGAACGGCAAGGGCGAGCCGCTGGTGTGGGAGGAGTTCCCCGAGGTGGTGCTTGACATGGTGGATTTGAGCCCGGAGCTCTCCATCCATGCTGGTCCGGGCGCTGTGGGCGTGGTTGTGGCCAAGACGGAGGACTAGCCTTCCGGCGTTGATCGGGGTGGAGTTGTCCACAGCGGGGGAGTTATCCACAATTGACCCCGCCGGATGAACCTGTCCGGCCTGCCCGCGCTGCCGCGTGTGGTGGACTTGGGCGCCATGAACACTCCCAACCTCTCCCGCTCCGCGGCGCGCGCCCAGGATAAGGTGCGCAAGCGTGTGGAGGCGCTGGCCCAGCCGATGCCGGAGCACGCCGTGGCGAACCTGGACTTAGAGACCCGCTCTGTGCTCTCTGCGAGTTCCGCGAAGGCGCTGGTCACCGCCGTGGCCGCCATCGGCCTCATCGTGGCCCTCGTGGCCGGGTGCCACGTGCTCACCACAGAGGAGCCCGACCCCTACGCGGCCCTGCCCACGGCCGGCGCCGCTGGCTCCACGGGCTCCACGGGCCTTACGGACTCCAGCAGCAGCGCCCAGTCCACTGGCGCTGCCCAATCCACTGAATCCGCAGATCCCAACGACCCTGCCGATCCCACCGAGGCCTCCGCCGCACCCACCCCCGCAGTGGTGTCTATCCAGGGACTTGTGGCCCGCCCGGGCCTGCTGCGCGTCACCACGCGCGACCGGGTGGGCGAGGTCATTGACCGCGCCGGGGGAGCAGCCCCCGAGGCCGCCCTCCACGCCATCAACCTGGCGGAGCCTGTGCACGATGGCATGCAGATTGTCCTCGACGCCGAAGGCTCCCACATCCTCCGCGCCGGCGACACCGCCCCCGCACCCAACCAGCCAAACCCACCACACTCAGCTAACCAGCCCAACACCTCCAACCAACCCAACGCCCAAGGAACCCAAGCTAACCAACCCGGCGGCCTCATCAACATCAACACCGCGGACATCACAGTGCTAGAATCCCTCCCCGGTGTCGGCCCTGCAACCGCCACCGCGATCATCACGTGGCGCGAAACCAACGGACCCTTCACCGCCGTGGAACAGCTCCTCGAAGTCCGCGGCATCGGCCCCGCCAAGTTCGAGTCCATGCGCACCCAGGTCACCATCTGACATGCCACCCCGAACTCCGCGCTCAGCCCCACGCCCAACACCCCGCCCCTCCACCGCTGAACGACGCCACCCCGCCCACCACACAGCCCTCCTCGACCCGCACTCCCCGGAAGCCATCGCCCAGCGCCGCGGCCCGGACCTGCGCCTCGTCCCACCGGCCTTGGCCATGTGGCTCGCCGTCACCTGGACCCTTCACGCCCGCAGCGCCCTGCCCCTCCTCGTCTGCCTCGTCTTCGCCGCCGCCTTCCTCCCCGCGCGCGTCACTCGCCCCTTCGCGGCCGCCGCATCGTGCGCCGCGGTAGCCGCTGGTTGCGCGTTCCTTCGTGTTCTTTACAGCGACGCCACCTCCCGCTCCCTCTTCCCCCACCTCGCCACGGTCGGTAAGGATCATTTCCGCGGCCGCGTCCAAGTCTCTGGCTCGCCTTCACCACTCTCCGATGGCGGTGTCAAGGTTTCCGTGGCCCTCCCAGATCTGGGGGAGGTGCCACTGTTCCTCTCGGACAAGCACGCGGCCGGAGCCGTCCACGCCTCTGAGCTGCAACCGGGCCAGACCATCCACATTGCCGCCACGGTGGCTCCTTCTGACCGCGCGGGACTGGTGCCTGTGATCCTGCGCGCGCAACGAGGGATCACCGAGGCCCACGATCCCCAGGGCTTCTGGGCCGTGACCTCTTGGCTGCGCGAAGGCCTCACCTCTACGGCTGCCTCCCTCCCTGGTGAGGGGGCTCAAATT
>DXFZ01000052.1 GCA_019114175.1 Candidatus Corynebacterium gallistercoris
ACGATGCGGAGACGATGCACCGCATGGGGGCCGTGAACGAGGTCGCGGATCACGCGGGGCTGGAGAACGTGGCGATCGAGTGGGCGCGGGCGATCAACACGAAGTCCCCCACTGCGCAGCGGATGCTCAAGTTCGCGTTCAACCTGGCCGATGACGGGTTGATGGGGCAGCAAGTCTTTGCGGGCGAGGCGACGCGGCTGGCGTACATGACGGACGAGGCCGTAGAGGGGCGCGATAGCTTCCTGGAGAAGCGCGAGCCGCGGTGGGAGGAGTTCCCGTACTACTACTAGGTGGTGCTGCGGGGCGCTGGGCTTGTGCTGGGCTGCTGCTGGAGCCACCTTTACAGGCGAACCTTGGTACGCTGTGGAAATATGACTGTATTCAGGGATATTTTCACGTTGTTGGCCCGGCTGCTGCTGGGTACCGTGCTGATCGCGCACGGTTGGCAGAAGTATGACGAGTGGACCATCAACGGTGTCCAGCAGAACTTTGAGCAGATGGGCACCCCCGCGCCGGAGATCTCCGCGCAGCTTGCCACCTACTTTGAACTGGCTGGCGGCGCGCTGCTGATCCTCGGCCTGCTGGTCCGCTTGGTGGGGCCGATCCTGTTTGTCCAGATGGTGGGCGCGTTCTGGTTTGCGCATCGTGACTCTGGCATTTTTGTTTCCGACGGCGGCTGGGAGCTGGTTGGCGTCATCGGCGCAGCTGGCCTGGCGCTGGCAGCAAGCGGTGCAGGGCGCATCTCCCTGGATCACCTGCTCAGCGCTCCGATGCGTCGCCGTAAGGAGAAGAAGGAGCTGGAGAAGGATCAGGCTCGCCAGGAGCAGCTGGCTAACGCGTACGCGACCGTGCCTGCTGGCGCTGGCACTGCTGGTGCCGGTACTGCTGGCGCCACCTACTCCGCGCCCCAGGCAACCCCGGGAGCTAACACCCAGTCCACTTCCGCCCCGGTGACCTCCACCAATGCCGGTGGCGCTTCCGAGGACGCAGCCACCACCCAATTCAACGCTCCTCAGACGGGCGATGCTGGCACCACCAACAACGTTGATCCCAATGCCCCCACCACGCAGTGGCCGGGCAACCCTAACAAGAAGTAGTCGCCCGGCTTCTAGGTAGCTACACTCCCCGTTCGCCCCGCTCGCCGTACCCGGCGGGCGGGGTTTTGCCCTGCCGGGGAACCTATTTGCGGCCCTCAAGCCCGCTAGCGCGCAGTGCCGCAATGGAGCCTTCTAGCAACTGAATTGCCTTTTCATCGCGGTGGGACTCCCCCGGCAAAAGTCCTTGTTCTGCTTTCAGCTGAGCCTTCTCCGCCTCAAGTGCCGCCCGTTGATGGGGATCGAGCATTTTGCTACTGCGCTCCACCCGCGGAAGCAAAAAAGCTGATAATCCATGCAAGAATCCACCGGAATGCCACAGCCCTTCGAGCGCGGTAGCAAAATGATCGAAAATCCGGTCCCGCCACCTTCCTTCCCCTCACCTGCCTCCCGAAGACCACACGTTACCGCTGGAACTAAGGCACGTTCACCCGCCCCTCGGCCACAAAGTCGTTCAACTAGTCCAAATTCAAGCCAGATTCGTACAAGTTCACCGACTTCAGCCACAAGGCGCTTCACCATGACCGAAGCTGGCGCAAGAGGCATACTGCAGTAGATCTCGTCCGCTCACACCCTGCAATGCCCCACGCGGCATCCGCCCACCACGCTCCCAGCCCCACTCCACACCGCTCACCTGCACAAACGCCCACAATTCATGGGAGCGATAAATACTTGACTTTTCCAATCATTGTTCTGTACACTCAGTTGCATTGACATTGCACACACCGCTACAAGCAACAAGATTTAAGAAGGGAGGGTGCGCGCCGTGTCTAACCTCTTCGCAAAACTAGTGTCCAAGTTCCGTTCCTTCACCTCGGGCATCGCTACGGATTACACCTCTGCTTTGGGCGCCGCTCGCACCCGAGCATTCGCCGCAGCCCCTGGTGTCGCCCTCGCTCCGAGCTATGTGCCCACCGCCGCGGACCACTACAAGCCTGCCTCCACTGTCGGCAACACCGCCGCACAAACAAAGGCACAGCGTTCCAAGGCCCAGCCCTCCACCACCCTGACGCTGCCGGATGGCACCGAGCTCCCCGCAGACCAGGAGAAGCTGGCCGAGTACTTCCGCGCCGGCGCGGACCTGCCCACTCCCAGCCTCAACGCCCTCGATACGCGCAGCCCGTCCTACCTGGACATCATCGCGTACCTCGTGGACACCGGCCGCACCCCCGCCCGTCGCCACGATGTGCAGGAGGCTTTCGCCGCCATTCACCAGCGCGTTCCGGGCCCCGCCGAGCTGGAGGCAACGATGTCCCGCGTGGCAGACTTCGGCCTCGCAGCCCGCTAGCACCTCTCATACCGCTGCCGGTACACTACCGGCATGCACCAGGTGGATCACGTAGTGCTTCAAGCCAGAATCATTAGCGCTTCCCGCTTCCGGGAGGCGCTTGATTCATGCCGCGCCCTATTGAACAAGCAGATTGCCCTCCTCCCCCTCCCCGCCGATTGGAAGGTTTCAACACCCGACCTCCCGTCCCTCATGGGCGCTACACACACCACCCTCCCCGCAGGCACGCTCATCGCCTGCACCTCCGGCTCCACTGGCACCCCCAAGGGCGCCCAGCTCGGCCCGGAGCAGCTGGAGGCTTCCTATAACGCCACCCACTCCTTCCTCCACGAGTCCTTCTCCGGCCGCCCCGGCCCGTGGCTCCTGGCCCTCCCCGCCCACCACATCGCCGGCATCCAGGTCATCTTGCGCAGCCTCCGCTCCGGCTTCGAACCCCTCCTAGCCAGCCATTTAGCTCACAGCACGCCGTTCACGCCTGCGGGCTTCATCGACGATGTTGCCGCCCTCCGCCGCCACTACCCCACAGAGCATCTGTACACATCCCTGGTGCCTGCCCAGCTGGAGCGGATCGCGACTGACCGGGGGGCCGTCGCTGCATTAACAGAGTTCACCTGCGTGCTGGCCGGCGGTGCCGCCGTGCGCCCTGCCTTGGCCGAGCAGCTCCGCGCCGCGGGGGTCACCATCGTGGAGTCCTATGGTTCCAGCGAAACCGCAGGTGGAGTGGTCTACGATGGCCGCGCGATCCCCGGCGCGCGCGTCACCATCGAGGACGCGGACGAGCGCGGGGTGGGCACTGTCGTGGTCGCAGGCCCGATGGTCGCGCGCGGATACCTCAACGTTCCGGGGTTCCCGGCGTTTGCATCAGGGAGTTACCGTACGTCCGATATTGGTGTTTTTGGGCGCGACGCCACCCTGCGCATCCTCGGCCGCGCCGATGGCGCGGTGAATTCCGGGGGCTATAAGGTTCTGCCGGAAGAGGTTGAGGACGCGATTCATTCTCATGTCCCCGGCGTGGTGGCCACCGTGGCTGTGGGGGTGGATTATCCTGAGCTGGGCCAGGCGGTCCACGCGGTCATCGAGTTCCGAGAGTCCGGCACGCAGGTGCCCCTGGCGGATGAGCCGGTGGAGATCACCCGGGAGGTGCGGGAGGCGCTGCGGGGTGCTGTTGCACGGCACCTGGTGCCTAAGCGGGCGTGGCGGGTCCGGCAGATTCCGCTGATCGGCCCGGGCAAAGTGGACCGCCGTGGGGTGGCGGAGCTGGTGGGAAGGCTTGGGCAGTAGGCTTTCAGGGAGTCTCTTACATTAAGGAAGGAAGAGTATTGTCCCAAGCGAGTTTTTCCCAGTGGCTGGAGGGCGCGCGCCCGCACACCTGGGCCAATGCTTTCGCACCTGTGCTGGCGGGCACCGCTGCGGCGGTGTGGAGTGGGTCCGGTGACGCGCTGCGCGCCGTTCTGGCGGCGTTGGTTGCCTTGGCGATGATCATTGGCGTGAATTACGCCAACGACTATTCCGATGGCATCCGCGGCACCGATGATGACCGCTCCGGGCCACTGCGGCTCACGGGTAGCGGTCTGGTGGAGCCGAAGAAGGTGAAGTACGCGGCCTTCGCATCCTTGGGTGCGGGCGCGGTGTTTGGTGTGATCTTGAGCCTGCTTTCGGCCTGGTGGCTCATCGTGGTGGGTGCGGCGTGCATCGCCGCTGCGTGGGCGTATACGGGAGGGAAGAATCCCTATGGTTACCGGGGCTTGGGCGAGGTCGCGGTCTTCGTGTTCTTCGGCCTGGTGGCGGTGCTGGGCACCGAGTTCACCCAGTCTGGCCGGATCACGTGGCGTGGGGTGCTGCTCGCCGTGGCCATTGGGGCGTTGTCCGCGTCTGTGAACCTGGTGAACAATTTGCGGGACATCAACACTGATGCCGCGGCGGGGAAGATCACACTGGCAGTCCGCCTGGGGGACGCGAACACTCGCCGGTTGTGGGTGGCGCTGGTGTGTAGCGCTGTGGTGGCGACTGTGGTGTTGGCCGCGGGGGACGTTGCCGCACTGATTGGCCTGGTGGCTGTGCCGCTGTGGTTTGTGGCGGCTCAGCCGGTGGTGAAGAAGGCCGAGGGCAAGGCGCTAATCCCGGTGTTGGGGCTCGTTGGCCGGGGCATGCTCTTGTGGAGTGTTGCCGAGTTGCTGGCTGCGTTCCTGTAGCTCTGCCGGTCCGGGCTGCGGGGTTCCCTGGGGCGCTGGCTGTATCGCTGCCTGCGGAGCCGCCAGGAGTGCCGCCGGGGGCTGGCTCAGCCGGTGCATGACCCACTCCAGGGGGCCGCGGCGGAACTTCAGCTTCCACAGCCAGGGAAGGGTCAACCCTGCGGCGAGGCTCCAGTAGAACAAGGTTGAGTCACCTGTTGCCTCGATGAGGATGTCCGATTCCTCGGTGAAGGTGGAGAAGTCCTTCATCTCCTTGTACATATCCAAGCTCCACGGCCAGCCGTTTTGCACGAATCCCGTGGAGATCACGTGGGCCACGTAGGCGGTGAGCGCCATGGATCCCAGCATGCGCAGTGGGGTGAAGGCGAGGGTGGCCAGCCTGCTGCGGAAGAGCAGGAGGAAGCCACAGATCACGGCCAAGGCCATGCCGATGCTGAACAGGATGTCCAGCATCCCGCCGGAGTGGGGGTACCAGCCGTACCACGTATCCCAGTAGTTGCCCCACGTCCGCTGCTGCCGCATGGCCTCAACCATGTCCTTCATAGCGGTGTAGCTGCTGAGGGAGTTTTCAATAATGCTTGAGGACTCGCCCTTGACTACCGCGCTGCCGGAGGACGCGCTGAAGGATTCAGAGCCGAAGCCAAAGCCTGCCCCGTTGCGCAGGAAGAACCCGCCGATCGCGGCCCCCAGACCCACGATGAACCCACCGATCTGCCAGCGCAGCGTAGCCCGCTGAGGCGCGCCCTGCTGGTCCGCCTCGCCTCCGGGTGCGCTCACCCCGCCCACGATGAAGCGGTAGATGAGAATGCCGGACACTCCGTAAGTCACCCAGGCCGCGAACGGGTAGACGCCCACGAGGAAGGGGACAAAGACGTTGAACAAGTTCAACGCGGCCGTCAGGGCACTACCTCCGAAGAACAGCAGCGCCCAGAGGATGACGAGGAAGCGGGTAGAGCGGTTCACCACCGGGAAGAGGACAAGGAAGATGCCACCGATGGCCCCGAGCACCACCGAGATGGAAGTTTGTGTCGCCGTAAGGGCCACACCCAATCCAACGAGGATGACACCGCGGACGAGGATGCGGTACCGGGAAGCCAACGTGTCCTGTCGGTTCACGATGGCCAGCGAGCAGCCCGCCAAAATTGCAAACAGGGCAGAGGGATAGCCCGAGCTCAGGGTGTTCAACCAGGTCGGATCGGACATCAAATGGGCGGCCATCATGCCGATGATCGCCACCGCCCGCGCGGCGTCAAGGGCGTGAATCCGGCGCATGGACGCAGCCACCGGCGGGGTGGCAGGTGAGGGAGCAAGTATAGGAGCAGGTGAGGGCTGCTGCGGTGAAGCGTTCAACCATGGGGCCTTTCTTGTGGGGATGTTGCACAGCACCAACGGAAGCCACGAGGTTCGCCGGACACCTGGGGAGGTGTGACTGCAAGAAATCTCCGAGAATTCTCAGGATTTTTTAGGGTACCCTCACAGCGCGATGGTGAGGTTCATAATAGCGCACATGAAGCGCTTCCTGCGTACTTAAAGCTGGAACTACTCCCCCAGGCGCTCTTCCAGCTGCTGACGCAACTCCCGGCGGTGCGCCTTACGCCCCGCGTCCCACTGCGCCACCTGCTCCGTCACCCGCAAGCGCAGACCCTTGAACATAAACATAGACAGTGGCAGCGCCAGCAGCAGCGCCAAAGTCATGCTGATCAGCAACGGGAAGTACGCCGCCATGCCCAGCAGAATGACTACGGAGTGGATCACAAAGGTGAGGACGAAGAACAGCGCCAGCCGCAGGAAGGCGTACAGCAAGATATCGCGCCACGCCTTGCCACTGAGCTTGGGCTTACCCTGTGCCTGCGGGCTGCGCCCTTTTACACTTTGCGCATCTGCACTGTTCTCACTAGTCACGGTGGCTACTCTAGTTCCCCTTCACCCGGCACCACCAATCATTTACGATAGGTTTCATGGGCCGGATAGTTTTGCTGTTACTCATCGTCGTCACCATTGTGCTGCTGTGGAAAGCCTTTGGACCCAAGAATTGGGGTGGGCAGGGGACGCGCAGGGGCGTCGCCCCCAAAAACAACAAACAACAGCTCAAAGGGCCGGACGATGACCCGGACTTCCTGTGGAACATTGAAAAAGAGCGGTTCAAGAAGCGCCGGGAGCAGGAACGCCAGGCGGAGAAGGCCGCCGAGCAAGAGCGGATTCGCAAGCGGCGGGAGGAGCAGCGCAAGCGGGCCGAAGAAGGCCAGAACAAGCCCGAGGGCGACGAGGGCGAGGAAGATCCGCGCTAAGCCTCCGTGTCCTCCTCGGCCTCCGGAATGTCTGGGAGTTCGGAATCCCCGGTGCGGTAGTGATCGATGGCCAAGAAGATATCATCCCACTGCTTGAACACCGCGGCACGCTCCAGGAGGCCCGGCTCATACAGCGGCTCGGCCTTCGCCTCCGACTCGAACCGCCCGGCCGCGTGCTCCATGGCCTGGCGCATCACCAACTCCGGCAGCTCAGGGGCGATGCCCGCGAAGTGCGCGTAGTCCAAGGCAGGATCCCCCACGGTCATGTCCGAAAAATCGATCACGCCCACGCCCGTGGCGTCCCACAACAGGTGGCCCGGGTACAAGTCACCGTGGGTGAGGCAGCGCTGCTGGCCGGGGCGGGCAAGGAGGCTATCGACGTGCGCTAACACCTGCTCGACATGCTGGACCTGGCGGGGCGAAAGGTGCGGCAACAAGTATTCATCCAACCGCGCGCGCATGAGCTCCAGCTTGCCGGGCAGCGCGCGGGGGTTCGTGTTGAGCTGCTGCGTGGCCGCCCCATCCAGCCACCAGGGCTCCACCTTAGAAACGGGCAAGACATCCGCCGGCATGGAATGCATCGTTGCCAGCAGGCTTCCCAGCTGCTCGACGGCAAGGAGCCGCTGCTGGTCGGTCATCTCTGACCACTGCTCCGCATCCAGCGGCTCGCCATCCACATAGGACTGCAGGGTCAAGATAATCGGGCTAGCCGTGTTGAAGGTGCCCCGTGCATAGGCTTGCCGCACCGTCTCCGGAACCCGCACCTTAGTTCCGCGGAAGAGCTGTGCGATGAGTGAGGACTCCAGCATCGCCTGATCCCGATACTCGGCCGTGTGCGGCACCCGCACCACCACGCGCTCAGGGATGAGATCCGCCAGCTCCCCCTCCTTGGAGGACACTCCTTCCAGCACGATCACGGCGTGGTCCATCCCCTGGTCCGGGTACACCACCGAGACCCAGGAAAGGTCCCGCCACGTGCGGGCCACGAGGTGCTGTATGCGGTCTGCGTCTAGTGGCATTTACCCCTCCTTACCCCGCCGCAGCAGGCTGTGCAGGTAGGCCCCGTAGGCGCTTTTCGCCAGCTCATCGGCGGCGCGGGCCATCTCATCATCGGTGATGTAGCCCAAGCGCCAGGCGACCTCCTCCGGGCAGCTGACTTTGAGGCCCTGGCGCTTTTCCACGGCGCGGACAAAGTCCCCGGCAGCGGCCAGGTCATCGACAGTTCCGGTATCCAGCCATGCCGTGCCCCGGGGCAGCACCTCCACGTGCAGGCGCCCCTGGTTCAGGTAGTGCCGGTTGATGTCTGTGATCTCCAGTTCGCCGCGGGGGCTGGGTTCCAGGGACCTGGCCACCTCCACCACGTCCGAGGAGTAGAAGTACAGCCCCGGAACTGCGTAATTGGATTTCGGCTGCGCCGGCTTTTCCTCCAGGGAGAGGGCGGTGCCCCGCTGGTCAAACTCCACCACCCCATAGGCCTCCGGCTGGGCTACCCAGTAGGCGAAGATCGCTCCGCCATCGGGGTTGTTATACCTCCGCAGTTGGGTGCCCAGCCCGGAGCCGTAGAAGATGTTGTCCCCCAAGACTAAAGCCACGGGGTCGTTGCCGATGAAATCCGCGCCCACGATGAAGGCCTCAGCGAGGCCGTTAGGTTCGTCCTGGATGGCGTAGCGCAACGAGACTCCCCAGCGGCTCCCATCCCCCAACAGCCGGCGGAACTGCGCGGCATCCTCGGCGGTGGTGATGATGAGGATGTCCCTGATCCCCGCCAACATGAGTGTGGTCAGCGGGTAGAAGATCATGGGCTTGTCATAGACCGGCACCAGCTGCTTGGACACCCCTTGGGTGATGGGCCACAGGCGGCTGCCCGTCCCTCCGGCGAGGATGATTCCCTTCATCGCTGCCATTACTGTTCCTCTTCCCAGTCCTCAGCTGCCTGCATGGCCTCCGCCCAACCGTCCGCCAGCTCCTTCTCCCAGCCGCGCACCTCGCGCCAGCGCGGCAGCCGCTCAGTGACATCCTTCAGCCCCGGCGCGGCCTGGTCCTTCCCGGAGCGGATGGCCGATTCCGGGTCAATGCCCCAGTCGATGGCGAGGTCCGGGTCAAACGCATCCACCTCAAACTCCCGCTCCGGGCTGTAGGCCTCTGTCACCAGATAGCTCACGGTGGATTGCTCATTGGCCACGAACCCGTGCCCCACCCCCAGCGGCACGTACACGCCGATGTTGTTCTCCGCAGATAGCTCCACACTCAGGTGCTGGCCAAATGTGGGCGATCCCTGGCGCAGATCCACCAGCACGTCGCGCACTTCCCCGGCCACGCAGGTGACGAACTTCGCCTGGCCTGGGGGAACCTCCGCCAGGTGGATGCCACGCAGCACGCCCGCGGCGGAGCGGGAGAGGTTCGCCTGCACCACCTGCAGCGGGTAGCCCAGCTGCTCGGTGAACTGCTCCGCGCGGAACCATTCGTGGAATCCGCCGCGGTCATCACCGAACACCTGCGGGATGAATGCCCATGCCCCGGCGATGGGTAGCTCCACGATTGTTCCCGGCGCGTCCTCCGCCAGGGCCCGGTCAAGCTCAGCAGAGTTCAGGCTGGTTGTGCGTGGGGCTGTGTAATCAGTCATGGTGCCTACTTTAGCGCCCGATCTCCTGCTGGCCACGGCTGACTCCTCCGGGCTTCTGCCGGATCCCCTCACGTGCACCGGCCGGGGCGGGCGCCGCTAGAAAACCCTAGAAGTAGCACGCCATCGGCCCGCGCGGACTATCCACCACGTCGATGGGGGTGTTGAAGATCTCGGAGAGGATTTCCCCGCGCATCATCTCCCCCACCGTGCCGAAGTGCGCGATTTGCCCGTCCTTAACCGCGCAGATGTGGTCCGCGTAGTGGGCGGCGAAGTTGATGTCATGCAGCACCACCACGATCGTGCGCCCGAACTCTTCCACCGCATGCCGCAGGTGGGTCATCATCTGCACGGAGTGCTCGATGTCGAGGTTGTTCAGTGGCTCGTCCAGCAACACGTAGTCCGTTTCTTGAGCAAGCACCATGGCAACGTAGGCGCGTTGGCGCTGCCCTCCGGAGAGCTGGTCAAGGTAGCGGTTTTCCAGCGGGGCGAGGTTGAGGAAGTCAATGTAGCGGGAGATGATCTCTTCGTCCGCTGCGGTGAGCCGCCCTCCGGTGTAGGGGAAGCGCCCGAATCCCACCAGTTGGCGGACGGTGAGCCTAGTGATGAAGTGGTTTTCCTGCCGCAGGATGGACAGGATCTTGGCCAGGTCCTTGGATTTTGTGGTGGTCACATCATGGTTTGCGACGGCAACGCTGCCGGAATCCATATCAAGTAAGCGACCGATCATGGTGAGCAGCGTGGATTTGCCTGCGCCATTGGGGCCGACCAGGGCGGTGATGCCTCCGCGTGGGATGGTGAGGGTGGCGGGCCCGATGCGGGTGCCTTCGCCATAGTTCTTCGTGACATCGTGTAATTCGATCACAGCCGGCCCTTTCTCAAGATGACGAACAGGAATACGGAGCCACCCATGAGCTCGATGATGATGGACACCACGCCTTGCGCGTAGAAGACGTGTTTCATGACGAAGTAAGCGCTGGTCATGACGAGGAAGCCGATGGCTGCGGCCATTGGGAAGAGGTAGCGGTGGTCCGCTGTGGGTGCAGCGAGGTAGGTCAGCGTGGCGACGAGGAAACCGAGGAAAGCCATGGGTCCGACGAGTGCGGTGGATACCGCGATGAGCATCGCCACGAGCGCCAGCACCAGAATGGAGGTGCGCCGGTGGTTCACACCGAGGTTGGTGGCGGCATCCGCGCCGAGCGCCAGGACGTTGAGCTTCCGGGAGAGCAGCAGGATTCCTCCGGCCCCGATGGCGATGAGGATGAAGGAAATGGAGTAATACTCGGCATCCGCATTGTTCACCGAACCGAAGAGCCGGGCGGTGAGCACATCGAACTCGCTGGGGGTGAGCAGGCGCTGCATAAACGTGGACAGGCTACCCAGCCCGCCGCCGATGACGATGCCGACCAGCAGCATGGCGTGCATGTTGGCCCTGTTGCCGGTCAGCAGCCAGGCGTATAGCGCCAGCGCCAGCCCCACCATGAGCAGGACCTGAATGAGGTAGGCGTTGAGGCTGCGGCCCTGCACGAGGCCGGTGGTGCCGAAGAAGAAGACCGTGGCCGTGTGGATGGCCACGTAGAGGGCCTCAAAGCCCATGATGGAGGGGGTGATGATCCGGTTGTTCGTCACCGTCTGGAAGGCCACTGTGGCGATGGCCTGGCACACGGCCACGATCGCCATGGCCGTGACCGCGTCCATCCTGCGGCGGGCCAGCAGCCAGAACTGGTCCGTGCCTACCGGCATGGGGTTGCCGTAGGCCAGCAGGCCGAAGGCGAAGGCTGCACCTGCGGAGAGGATGACCGCGAGGGTGATCCAATACCGCGCAGCCATAGCCTTGTTGCTGAATGCCCCAGCACTCCGGTGCTGATCGGTCTGCCTCGTTGTCACAATCGCGTTAGCCATGGGAACGCTGCCTCACGATCAAATAGACGAACACCACCGCGCCCACGAGCCCCAAGATGACAGAGACGGGGATCTCGAATGGGGAGATGATGGTGCGGGCCAGCAGGTCACAGGCCGCGACGATGCCGATGCCCACCACGCAGACCCATGGAAGGTTACTACGGAGATCATCGCCGCGGATCATGGAGACCATGTTGGGCACGATGAGCCCCAAGAACGGGAGGTTGCCCACCACGACGGTCACCACGCCGGTGGCCAGCGCCACCAGTCCGGTGCCGAGGAAGAGGAGCCGCTGGTAGTTCAGGCCCACGGACGTGGCCATGTCTTCCCCCAGGCCCGCCACGGTGAATCGGTCAGCGCAGACAAACACGGCGATGAGCACGGCAATGACGATCCACAGGACTTCGTATTGCCCCTTGTACACACTGGTGAAGGATCCGGCGAACCAGATACCCAGGCTCTGCAACTTATCCGTCTGCAGCGCGAGGAAGGTGGAAATGGATGAGACCACCGCACCCAGCATGATGCCGATGATGGGCACGATCAGGCTGGACTTGAGGCTCACTCTGCGCAGGAACGCAAAGAACACCATGGTCCCCACGAAGGAGAGCGCGATTGCCCCGATCATGCGGGTCATGATGGAAGCCTCCGGCCAGGCGATCATCACCAGCAGCAGGCCTAGCCCCGCCCATTCGGTGGTGCCGGTGGTGGTGGGTGACACGAAGCGGTTCTGGGTCAGCATCTGCAGCACCAGGCCGCACATGGCCATCGCTGCACCGGAGAGCACGAGTGCCAGGGTGCGCGGGATGCGAGTGATGGTGAACATCCCGACTCCCAGCTCATCGGCGAAGACGTCGTATTCACCAACGAACAGGCTGGCCACAATAAGCGCGCACACCACGCCCAGGGCAAGAAGGAATGTCCACTCCTTCAGCGGGTTGCCCTGGCGCGTGGCGCGCGCGGTGGGATTACTTGCCTTCGAAGGCATCAGCAAGCTGGTTCAAAATCTCGGTGTACGTGAGGATGGACTCGTTGGTGTAGGTGTCTTCCGGGGCGAAGACCAGGTGGCCCTCCTTCAGTGCGGTAACCTGCTTGAGCGCAGCGTTGTCTTCCAGCACGTCCTTGGCCGGGCGGTAGCCCTCTTCCTGTCCGGCGCTGATGGCTGCGTCACGGTCCAGGGCCAGGATCCAGTCCGGGTTGGAATCGGCGATGGCTTCCACGGAGATGTCATCGCCCTCATGATTCTCACTTCCGCCTTCGATCTCCAGGGCGGGGGTCAGGTCCAGCCACTCGAAGACTGGACCCCACACGCGGCCCACGCCGGGTGCCACGTAGCCGATCTCACCGCCGGAGACGTTTACGGCCATGACGGTCTGATCCTTGTTGTAGGCCTTCTTGGCGCGCTCCAGGGCCTTGTCAAAGTCATCGACCATCTGCTGGGCTTCGTCCTGCTTGTCGAAGACCTCGCCCAGGGTCAAGACCTGGCGGCGCAGTTCCTCGTCGAAGGGCTCGCCATCGCGTGGCTCCAGCTCAATGATGGAGGCATCCGGGTTGAGCTTCTTGATGTCCTCATACTGGGAGGCGAAGCGCTGTCCGTTGACGATGAGGTCCGGCTGTGCGGCCACCAGGGCCTCCAAGTCCGGCTCGCGGTGGGTTCCCATGTCAGCGATGTCCTCGTTGTCCTTGTAGTCCGGCACCGTGGCTGGAACAAGGCCCTTCGGCGCGGCAACCAGCTCCACGCCCCACTGATCCAGAACCTCAAAGGTGCGGTTGTCCGTGGAGGCCACCCGCTGGGCCGGCACTGCGATCTCCTGGGTGCCGTGGTTGTCTTCCACCGTCACGGTGCCCTCTGCATTGGCGGCAGCGCTTTCACTGCCGGTGGCGCTGGAGGAAGCGGTGGAGCCGGAAGAGTCAGCGCCCTCGCTGTTGCAGGCGGCAAGGCCCAGGCCTGCTGCGGTGAGGGCGGCGATCACGACCGTCTTAC
>DXFZ01000053.1 GCA_019114175.1 Candidatus Corynebacterium gallistercoris
AGCAGCCGCAGCAGCAACAACCCGTACCGCATCAGCCCCGGCACGCCCAGCAACCTAGGCACGCGCAGCAACCCCGCCAGCCGCGCCCCGCTCCCCCGGCCTCGCCCCGGCCTACTCCCGCGCCCTACCCCGGCGAGCTCGGGCAAGCGCAGGCGGCCGGGTACCCTCCGCAGCAGCCGCCACGCCCCGCGCCAGCGGGTCCCCCTCCAGCCCAGCCACCACGCAACCGCCTGCCTCGGGGTGCGCGGGTGGCGGGGCGGCCGCGGTGGCGTCGCCGTATAAAAATCCGGCACATGGTGGTGCTGGTGCTGGCGGTCTTCCTCGTCCTCGCCGGCGGCACGGCCATGTGGGTGGACGGGAAGCTGCAGCGCACCGACGCCATCCAGAGCTACGACGGCCGCGTTGGCAACACCTCCGGCACCAACTGGCTGCTGGTCGGCAGCGACTCGCGCGCGGGTCTCACCCCGGAAGATGCCGACCGGCTCATGGCCGGCGAGCTCGATGACTCCGTGGGGCGCACGGACACCATCATGCTCGTGCACCTGCCCGCCTTCGGCGGCAAAGCGACCATGCTCTCCCTGCCGCGCGATAGCTTCGTGAACATTCCCGGCTACGGCGAATCCAAGCTCAACGAGGCCTTCAGCCTCGGCGGCCCCGCCCTGCTGCAGCGCACCGTGGAGGAGGCCACGGGCCTGCGGATCGACCACTACGCGGAGATCGGCTTCGGCGGCTTCGCGAACGTGGTCGAGGCCGTGGGCGGCATCGAGATCTGCGTGGATGAGCCGCTGGATGACCCGATGGCTGGCATCAACCTGCAGGCCGGGTGTCAACAGATGGACGGGCCGACCGCCCTCGGGTACGTGCGCTCCCGATACGCCTCCGCGAACGGCGACCTCGACCGCGTGAACCGGCAGAAGCAGTTCCTGAGCGCGCTGAGCCACGAGATCGCCAGCCCCGGCCTGATGTTCAACCCCTTCAAGGCCACGAAGGTGCTCAACGCGCTGACCAGCAGCTTGACGGTTGATGAGGGCGATCACGTCTGGCACCTCGCCCGCCTGGCGTGGGGCATGGCGCGCGGCGCGCAGCAGGAGACGGTGCCCACCGCCGGGACGATGGACACCTACGCGGGGAATGTTCTTTTGTGGGACGACGCCGCCGCCGAGGGGCTGTTCTCCAGCCTCCGCTAGCGGTCTTGGGCTGGTCAGCGGCGTCAGCGCTGCCTCCCCCCCCAGCCAGACCCTTAGCGAATCGTGACCTCACGGGAAACGATCGTCTGCTTCGCCTTGTGCTCATCGCCGGTCAACTCGGCGGCGGAGCCATCAGCCTCGGCGGCCAGCTTCTCCGCCAGCTTCTTGTCCAGCGCCTCCAGACCCTCGGCCCAGTCGTCCGGATCCTTGGAGTTATCCAGGTCCCACACCGGCACCAGCACACCGTGGGTCCGGAACACACCCGCGAACTTGGAACCCTCACCCAGGTGCAGCTCCCCTGCCGCATGCAGGCGGGCCAGGGCGTTCAGCAGCTCGGCCTCCTTCTCCTGACGCACCCAGCGGATGTGAGCCTTCTCGGACGGGTTGATCCACCACGCCTCGCCGGAGATGTCCGCGGCCACCTTGTCGGAAGGCAGCACGGAGTCATTGGCCTGCTGCAGCGTCGCCACCACCTGCGGGTTGTTCTGCTGCTCCTCGGTCAGCCACCAGTTGAAGTCCTGCGCCACCGTGATGGGCGCCTCCATGGACTTGTCCAGCAGATCCGTCAGCGCCGGCTCGGTGCCATCGGCCACGCCGACCTCCAGGGACTCGCCCGGTTTCGCGTTCTTCACCCAGTTTAGGGCGTACGCCAGGTCACGGTTCGGGTTGTCGCCCCGGCGCTGGGACTGCAGGGCCACGAACCCCACGCCTGCCGCCGCGCCCGTGCCCTCGCCCTCATCGCGCACGATGGCGGATACGGCACCCGGCAGCACCGTCACGATGCGCACGGGCCGCTCTGCGCCGGCAACCTCAGCCTCAAAGTAGGCGGAGGGAACGAATTCCTGCAGCGCAATGAGGCTCGCCTCCATGGCGAAGCCATCGTAGGGGCGGGGATCCTTCTGGAGCTTGGCCCGCTCCGCCGCGCGTGCCGCCAGCTTCGCCTGGCGGCGGCTCATGCCTTCTGGAAGGTTTTCCTGATTCTTCTTTTTCTTAGCCACGCGGACGATTCTACCGGCTCCAACCCCTCAACTGTCCCTACCGGCTCTACAGGCTCAACCGGCACACCAGAACCAACCGGCCCGCGCCGCTGACTGTTCTCCCAGTACCCCTCCCCGAGCTCATCGTCGCGCCACATCGCGGCGCGCCCTGGGTAGTTCGTCGCCAGCCACGTCACGCCCATCCGGGCAGCCCACCGGACGTCCTCCTCCTTATCGGCCGTCCAAACGTAGGTGCCGTCGCCAAATCGACCAATGATATCCGGCCGCAACCGGCCGCGAGCCACCGAAAGCCCGTGCGCGTCCACGAACTTCAGCGCCTCCATGCCCGGGTTAACCATGCGCTGGAACTCGCGGCGCAGCAGAATCCGGTGCAGGCGCTGGTTCACCATCCGGAAACGCACCAGAGCCTGCGGGCTGAAGCTCATCATGTGCACCGCAGGATCCTCATCCATCCCGAACTCCCGCAGCATCGCGTGCAGCGCGTACTCCACCTTGGGGCCATAGCGGTTGGGGTGTTTGGTCTCGATGAAGATTTCTTTCGGCGACGCCCCCACGCCGCGCACATCCCCATACAATTCGAGGAGTTCCTTCAGCGTCAGCACCTGTGCGGGCTCCTCCGGGGTGCCGAAGTTCAGCTCGCGCAGCTCGGCCAGCGTCATCTCGCTGACCACCCCTGTGCCGTCCGATGTGCGGTCCACGGTGCGGTCATGGATACACACGAGTTCCCCGTCGCGGGTGAGGCGGACGTCGCACTCGAAGCCGTCCGTGCCGCGATCCACCGCCAGCTCGTAGGCGGCGATGGTGTGTTCCGGGCGTTCCTTCGATGCGCCCCGGTGAGCCACGATTCTCATACCACCCATCTTCCTCCCCCGCGGCGCGCATGTATACCCGTGGAGCGGGTTTAGATCTACTTTTAGTGCAGTTTTCACGTGCAGTTCACCTTGCAGCGTCGCCTAAGGCGTTACATGTCACTCGAGCAACTGAATGTACTGAGGGCGTGCCTTCATAGCGTGAATAAGCAACTGATCCCCTCGTCAAGCAACGTCCGTGTACGTATTGATTGCTCTCCGCATGAGCTCTGACCGAGACATTTGCTGCTTGGCAGCAATCTTATCGAGTGCATGGAGCTCTTCCTGCGTAAGGCGAACCGCGACAACTTGCGATGGTCGCGCACCCCGGCCAGGCCTCCCGCGCCCCCTCTTTTTCAGAACATCTATATCGTACCCATCCTCGGCTTCCTTTACCCAGGAATCCAGCTGCTGATCCGTCATATTCACAGGCATGACCTTATTGTCATACGAATTTCTACTAAGGGCACAGCAATCACAGATGTAACGTTGCTATTCCTGTTGTAGCCTGTGGGGGGGTGAACACGGCGGACTCACGGGGAGCACATTCAAGCGGTACACACATCACCAACACCGCCCTCGTCTTTGAGGGCGGCGCCATGCGCGCCGTGTATTCCGCCGCCATGGTCCAGGCGCTCCTCGAGGAACCCATCCATTTCAGCTGGGTCTGCGGCAATTCCGCCAGCACCTCTCACGTGGCCTATTACATCGCCAAGGATGCCCAGCGCATGCGGGAGACCTTCACCACGCTGCCATCCCACCCGCAGTTCGGCGGCCTGCGCACCTGGGCCCGCGGCCACGGATTCTTCAACGCGGACTTCCTCTACGGGCAGGCGGGTCAGCCCGGCCACCCGGTCGGGGTGGACTGGGAGGCGTTTCAGGCGTCTCCCGTCCGCTACCGCTTCTCCGGCTTCAACGCCGCCGCGGGCGAGACCGTCCACTGGGGCCACGAGCGCTATAACGCCACCAAGCGCCACATCTTCGACCTCGAGCGCCAGGGCCGGGCCTACATCGTCACCCCGGAGCACATGCGCGTCGGCAACTCCAGCCGCAACCGCAAGCGCCTCGAGACCGCCTACGCCACGGGCCTCGCCCAGGCACGGCGGGAGATGCCCGCGATCTTGGACTTCCTCGCCGCCGGGGGTTTCTAGTTTTTTTGGGGCGACGCCGCCACCGGCGCCCTTCCCCTACACCAACTCCGTATCCTCCATCACGCCCCGCAGCACAGTTGCGGAGTGCTCGAAGGCCTTGGCCTCCTCATCGTCGAGCTCCAGCTCCACCACGTGCCGGATCCCGGCGCGGTTAATCACCGCAGGCGTGCCGATGTAGATGTCCTCCTGCCCGTAGTGCCCCTCCAGCAGGGCGGAGACGGGCAGCACCACGTCCTGGTTGCCGAACACCGCCTCGGTGATGCGCGCCAAGCCCATACCGATGCCGAAGCTCGTGGAGCCCTTGGCCTGGATGATCTCGTAGGCGGCGTCCCGGGTGCGGGCAAAAATCTCCGCCACCTCGCCCTCCGCACCAGCCCCCTCGCCTTCTGCGCTCATCTTCCGCAGCCGGGACTTAATCGACGTACCCGCCACCGACCCCGCAGACAGCACCGGCAGCTCCGTATCCCCGTGCTCGCCGATGACGTACGCGTGCACGGAGGTCGGCGCCACGTTGAAGTAGCGGCCCAGCCCGTACCTGAACCGCGCCGTATCAAGGATCGTGCCGGAGCCAATGACCCTCCCGGAGGGCAGCCCGGAGAACTTCCATGTGGCGTAGCTCAGAATGTCCACGGGGTTCGTGGCGACGAGGAACACCCCGTTGAAACCCTGCTCCATCACGGAGCCCACGATGCTGCGGAAGATCTCCGTGTTCTTCGCCACCAGATCCAGCCGCGTCTCCCCGGGCTTCTGCGCCGCGCCGGCGCAGATGACCACCAGGGCGGCATCCCGGCAGTCCTCGTACGTGCCGACAGTCACCCGCGTGTTGTGGTGACTCCACGGCACCGCGTGGTTGAGGTCCTGGACGTGCCCCCACGTTTTTCTTTCGTCCACATCGATGATCGCCAGGTGATCCGTTAGCCCCTTATTCACCAGCGTGTAGGCATACGCCACGCCCACATCTCCGGCACCGATCAACACAACCTTGGTCCCAAGTGTTTGGCTCATGGCCCCACTCTACGCCCACATCAACCGCTCGCGCCCCCAGCATTGATGGTGGTCAGGGAAGTGCGGGGTGGCGTCGCCCCCAAAAAATCACAATTGATGGTTGCGGGGAATGAAAAAGCGCGTAACACTTGTTGTTGTAAGCCTCACAGAGATATTGAAAGGACTTCTAAGACAATGGCTAAGTACGAACTGCCAGAGCTGGATTACGCATACGATGCACTGGAGCCACACATCTCCGGTGAGATCATGGAGATCCACCACACCAAGCACCACCAGAACTACGTTAACGGTGCTAACACAGCACTAGAGAAGCTAGAGGACGCACGCAAGAACGGTTACATCGGCACCGCCGTGACCGCCCTGTCCAAGGATCTGGCTTTCAACCTGGGTGGCCACACCAACCACTCCCTATTCTGGAAGAACCTCTCCCCTAACGGTGGCGGCGAGCCCACCGGTGAGCTGGCTGAGGCCATCACCCGTGACTTCGGCTCCTTTGAGGAGTTCAAGGATCACTTCAGCGCCGCCGCTCTGGGCCTGCAGGGCTCCGGCTGGGCTGTGCTGGGCTGGGATCACATCGGCGAGCGCCTGGTCATCGAGCAGATGACTGACCAGCAGGGCAACCTGTCCGTTAACCTGACCCCGCTGCTGCTGCTGGATATGTGGGAGCACGCCTTCTACCTGCAGTACAAGAACGTCAAGGCAGACTACGTGAAGGCTGTCTGGAACGTCTTCAACTGGGATGAGGTTGCCAAGCGCTACGAGGCCGCAGCTAAGTAAGCGCTAGCGGGGCGCACGTCACACGTCGGCGCCCCCGCCCTCCCCTTTTTTACAGAACCCCGGTCTGGCAGCTCACACCATTCGGTCCGTGATTGCAATAGCCACCGGGGTTTTTGTGTAGGTACTGCTGGTGGTCGTCCTCGGCCAGGTAGTACTCGCCATCGCCGATGTCCTCCGCTAGCGCCACCTCCGTGGTGAGCTCGCCGAAGCCGGCCTCCACGAACTTCCCGCGCCAGGCATCGAGCGCGGCGTTGATGCGCTCCAGCTGCTCGGGCGTGCTGGCGTACACGGCGGAGCGGTACTGGGTGCCCACGTCATTGCCCTGGCGGTCGCCCTGCGTGGGGTCGTGGTTCTCAAAGGCGATCTGCAGCAGCCGCTCCACCGTGGTCTCCTGCGGGTCGAACACCACCCGCACCACCTCCGCGTGCCCGGTCCGCCCGGTGCAGACCTCCCGGTAGGTGGGGTTTTTCGTGTACCCGCCGGCATATCCCACGGAGGTCCCCACCACGCCCGGCTCTCCCCAGTACAGCTTCTCCGCGCCCCAGAAGCAGCCGAGCCCAACCACGAGCTCGTCCAGCTCCGCGGTGTCCTTGCCGTGCTGCTCCCATTCCTCCGCGCCGCGCCCCTTCACGCCCGCCAGCGGCGTGCCGAGCACCGCGTTCGGCTGCGGGTTCTCCAGCACCGGGTGCCGCCCGCCGGCCAGCGCATCCTCCCTGCTCACGCGCTCCGCACGGAAGGGTCCGGGGGTGTTCAGTGCCATGATGCGGTCAAACAAGCTCACTAGTGGTGTCCTTTCTTGTTTTTTGGGGCGACGCCACCCTCACACCTGCCCCACCGACGGGGCGCCACGGCGCAGCCACTGCCGCACCGCCAAGGTGGCGACGCAATCATCTGCGTTATAGCGCTCCAGCGTACGCCGGGCCGCTTGCGCGGTGGTGCGGGAATCCCCAATGGCCTGCTCAAAGAGAGTCACCGCGGCCTTTCCATCCACGCCTTCTTGACTGAACGTGAACCCCGCGAGCGGGGCGATGGTCTTCAGCCCGAGCGAATCGGTGGGCGCGAGGGCCTGCTTGACCACCTCAAAGCAGTCACACCACACCGGCGAGTTGATGAAGGCGTTGACCTCTTCCGTGGTGGGCATGGTGACGGCGCGCCCGTCCGCCGTGGTGTAGGCCTGGCCGCCGTGGGCGTGGGCGTAGTGCCGCAGCCAGTAGTTTTCCCCTTGGGCGGAGTACACCCAGACCCGGAAGCGCTTGCCCGCGGCCTCCGCCTGGGAGCGCCTGGCCTGCAACCACGCCCAGAACTCCGCGACATGCAGCCCGTCATCCCCCTCCGCGCTGAAGTCCCCGAAGCCGATGTAGCGGGAACCATCAAAGGTGCCCCACAGGAACGTGCCGCGGTTGGGGTGGGCCTCCATGTCCACGTCCACCTCCACCAGGTCCTCCTCCACGGACTTCCACATCGCCTCCACGGGCATGGAGAACTCCATGCCGCCCCACAGCAGCGGGGTGGTGACCCAGCGGTGGAAGGGGCGGCGCAGGGCGGACTCTCCCCGGATCCACGCCCCGGCGCGGGCGGAGACCTCCCCCAGGTTCGCCGCCGCCAACTCCGGCAGCGTGGCGATGCCGCGTTCGAGGACGGGACGGGCCTTATCCCCCGGCAGCATGAGGGAAACATCCAGGGTGTCCAGCAGCTGAGCGCGGCAATGATTATGGAACTCGCAGGTCTTACACTCCTTTACCCTGTGCGGCGTGGCCGGGACTGGTTCCTCGAGGGCTTTAGTGAGGCCGGGGAGGACGGTGGTGGCGTCGAAGAAAAAACACCGCAAGCGGGCATCCCCAGCGCGACCGATGAGCGCCACCTTGCCGGACGCGAACCCCCACGTGGCCAAGATGGTGTGCGCGATCGCCACCTTCTGCGCGTCGCCTGCGGTAGTGCGGTGCCGCCATTGCGTGGGCGCGGGACGGGCGAGGGAGAGTGCCGGGATGTCCACCAGCTCGCAATCGGCGGCGGCCTTGCTGCGCGCGCGGCGGGCGACGGCGTGCCCGGAGATCGCGACCGGCGTGTAGGTCATGAACTCATCCACGCCGAAGCCGAAGTCCGTGCGCACCAGCAGGTCCACCTCCGCCGCGAGGGCGCCGGCGGCCAGCGCGGGGCGCGTGATGAGGCGCGTGCCATTGGCCATGGCCTCCAAGGTGTCCTCCACGGCGGTGGGGCCGGGCGTGATGTCCGTGCGCGTGGGGTGGACCTTGTCCCCAATGCGCGGCCCGGTGGGCAGCGATTGGAAGACCACGCGGCGGCGCGCTTCCGCGGCGGCGCGGTGGCTGGCGCGCTCGAGGTCCTGCTGCAGGTCGAAGGGAGTGCGCATGGCGCCGGCGGGGGGAATGGTGGGGTGCGGAGTGGTGGCGGTGGTGGTGCTGGCGGTGGTGGCTATGGAGCTGGCGTGGCGGAGCAGCGAGCGGTGGCGGCAGCCCACAACATCCGCCGGGGTGACAGGTGCCAGCCGGTCGGCGTTGATCGCGCGCTGATTACTCGCCGGGGAATTCACAATAAATAAGTAGTGTAGGCCACCCGTGGAGCAGCCACCAGATGAG
>DXFZ01000054.1 GCA_019114175.1 Candidatus Corynebacterium gallistercoris
AAACACCTATTAAAAGAATTGCATTTATGGGAAGGTCTTCGCATTATTGTCCGCAGTGTCAGCGGTGACACTGCCCTATTCCCAATGTGACCCGGAATACTGTATTCTTCTGGGTTTATGGAAACGATTGAAAGTTTTGTTGTTGACACGATCAACGACAATGCGTGGAAGGTAATCCCCTTCCTGCTCTTGGCGGCCGGCGCATACTTCGGCATCCGCACCCTTGTCGTCCAGGTTCGGATGCTGCCGGACATGTTCCGCACCATCAAGGAAAAGCCGAACGGCAAGGGTTCGAAGGACATTTCCGCCTTCCAGGCGTTCACCATCTCCGCAGCCTCCCGCGTGGGCACGGGCAACATCGTGGGCGTGGCTATCGCCATCACCCTGGGCGGGCCCGGCGCGGTGTTCTGGATGTGGATGATCGCCATCATCGGCGGGGCAACCGCCTTTGTTGAATCCACCCTGGCGCAGCTGTGGAAGACCCGCGATGGCGATGGGTACGTCGGTGGACCGGCGTACTACATGACCCGGGGCCTCAACGCCCGCTGGCTCGCCGTGATCTTCGGCGTGGCGATCACCATCACCTACGGTTTCGTCTACAACGCGGTGCAGACCAATTCCATCGTGGATGCGCTGAACACCAGCTTCGGCATCGAGACGATGGGTGGCAAAGCCCTAGTGGGTGGCGTCATCGCGGCCCTGACCGGCCTGGTCATCTTCGGCGGCGTGCACCGCATCGCCCGCGTTACCCAGCTGGTGGTGCCCTTCATGGCCGTGGCCTACATCATCATCGGCATCATCGTGCTCGCCATTAACATCACGGAAATCCCCAGCATGATTGGCCTCATCGTGGGCCATGCGCTGGGCTTCAAGGAGGTCGCCGGCGCCGCCTTGGGCGCGGCCTTCATGAACGGTATGCGCCGCGGCCTGTTCTCCAATGAGGCCGGCCAGGGTTCCGCCCCGAACGCCGCCGCTACCGCCGCCGTGTCCCACCCGGCCAAGCAGGGGTTGGTGCAGACCCTCGGCGTGTACTTCGACACCCTCATTGTCTGCTCCATCACCGCGTTCATCATTCTGCTCTCCAACCCCGCCTATGGCGAAGGGGTGCAGACGGCCAACCTGACCCAGAACGCCCTGGCCTCTGAGGTCGGCAGCTGGGGTATCCACTTCATCACCTTCGTCCTGTTCTTCCTGGCATTTTCTTCCGTGTTGGGCAACTACTACTTGGCACAGGCGAACGTGGAGTACTTCACCCGCAAGCCCGCGGTGCTGTTCATCTTCCGCCTGATGGTGGTGGCCTGTGTCTTCGGCGGAGCACTCGGCACGGTGGAGTTGGTGTGGTCCTTGGCGGATACCTTTGCCGCAACGATGGTCATCATCAACCTCGTCGCCATCGTTCCGCTGGGCGGGGTGGCCATCAAGTTGCTCAAGGACTACAGCCAGCAGAAGGCTCAGGGCAAGGACCCGGTGTTCCACCGGGACTCCCTCCCCGGCGTGAAGAACATCGAATGCTGGGATGGTACGGATCCGGAGACGCAGGAGGGCGCGCGGTCCACGCCGCAAAACCTCATTCGCTAACGGTGAGTGCGCCCGCCCGGGCGTGGCCTTGTTAAGATTCTGCAATGCACCTGAAGTCGTTGACCCTCAAAGGATTCAAGTCCTTCGCCTCTGCAACGACGCTCAAATTGGAGCCCGGCATCTGCGCGGTGGTGGGGCCTAATGGCTCCGGCAAATCCAACGTGGTGGATGCCCTGGCCTGGGTGATGGGGGAGCAGGGCGCAAAGACCCTGCGTGGCGCGAAGATGGAGGATGTCATCTTCGCGGGCACGGGGGACCGGAAACCGCTGGGGCGTGCGGAAGTCACCCTCACTATTGATAACAGCGACGGGGCGCTGCCCATCGAATACTCCGAGGTCTCCGTTACACGCCGAATGTTCCGGGACGGGGCCAGCGAATATGAGATCAACGGCTCCAAAGCTCGCCTCATGGACATCCAAGAGCTTCTCAGTGACTCCGGCATCGGCCGGGAGATGCACGTCATCGTGGGGCAGGGGCGCCTCGCGCAGATCCTCGAATCCAAGCCGGAGGAACGCCGCGCCTTCATTGAGGAGGCCGCGGGCGTGCTCAAGCACCGGCGGCGCAAGGAAAAGGCCCAGCGCAAACTCGTGGGCATGCAGGCCAACCTGGACCGCCTCCATGACCTCACGGACGAATTGCACAAGCAGCTAGGCCCCCTGGCCCGCCAGGCGGACGCCGCGCAGAAGGCCTCCGCTGTCCAAGCCACCATCCGGTCTGCCCGCGTGGCGCTGGCGGCGCACAAAGTTATCGAACTCAGCGCACAATTGGAGGACTCCACCAAGCAGTCAGATCTGGCGGCGGAGAAGGTGGCGGCGCTCAAGGAAGAGCTGGACGAGCACACCACCGCGCTCTCCACCACGGAGGAGGAACTCCGCACCGCCCTGGAGGCCGCAGAGGCCGCCAAAAACCTCTGGTACCGCCTCTCCGCCGTGGCGGAGAAGAACTCAGCCACGCATCGCATCGCCGCGGACCGCGCCAACCAGGCAGAAGACACGGGGTGGAACGGCCCGGATCCGGAGGAGCTCGCGGAGAAGGCCGAGCTCGCCGAAGAGCACCAGCTGGAGATGGAAGAGGCCGTGGACATGGCCCGCGAGAAGCTGGACAACATTCGCGAGGACGTGGCGGAGAGGGAGGAGGCCGCCCGGGAAGCGGAGCAGGAGCACTTCGCCCAAGTCCGGGCCATCGCCGACCGCCGCGAGGGCGTGGTGCGCCTCCTGGCTCAGCACGAGGCCGCGGAGCAGCGCAAGGTCACCGCTGAGCATGAGGTGGAGCGCCTGGAGGACACCGCTGCAGAGCAGCAAGACGCGCTCGATGCGGTCGCGGAGGACCTCGCCGAGGCAACGGAGCTCCTTCACGGGGCCGGGGCTGAAGGCCAAGACCTGGGAGAATCCAAAGCCCAAGCGGAAAAGGAGGCCGCGGACGCGGAGAAGCGCGCCGATGAGCTGCGCAATCAGCAGCTCCAGTTGGAGCGGGACATCGCCACCCAGGAGGCGACCATCGCGGCGTGGGAGGAACGGATCACCCCGCATGACGGGGCTGCTGTTGCCCATGAGGCGGCGACGGCCGCAGGTCTCAGCGCCTCCACCCTCGCCGGGGTCTTTCGCGTCTCCGCCGGTTGGGACACTGCCGTGGCGGCGGTCCTGGGGGAAGCGGCAGCCCAGGGGCTTGTCGTGGATGACCCAGCGGCCGTGGTGGACGCGCTGGTAGACAGCGCTCGAGGAAGGGCCGTGCTCTTTCAGCGGGCCGCCGGCTCCACGTTCCGCCTGGATACAACTCCAGCCCGCGGCACGTGGTTGCTGGACCACGTGGACATCCCCGATGACTTGCTGACCCCGCTCACGGCGCTACTCGTGGACGTGGTCGCCGTGGACACCGCGGCCGATGCGGCCGCAGTGGTGGCGGCAGACGCCCGGTTGCGGGCCGTCACGCAGACGGGAACGGTGTACGGCCCCGGCTACATCGCCGCAGGCACTGGTGCTGCCAGTCCCGTGGAACTGGCGCAGAGGATCGAGGAGGCGCGGGGTGGCGTCGCCGAAAAAAAGAACAACCTTGCCGACCTCCAAGCGCAACTGCACGGCGCACTGGAAGCCGCCAGCGACCTGCGAACGGCCGCCGCAGCCGCCCGCGCCGCCGAACAAGAATACCGAGCACGGCACGACGCGGCCGCCAAGCGCACCCAGGCCCTGGAGAAACAATACGAGGCCGCGCGCCGCCAACTGGAGAGAACGCAAACCCAGCTGACGCAGGCGCACGAACGGTTGCAGCAAGCATCAGCCGCGCTGGCCGAACTGTCAGACCGTGTGGCCCGAGTAGATGACGACGACCACGCCGCTGAGCCCTCCACCGCCGCCCGCGACGCAGCTGCGAACGCATTGGCACAGATCAAGGCTGTGGAAATGGAAGCACAACTCGAGCTACGCACAGCAGAGGAACGGGCGGCGGCAACGCGGGGCCGGGCCGAAGGGCTGCGCAGGCAAGCCCGCCAGGAACAGGCCGCCAAGGCGCACCACGAGCAGGCCAGGGCCCGCAAAGCGGCGGCGAGAACCATCGCCACGGCGGTACGGGATCAGGCTGCGCGCGTTGGCGAGCGCATCGCGGACGCGCTGGCTCGGGCGGAAGACAACCGCACGCTCAAGGAACAATCCCACAAGCAGTGGCAAGCGACGATGAGCCAGCAACGCGCGCGCGTCTCCGCATTGAGCAACCAACTGGACAGCCTCAACAACGCCAGCCACCAGGCGGAACTAGCCAGAACCCAGGCCCAGGTCAAGATTGAACAGGCGCTGAGCAATGCCATGGAACAGCTGGGCATGACCGCCGAGCAGCTGCTGGCGGAACAACTGCCAGAAGACTTCGACGCCGCACGCACCCGCGCTGAGCTGAAGAAGGCGGAAAAGGAACTCAGCAGCCTGGGCAAGGTCAACCCCTTGGCGCTGGAGGAATACAAGGCCTTGGAGGAGCGCTACAATTTCCTCGCCCAGCAGTTGGATGACGTGGAGCAGGCCAGGAAGGACCTGCAGGATGTGATCCAGGACGTGGATGACACGATCCTGCGGCTGTTCACCGAGGCATGGCAGGAAGTGGAAGTGGAGTTCCCCAAGGTGTTTTCCACCCTGTTCCCCGGTGGCGCGGGGCGGCTGGTGCTGACAGACCCGGATGACATGCTCACCACGGGCATTGAGGTGGAGGCGCGGCCGCCGGGGAAGAAGGTGAAGCGGTTGTCCCTGCTCTCCGGCGGGGAGAAGTCCCTCACTGCACTGGCGATGCTCGTGGCAATCTTCAAGGCGCGGCCCAGCCCGTTCTACGTGATGGATGAGGTGGAGGCCGCCCTCGACGACGTGAACCTGCGGCGCCTGCTGGCACTATTCGAGGAGCTGCGGAAGGATTCCCAGCTCATCGTCATCACCCACCAGAAGCCCACGATGGATGTGGCGAACGTGTTGTACGGCGTGACCATGCGCGGTGACGGAGTGACGAGGGTTATTTCGCAGAAGATGGCGCGCCACGCGTAGGATGGTCGCGTGAGTTCTAGCCCCATTTCAGACCTGCAGGACACGTTACTTCCCTGGGCTTCCTCTGCGGAGGCCCACTTGGCGGGGCAATTGGCGGACACGCAGCTGTTCGTGGAATTGCCCATCAACGGTGATGAACTGGAGCGGTTGACCCGCTTTTATGGGACTTTCCTTTCCCGCCAGCTGGCCGCTGGGTCCAGCGCCGCAGCCCTGCTGGAGGCCTGCCCCGCGCTGACGATCGCCACGCTGCTGGCGCGGGCGGCGCGGCTCAATGAGATTTCCGAACTGCCGGCAGAATACTGGTCCGGTCTGGGCGTGGAGCCCACTGCCGAGCGGGTGGAACTGATCGAGGGGCGCTATGCGGAACTGCTCGCGGCCGCTGGGCTGGACCCCATTGACGCGGCGGCAACTGGCCCGGACGGGGATTTGGGGCGCCTCTTTGCTCACGTGGGCATCGCCACGGACTGGACGCCCGAGCTCATTGAAGTCATCGACACTAGGCGCATGAACGGCGAGGACGAGCCCGCGGCGGCCGACGAGGCGGCGGTTGTGGTGGAGCAGTTCGCCACAAGTGAGACGCAAATCGGGCCCATGTGCGCCACCATGCCGGAGATCCCTACGAAGCTCATCGCGCCGGTGGTGGATATGGTGCGGCACGCGGCGGAGAACCCGGACACGTGGGAATACACGTTGCCTGCAGCAGTGGTGGAATCACTGCCGCCGCTCATTCAAGAAGACGTGATTGAGGAGCTGCGGGAGCGGCCCGCGGGCACGGACAACCGCCGCCACTCCGTGGGCGTGGCACACCGCGAGGACCAGCCCCGCTTGCAGCTTGATGTGCAGCGCCGGCGTGTGGTTCTGCGCCTCCCAGCGCAGCCGCTGGAGGACACCCCGGAGGCCGAGGTGCGGTGGCGCGTGGACTTCGACGGCCAACCAGGGGCGTACCGCACTTCCCGGTCAGACAACCCGAGCCGCGTGGAATCCGAAATCTTGGATATACCCGTGCGCCAGCCCGTGCGCGAGATCAGCGTGCACAACACCGGTGATGGCCAGAACTGGAACATGCCGGTGGTAGCCACGGATGATCCCATGTTGGTGTTCACCGTGCGCGGTGCCAACCTGACTGGCCGCGTGAGTTTGCACCACGCCCACGTGTTTGTGGTGGTGCCGGAGGACGCGGTGGCTAAAGACCCGGTGACTGAGGCCGAGATCCCGGTCATGAGGGAAATCGCGATGAAGACTTGGCCCGGCTGGGTGATCCGTCTGTTGGACCTCAGCCAGTCGCTGGGCCTGCACGTGTACCGCGCAGGCGACAGGCAACCTTCCATGGCCAGCGTGAGGGCCGTGGATCCGCGCCAGCGAGTCCAGTTCATTGAGCCGGACGAGCCGGTGGCCGCGCTGAAAACCGGCAGCGGGAAGGGGATCCATGCAGACAGCCTGCAGGTAGAGTTCCCGCCCACGGTCTCCGGCGCGGTGGAAACGTGGTTCCTGTCCGTGTCTGCCTACGCAGGTCCCGGACAAAGCGGTGAAGAGGTATCTGAAGAAGAGCCGCTGGAGGTTCCGGCCGAAGGTGGAGTATTCGATGTCTTTGACCCGGAGGCGTGGGATAGTCCCTGGGTGGGCGAGTACCTCGTGCGCCTGCGCGGCCCGCGTAATGAATCGTTCCGCCATGAGTACGCCCTGGTGGAGGGGCTCAGCGTGGAGACTGAAGTCCAGGGCACGGGCAGCCGAACCCGCCTGCCCGTGACGGCCGGGCTGAGCCCGGTGACCGTCAAGTTGCTGCCAGGGGAGAAGCCGTTTGAGCGGATCCGCCCCATCACCATCCCCGCCGACGAACGTTTTGCCATGACCGTGGTGGAGACCGAGGCCGGGGATGCCCTTCCCGTGGTCATCAGCCCCGCGCGGCTGAAGTATCAGCTTTCCTTGCGCGGTGAAGATCCCATGTGGCGCACAGACCCCATGGTGATCTCCTCTGGGTGGATTGATACCTCCAGCCGTTTCCGCATCCGCCCCGGCACCCCCATTGGGGATCCGCGGTTAGTCATCCGGAATCACCACGGCTCACCGGTGAGGACCTTGACACTGCAGACTTTGGACGAGGTGACCTGGTGGGTGGACCTCTCCAGCGCTGCCAGTTCCCTGTCCGTGCTCACCGAAGGCACGGTAGAGCTGGAGTTTGTGGATACCCGCCGGGTGAGCGTGCGTCTTGCCAGGATCCGCCCGGACTTTGAATGGTCAGCTGCCGTGGAAGACCACCACCTAGTCATTAGCGGAGGCACACCGGAGCGCGTTGCCGGGTTGAACGCTTGGGTGTGGCCCATGTCCGCCCCGTGGCTGCCTGCGCGAGTCGTGGCCTTGGGCGCCGATGGGCGCGGGGAGCTGCCCGCAGATCTCATCGGTGCGGGCAATCTCAGCGTGCAGCTGTTCAGCCCAGATCGCTTCAACCACTTGCGTGCACCCGTGGCAGCAGGCGAGCGCAGCGTGGTGGTGGAAGCCGAAGGCTTCTATGGTGCCGGTGAAGACCCGGCAGAAGTCAGTGAGGATCCCTGGGTAGAGCTCTCCGGATTCCTCGCGGGGTACCGGGATCAACTGCCCACCGACCACGCGGTGCTTTCCACCTTGTGGGATGTGCAGGCAGGGTGGCTGCGGGGGCGCTTCGAGGTGTTGGACAAGTTGCAGGAAGCACTCACGCACAACCCGCGTGAATCTGTGCACGCGATGAGCGAGTCACTGGTGTCTGCGGCTGACCGGCCGGCACAGTTCATCGCCTCTGGCCTGGTGCACTCAAAGCTGACGGGCGCAGCCGCGCGCCGTAGTGACTCTCCCTGGATTGCCGCCTTGGAAATCCTCGGTGATCTTTCTCAGACCGATGACGAGGGCGCGGAATCCAAGCGGTTGCGTAGTGAACTGAAGGCCGTCGCCGGAGCCCCCGTGGCTCAGACGGTGGAGACTGGCAGGGACGTTTCGCTGGACACCGCCTGCATCGATAGTACGACGGTGCAGATTGCCCACATGGATCCCGCGCAGCAGAAGGCCGTGTTGGACATGTTCTTTGGTGGCGCCGGGGTGGTCCCGGGTGCGTTGAGTGAAGAGAACAGCAGGCTCATCGCGGTCTTTGAGACCTTTGAGCGCCGCCAGGAGCTCTCCGAACTGCTGGGTGATCCGGAGCTGATGAAGACCGCCGTGACGATCCTGAGGAAGGTGAAGTCTTCCAACCGCCAGCTTTACCTGTCGGCGCGCGTGCGTTTCGACCGCCTCGAGGGCGTGGATACCGATGATCCGGCGAACCGTTGGGCCTTGGCACCCGTGATCTCCATGATCTTCGCGCTGGCTACGCGCATGTATGCGCACGGCTGTATGTCATCGGTGGCGAAGCTGAAGAACGCTTACGCTGGGTGGGCGAAGATGGCTCGGCTGGTGCCGGACCTTGTCACCGGAGACATTGTCATGGCCGATGCCATGGTGCTGGGTGTGTTCGGCCCCCAGGTCAGCCAGGAGGAGACGGAAGGCGAGGCCGACTAGTAGAGGCCGTTTAGACCGGATATAGTTTCGCCTTAAGTTTCCCTTACCGCGGTGCTGTACGGTTAGTTTCTGTGAATGCCAAAACCAGTAACTTCCCGCGCACCGCGGGCACGTTTGTGTGTCTGTACGCGCTGTTATCTTTAGCGCTGAATCTCGCTCACTACTTCAATTTTGAGCCGGAGTATTTTGAGCTGATCGTCTCCACCTTGTTCCTGCCCCTTCCTTCCACCTCTCTGGCGTGGTCTTTGGTACTGTTCATGCTGGGCGTTGGGCTTTACCGCTCGAAGCGGGTCGCGTGGCTGGTGGCCACCGCCTTCCTGACCCTGTTGAACATTGTCAATGTGGTGGACATCGTTCTTCTCGTTACCGAAGTATGGGAGGCGGAGGCTTCACCGGATTTCTTCACCCGCCTGTTCTACTGGGGTGCTGTCATCCAAGGCGTGCTCTTGTTGGTGTTCCTTGTCAAGCGGAGGAGCTTCGCCGCGTCTACCGTGGGTGGCGCTTTCCGCCGGGCACTGACCGCTTGGGTGATTGGCGTGGCCTGCGTTTTCGCCATCGCCACCGCGTTGGTGTTCGCTTTTCCTGGCTCGTTGCAGGGCTCCAGCCGCATCCTGTGGGTGCTGTCCCATTCCGTGGTGTTCTCGCTGGTAGACGCTCGTCACTTAAATGGCAACGCTCCACTGGAGGTGGAGCTCATCGTGGCAGTTCTGGCGGCCGCCGTGTTGCTTACTGCTGGTCTGATTCTCCTGCGCTCCCAGCATGACCAGAACTCCATGGCAGCCCGTGACGAGGAGGCCATCCGCGGCATGGTGGGGCGCTTCAACGCCAATGATTCCTTGGCCTACTTTGCCACCCGCCGGGACAAGTCCGTGGTGTTCGAGCCGAAGGGCCGCGCCGCGGTGACTTACCGCGTGGAGGGCGGGGTGTGCCTGGCCTCCGCGGATCCTATCGGTGACCCGGACCATTGGGATGCCGCGGTGCGCGCCTGGCTGGACCGTGCCGAAAAGTTCGGGTGGATGCCCGCCACCATCGGCACCTCGGAGCGTGGCGCCCGCGTGTTTGAGCGTTTCGGCTTGCGCTCGATCCACCTCGGCGATGAGGCAGTGATCGATACCTCCCAGATCCACCTCTCGGAGCTCAAGGAGATCCGCCAGGCCCGTTCCCACGCGCAGAAGGCCGGTGTGACTGTGACGGTTCGCCGTCATGAGATGTTGAGCGAGGAGGAGCTCCAGCAGGTGCAGCGCCTAGCCGATGAGTGGCGCGATACCACCGAGGAGCGCGGCTTCTCCATGGCTCTCGGCCGCTTGGGCGATCCCGCCGATGGCTCCTGCATCCTGGTGGAAGCGCACATTCAGGACAAGCCCGTGGGGTTGCTGTCTTTCGCTCCGTGGGGGCCCAATGGTGCGTCCCTAGACCTGATGCGCCGCAGCCCCGACGCCCCGAATGGCACCGTGGAGACGATGGTCGCGGAGCTGTGCATGGATGAGTCCATCACCCGCGTGTCCCTCAACTTCGCCGTGTTCCGCAAACTGTTCGCCAGCGAGGATGCGGTGGGCGTGTCCCGCATCCAGCATGCCTCCCGCAGCGTCTTGACGTACTTGTCCAAGTGGTGGCAGATGGAAAGCCTCTACCGGTCCAACCAGAAGTACGAACCGCTGTGGGTGCCGCGCTACCTGTGCACCCCTTCCTCGTTGTCTCTGGCTAGGGTGGGCATCGCCGCGGGCATTGCGGAAGGTTTCCTGTCCGGGTGGCCTGTTTCTTCTCGGCGACGCCACGCCGCCGCCGAGCAACCCGAAGCCATTCTCGCGATCGAACACGTCCGTCGCGCAGACGTGGTGCAGAAGAAGCGCTATTCCGAGCAGACGGCAGTGCGCATCTCCAAAGCACACGCGCTGCAGGCCGAGGGCGTGGACCCCTGGCCGGAGGCGACCCGCCCCAGCCACGCCATCTCTGCAGTTTCTTCCTTGCCCAGGGGGACGCATGTCCGGGTTGCCGGCCGGGTGACAGCTCGCCGTGCCTTCGGCGGGGTGACCTTTGCCGACCTCCGTGATGCCAGCGGAAGCGTGCAGATCCTGCAGGAAGGCCCACTGCTCGTGGATCTTGGTGACCTCATCGCCGTCAGCGGCACCGTGGGGCACTCCCGCAATGGGACCTTGTCAGTGCTGGTGGATAGCTGGACGATGGAGGCCAAGTCCCTGCACCCGCTGCAGCGGCGTGGCGCGGGCATCGTGGAGCTCAACGCGAAGTTGCAGGCGCGCTCGGCGGTCCTCACCGCCTTCCGTCAAGAGTTGGTGCAGGCTGGGTACGCGGAGGTGGAGACCCCGGTGCTCCAGGCGGTGCATGGCGGTGCGAATGCGCGGCCATTCGTGACCCATATCAACGCATATAACCAGGACCTGTATCTTCGCATTGCCCCGGAGCTGTACTTGAAGCGCCTGCTCTCCGGCGGAGCCGAGCGCATCTTCGAGATGGGACGAGTCTTCCGCAATGAAGGCGTGGATACCACCCACAACCCGGAGTTCACGGTGCTGGAGGCTTATGACGCCCACGGCAACTATGACACCATGCGCGTGCTCACCCAAACGCTGATACAGAAGGCCGCTAAGGCCGTTAACGGTGAAGAAGTTGTGGTGGGCCCTGATGGGAGGAAGGTCAGCATCGCCGGGGACTGGCCCGTGAAAACTGTTCACGGTGCGGTGAGTGAGAATGCCAGCAAGGCGCTAGGCCGAGACGTGGAAGTCACGCCGGACACTGGCAAGGACGCTCTGGCGGAGCTCTGTGCCGAGCTGGAGATTCCGGTGAAGCCAACGTGGGATTCCGGTGAGATCGTGTTGGAGATGTATGAACACTTGGTGGAAGACACAACCCAGGAACCGACCTTCTACACGGACTTTCCCACCAGTGTGTCCCCGCTGACCCGTAAGCACCGCAGCATAGAAGGTGTGACGGAACGCTGGGATCTCGTGGCCTGGGGAGTGGAGCTGGGCACTGCCTATTCCGAGCTGACCGATCCCCTGGAGCAACGCGCCCGCCTGGAGGCACAGTCCCTCAAGGCCGCCGGTGGTGACCCAGAGGCGATGGAGGTCGACGAGTCTTTCCTCCAGGCGCTGGAAAACGGCATGCCACCCACGGGTGGTTTGGGCATTGGCGTGGACCGGGTCATTATGCTCATCACGGGCAAGACGATCCGCGAAGCCCTGGCCTTCCCGCTGACCACCTAGGAAGCGAGTGAAGGGCGAGGGGTGGCCTAAGGGGAAGGGAGGCCGCCCCACGCGGCAACGTGGGGGAAGGCGTAGCCTAACGCTGCCCGCCACGCGATGAAATCATGGCTGCCAGGGACCGAGACATACGTGGACTCGATTCCCGCCGCGGGGGTCAGGCTGTTGAGGTGCTGCAAGTCTCGCACGGCAGACTCATCGGCCTCGCCCGCAATGAAAAGCCCAGTTATCCCGGGGAACTGCTTGGTGCGCAGCAGTGTCTCCGGATTCTGCTCTTGGAAGGTTTTCTCGGATCCGGCGAAGTAGTCTCGCACGGTGGTCTCGTGGCTTTCGCCGTCATTGGGGGTGCGCTCACCGGAAATGTCCACAAAATGGCCGTAGCTGTGCGGAGAGTTGAGAATCGTCTGCAGAGAGCAGGTCCCACCGTAGGACAGGCCGCCGATGGTCCAGCTCGATTGATCTGGGTTGGCGTCAAAAGCGCTCACCGCCCAGGCGGGCACATCTTTGGCTAGGAAGGTGCGCACCTTGGCCTTGTTGGAATCCGTGCATAACAGATTATCCACCGGTCCGCCGGTCCCATCCACTGCGATGATGATGGGTGACAGGCCCCCGTGAGCCTTCTGATAATTGTGAGCAACCAGTCCTGCGCGGCCTTCATCGAACCACTGATCTGGGGAACCGGGGATACCGGGCATGAGAACCAGCACGGGAAGTTGCGGCCGCGGATTGGTGAACCATGCCGGTGGCAGGTACACCAGCGAGTCCCGGGCGGCGAAGCGGGACTCTGGCGTGGGGGTATTGGCAACAACTACCGTGCCTTGGGTGTCCAGCGGGGCAGGTTGAGGGTGAGCCTGCCACTGGATTAGGGGGATGGAGGTGGCGTGCGGGAGATCCGACAGGCTGGTTTGATGGAAGGGCTCTTGAGAACTCAGGGAGTACACGTCTGGGTAGAGGGCATAGGTCTGATTACCCACCAGAAGGAAACTCACAATAGCGATCGCAAGCGGGGCACACGTCCAAATCTTCGTCCACCGAGTGATAATCGCCCAGATGGTGCCAATGAGCGCGCCGACGCACAGGCCTAATGCAGCGATGGACTGGAAACTGATTTGCTCCAGGGGAGTCTTAAAGAAAAAGAAAAGACCCACGAAGAGTGCTACTGCCACAATGACGCTGGCGAGCAGGATCGTCACTGTGGCTCGAACGCGCCGGGAGCGGGGGATAGCCACGATGATGAGGAGCAAGGACAGCACCAGGAGGGTCCATGCGGCGATGGACACGGTCGTGCTGATGAGGGAAAGACCGTAAAGGATGTTGGGCACGAGTTTGATCATAGACCTGCTGGCCCCGAGTACGGGCGTCAATGCAGCGCTCGGCCGGAATGTTTGATTCACTAGAGGTTATGTCAAACACTGTCTTGTGGATCATCATCGGCCTTGTTGTCTTGGCTCTCATCGTCACGGTCATCGTGGCAGTGGGGCTCAAGCGCAGCAAGGCGAAGCAAATTTCCTTCGAAAAGAAGGAGGAGCTGGAACAGAAGAAGCCCTCCAGCGGCGATTATCAGGCCCAGGGTGGATTCAACTTCACCACCGGTGGGGCGGGACGTGCCGCCGCAGAGAAGGAACCTGTGCTGCGCGAGGAGCCCGTGGCCACACCGGAGCCTTTGGTCACCCCTGAACCGGAGTCTACCCCTAAGCCTTCCGCGACTCCGGAACCGGCGGGCGAGCCGGTACCAGAGCCGGAGGCAGTTGAGGAACCAGCGCCCATTGAGGAGCCTAAGCCGGTCACGGAACCCGTGACCGAGCCCGAACCAACCCCTGAACCGGTGCCGGAAAAGCCCGCGGCAGAGCCCGAGGTTGAGGTGGAAGAGGCTGAGGCGCAAGGTGGCGTCGCCGAAGAAGAACCGCAACCACGCGACGAGATCGAACCCGTCCAGGGGCGCCTGGGGAAGCTGCGCGGCCGGATGTCCAAGTCCCAGAACGTCATTGGGCGTGGCGTCCTGGGCATCCTGGGCGCCGGTGATCTGGATGAGGACGCGTGGGAAGAGATCGAGGACACGCTGCTCATGGCGGACCTCGGCACCGCAACGACGATGAAGGTGGTCGATGACCTGCGCGAGCGCATCGCAGTCAACGGCGTATCCAGTGAGGCTGAAGCGCGCGCGATGCTGCGCGCGGCGCTCATTGACGCCTGCAAGCCAGAGCTCGACCGCTCCATCAAGGCCATGCCCTACGAGGGCAAGCCAGCCGTGATCATGGTCGTGGGCGTCAACGGAACGGGCAAAACCACGACCACGGGTAAGCTCTCCCGCGTGCTCGTCGGCATGGGGCACAAGGTGTTGCTGGGCGCGGCGGACACGTTCCGCGCGGCGGCAGCCGACCAGTTGGAGACGTGGGGCCGCCGCGTAGGGGCGGACACCGTGCGCGGCAAGGAAGGTGCGGATCCGGCATCTGTGGCGTTCGACGCCGTGGCGACGGGCATCGACCAGGGCGTGGACGTGGTCTTGGTGGATACGGCAGGCCGCCTACACACCTCCGTGGGACTCATGGACCAGCTGGGCAAGGTCAAGCGCGTTGTGGAGAAGAAGGCCAAGGTGGACGAGGTGCTCCTGGTGCTGGACGCCACCGTGGGGCAGAACGGCCTCATGCAGGCGCGTACCTTCCGCGAGGTGGTGGACATCACCGGCGTGGTGCTGACCAAGGTGGACGGCACCGCAAAGGGCGGCATTGTGTTCCAGGTTCAAGAGGAGCTTGGTGTGCCGGTGAAGCTCGTGGGTCTGGGTGAGGGTGCAGACCACTTGGCACCGTTCGAGGTGGAGAGCTTCGTGGACGCGTTGCTGGGGTAAAGGAGTATTAACGGAGAGGAAACACGGCTGCGCATACTTCATGTATCTGTAACACGGTAGTCAGATCCGGGGAAACATTCGGCGAGTCAAATAGGTGGTGATCCACTCACTAGGAGGGCTGCTCTCACAGCTCCTCCGCGACGATTGACTAGGACGTTTCCCGATGAACACAGAACAGATGCAGGCAGCTAGCGGCAATGCCTCCTGGATGCTGATCAGCGCCGCGCTGGTGCTACTGATGACACCGGCGCTGGCACTTTTTTATGGCGGTATGTCCCGCCAAAAGTCCGCTCTCAATATGATGATGATGTCTTTCGCCTCCATGGGCGTGGTGGGGGTGGTCTACGTCCTCTGGGGCTGGTCCATGTCATACGGCACCGAATCCATCGGCGGCGTATTCGCTAACCCACTGGAGTTCTTCGGGCTCAAAGACTCCATCACGGACGCGACTGGGCAGTACATTGAGGGCGCGTCTGGGTACGCCAACATCATCGACGTCTCATTCCAAATCACCTTCGCCATGATCGCGGTGGCCATCATCTCCGGTTCGCTGGCCAACAGGGTGAAGTTCCGCACCTGGTTGGTGTTCACCGCAGCCTGGGTGACGCTTGCCTACTTCCCGATGGCACACATGGTCTGGGGCGGCGGACTGTTGGGAGAGGGGCCAGACAGCCTGGCGGCGAAGATCTTCGGCAGTGTGGAGGAAGCCGGGGAGACGGTCGCGGTGGTGGCGCCCATCGACTTCGCCGGCGGGACCGTGGTGCACATCAATGCGGGTATTGCTGGACTGGTTCTGGCCCTCATCATTGGCCAGTCCCACGGCTTCCTCAAGCGGGAGGACCGGCCGCACAACCTGCCCTTCGTGATGTTGGGTGCGGCGCTGCTGTGGTTCGGTTGGTTTGGCTTCAACGCGGGGTCCGCCTTCGCCGCTGATGGTCTGGCGGGGCTGGCGTGGATGAACACCACCGCCGCCACGTGCGCAGCCATGCTCGGGTGGCTTGCGGTGGAGCGGTTGCGCGATGGCCGCGTGACCTCCCTTGGCGCGGCCTCCGGCGTGGTGGCGGGCCTAGTGACCATCACCCCGGCCGCCGGCGATCTCACGCCCATGACCTCCCTGATCGTGGGGTTCATCGGCGGTTGCCTCGCGGCCGTGGGCGTGGGGATGAAGTACTACTTCAAGTTCGATGATTCCCTGGACGTGGTGGGGTTGCACCTCGTCGCTGGGGTGTGGGGCACGGTGGCGTGCGGATTGTTCGCCACGGATGCTGGGTTGTTGACAGGTGGTGGCAGCGACGGCGCCAAGCTTTTAGCGCTCCAAGTCATCATCGCGGTGGTGGCAGCGGCGTATTGTGCCGTGGTGACAAGCGCGATTGCTCTGGTCCTGAAGTTCACCATGGGATGGAGGATCAGCAACGAAGAGGAGACCACGGGCATCGATTCCGCGCTCCACGGCGAGTCCGCCTATGACTATGAGGACTATGCGCAGGAACGGGAAAGCCGCCTGGAAACAACGCGATAGATTCTCTACCCAGTTCTCCCTCACTGTAAGGTGGGGGAGATTGTTATTTTTGCCGTTTGTTTTCGAGTGTTAAAGGGAGACGCGAACAGCCGTGTTTGAGTCGCTTTCAGATCGCCTATCAGGTGCCCTCAAGGGGCTGCGTTCCAAGGGGCGTTTGACCGAGCAGGACATTAACACCACGGCCAGGGAGATCCGCCTGGCCCTGCTGGAAGCCGATGTCTCCCTTCCCGTGGTCCGCGCATTCATCAAGCGCATCAAGGAGCGCGCCGCCGGCGCCGAGGTGTCCGAGGCGCTGAACCCGGCCCAGCAGGTCGTCAAGATTGTCAACGAGGAGCTGCAGAACATCCTCGGTGGCGAAACCCGGCGGCTGAACCTGGCGAAGAACCCGCCGACTGTCATCATGCTCGCTGGCCTGCAGGGTGCCGGTAAGACCACCCTGGCCGGCAAGCTGGCGCGCCACCTAGAAAAGCAGGGTCACACCCCCATGTTGGTCGCCTGTGACCTGCAGCGCCCGGGTGCAGTTCAGCAGCTGCAAATCGTTGGCGAGCGGGCCGGGGTGAAGACCTTCGCCCCGGATCCGGGCACTAGCCTGGACTCCCACGACCACGAGATGGGCACCAGCCATGGTGACCCGGTGGCCGTGGCCGAAGCCGGCATTGCAGAGGCGAAGCGCTCCCAGCATGACGTGGTCATCATCGATACCGCAGGCCGACTGGGCATTGATGAAGTCCTGATGCAGCAGGCCGCGGACATCCGCAACGCGGTGAAGCCGGACGAAGTCCTCTTCGTCATCGACGCGATGATCGGCCAGGACGCGGTCACCACCGCCGAGGCATTCCGCGACGGCGTGGACTTCACCGGCGTGGTTCTCACCAAGCTGGATGGCGACGCCCGCGGCGGTGCCGCGCTCTCCATCCGTGAGGTCACCGGCAAGCCGATCATGTACGCCTCCACCGGCGAGAAGCTGGAAGACTTTGACATTTTCCACCCAGACCGCATGGCCAACCGCATCTTGGGTATGGGCGATGTGCTCACGCTCATCGAGCAGGCCGAGCAGGTCATGGACGCCAAGCAGGCGGAAAGCTCTGCCGCGCGTCTCGCATCCGGCGAACTGACGCTGGAAGACTTCCTGGATCAGATGATGATGATCCGGCGCATGGGCCCACTGGGCAACATCCTCAAGATGCTGCCGGGCGGATCCCAGATGTCCCAGATGGCGGACATGGTCGATGAAAAGCAGCTGGACCGGATCCAGGCCATTATCCGCGGCATGACCCCGCAGGAGCGCCAGGACCCGAAGATCCTCAATGCTTCCCGCCGCAAGCGCATCGCCAACGGTTCCGGCGTGAGCGTGTCCGAAGTGAACCAGCTGGTCGACCGCTTCTTCGAGGCTAAGAAGATGATGGGCAAGATGGCCGGCCAGTTCGGCATGGGCGGTGGCCGATCTGCCACGAAGAAGCAGAAAAACCACCGCAAGGGCAAGAAGGGCAAGAAAGGCAAGAACACCAACCGGCGCCCACAGGGCGGCCCAGGCGGCATGTCAGGGATGCCCGGAATGCCGGGGATGCCAGGCATGGGTGGCCCTGGCGGCGGAATGCCCAGCATGAAGGACCTAGAGAAGATGAAGGATCAGCTTCCCCCGGGCTTCGACAACGTGGATCTGAGCAAGCTCAACTTCCCGAAGAAGTAGGCCGCACAACCAGCGTTGCTGCGGCTACCGTGACCGCGAAGATTCCGCTGTGCACCACAAGCAGTAGCGGCAGCGAACCTACGAACAACATATAAACTGCTTCCATTGCGATGGTGGCGAGGAGTACCGAGGCAAGTGCCCCGACCCAAGCGGAAAGCGTAGCGGAGGAGCGCAATACCCTTTGCGCCAGCACCGTAACGAGGGCGGCGCAGCCCGCTGCGCTCAAGTACACCACAGCCACGGTCGTGGTGGAGTCTGGGCTCTGGTGCAGCAAATGCTGGGATTGCTCGGCACTGATGTACTGGGCCGCGTCATTGGTGCCGATGTACGCGAGGGGATCGAAGTGGTCTACTTCTGGGTCGGCGGCACCGCGCGCGATTCCCACACGATTCGCCATCGAGTAAAACACAGCGATGATGAGGCCCCATGTGGACACGGCAAGTCCCCAGTCGGCTCCTGTACCCCCACCTCTCATCGCAGCAGCGGCGATGAGTGCCACAGTCATCGCGGTCCATGCCATGCCCGCGTTGGTCACCAGGTAGCTTTCCAGCCCCCACGTGCGCCCAAACATGAGGAAGACAGCACCTATGGCGATGGAGCCGGAGATCACGACCACGGTGAGGCGGGGCGGGGCCCAGGCGGTGCGTTGAAGTGGTTGATTCCGGGTGCTCAGATATCCCCCAAGCCACGCGGCGGCCATGAAGAGTACCCAGCTTAACGCAATGCCGAAAAGGCTCGGCCCCATCAGCCTAGAGAATTGCTCATTCGACAAGAACTGCACAACTGTTCCCCGGAACCACCCCTGTGGAGAGGATAGGAGAAGATCCGTGTGGACACCGTGCGAGAAGACGTTGAACGACCGGGCCACGAGAAACGCCGCGACATTCAGAGCAGTGAGTCCAGTAATGATGGGTGCGATGGTGGAGAGGTGGTGGCGTCGCCCCCAAAAAATGAAGAAGACGGCCACAGCCAATGCGACAGTGACCCAAGCGAAACCAGGGAACACCACCCGGGCCGCCGTGGCGAGCAACCACGCGAGGAACACGGCGAGCCACAGCCGGGTTGTGGAGGTACGGCTAGTCATACTGCCCATGGTGCCCCAACGGCCCGGCAAACGGAGCGGATTTGGGAATGTGGTGATGGGCCGGTATTATCTTTGAGGTTGTCTGCGTAACACCGTCACCGACCAAGGTCGGCCGGTGGTCACACGCAGAATAAACATCGAAGGGTTGAACCGGCTTCATGTAAGAGCAAGGAGCATGAAGCGCCAGAACTGCCCAGTGACCACAAGAAAGTGAGCGACCACAATGGCCGTAAAGATTAAGCTGCAGCGTATGGGTAAGATCCGTACCCCCGAGTACCGCGTGGTTGTGCAGGACGCGCGTACCCGCCGCTCCGGCAAGGTGATCGAGAACCTGGGCATCTACCAGCCCACCAACGATCCCTCCATCATCCGCATCGACTCCGAGCGTGCACAGTACTGGCTGGGCGTTGGCGCACAGCCAACCGAGCCCGTCCTGGCGCTGCTGAAGGTGACCGGCGACTGGCAGAAGTTCAAGGGCCTGCCGGGCGCAGAGGGCACCCTGAAGGTGGCCGAGGAGAAGAAGTCCAAGCTGGACCTGTTCAACGAGGCGCTGGCTGAGGCTGCCGATGGCCCGACCGCCGAGGCTATCACCGAGAAAAAGCGCAAGGCCAAGGAAGAGGCAGAGGCGAAGGCCGCTGCTGAGGCAGAGGCTGCTGAGAAGGCTGCCGCTGCAGAGGCTGACGCTGAGTCCGAGTCTGAGGCTTCCGAAGAGTCCGCAGAGTAGGATATTCGCAGCGTACCCGCCCTACCCAATGATACTGGGGTGAGGGCGGGTTTTCCTATGTGTTTATAAGGAAACTGGGCGGGCGCGGTAGGATGTGGGGCGTACGATAGCAATGACACAAATATTGCTCAGAACACAAGGGCAGGAGAACCCGTGGATGTTGAAGCAACCGTAAATGGTTACTACGAACAGATCCTCAAGCGCAACGCTGGAGAGCCGGAATTCCACCAGGCAGTGGCTGAGGTGCTGGACAGCCTCAAGTACGTGCTGGAAAAGGACGAGCACTACGGCGAGTACGCGCTGATCGAGCGGATGGCGGAGCCGGAGCGCCAGATTATTTTCCGCGTGCCATGGGTGGATGACCAGGGTAATGTGCAGGTCAACCGTGGTTTCCGTGTGCAGTTCAACTCCGCGCTGGGTCCCTACAAGGGTGGCCTGCGTTTCCACCCGTCCGTGAACCTGGGCATCATCAAGTTCTTGGGCTTTGAGCAGATCTTCAAGAATTCCCTGACCGGCCTGCCTATCGGTGGCGGCAAGGGCGGCTCTGACTTTGACCCGAAGGGCAAGTCCGACCGTGAGATCATGAACTTCTGCCAGTCCTTCATGACCGAGCTGCACCGCCACATCGGCCAGTACCAGGACGTGCCGGCCGGTGACATCGGCGTGGGTGGCCGCGAGATCGGCTTCCTGTTCGGCCAGTACCGCAAGCTGGTGAATCAGCACGAGTCCGGTGTACTCACCGGCAAGGGCCTCAACTGGGGTGGTTCCCTGGTGCGCACGGAGGCCACCGGTTACGGCACCGTGTACTTCACCCAGGAGATGATGGGGGCTCACAAGGAGCGGCTGGATGGGGCCAAGGTCATCGTGTCCGGTTCCGGCAACGTGGCGATCTACGCTGCGGAGAAAGCACAAGAGCTTGGCGCAACGGTGGTGGCGATGTCCGATTCCTCCGGCTACATCCACACCCCAGAAGGCGTGGACGTGGAGCTGCTCAAGGACATCAAGGAAGTCCGCCGCGAGCGCATCTCTGCTTACGCCAAGGAGGCTGACCATGTGAAGTTCGTAGAAGGTGGAAACATCTGGGAGGTCGAGGCGGACGTGGCTTTGCCGTGTGCGACCCAGAATGAGCTGGACGGCGAGTCCGCGAAGCTGCTGGCGGACAATGGCTGCCGCTACGTGGCCGAGGGTGCGAACATGCCGGCTACTGCGGAGGCCATCGAGGTGTTCCGCAAGCGCAAGATCCACTTCGCACCAGGCAAGGCGGCGAATGCTGGTGGCGTGGCAACCTCCGCGCTGGAGATGCAGCAGAACGCCTCCCGCGATTCCTGGAGCTTTGATTACACCGACAAGCGGCTGCGGGACATCATGCGCAACATCTTCGATTCCTGCGCGACGACCGCCGAGGAGTACGACAAGCCAGGTGACTACGTGGTCGGCGCTAACATCGCTGGTTTCCGCAAGGTGGCCGATGCGATGCTCGCGCAGGGCGTCATCTAGCTGTTCGATTTTTGTAGTGGGGGTTGGGGGCGACGTCACCGCCGTCTGTTATAACTAGCCGCAAGTTTAGGGGTCCTGGCCGGAATGGGCTGGGGCCACACAGATGAAAG
>DXFZ01000055.1 GCA_019114175.1 Candidatus Corynebacterium gallistercoris
CATTGCGGAACAGCACGCCATGACCTCTGCTGCAGGCCTCGCCTTGGGCGGCATGCATCCTGTTGTTGCGGTGTATTCCACCTTCCTCAACCGCGCTTTTGACCAGCTGCTCATGGATGTAGCGTTGCTGAAGTTGGGCGTGACGATCGTGCTGGACCGCTCCGGCATCACCGGCACGGACGGGGCCAGCCACAACGGCATGTGGGATTTATCCATCACGGGCATTGTCCCCGGGATCCACATTGCTGCTCCGCGCGATGCGGAATCGTTGCGCAAGGCACTTGATCGCGCGGTTGATATTAGCGACGCCCCCACGGTCATCCGCTTCCCGAAGGGCAATGCGCCGGAGGTTGTGCGGGCATCGGGCTCAGAGGCTGATTTCGATTACCTTGGCCAGTCAGCGCCGGGGGAGACCGGTACGGCTGACATTGAGCCGGGTACCCAGCGGGTGCTGATCGTGAATTATGGTGCGCTGACAGATCAGGCGTTGGCCATGCGTGAGGCGCTGGCATCGGCGGGGCGCACGGCGACAGTGATCGATCCCCACTGGATCATCCCCGTCGCGGATTCCGTGCTGGACAAGACCCGAGAAGCTGACCTGGTCATCACCGTGGAAGATAACGGCATTCACGGCGGTGCGGGCTCCCGCCTCAACCTCGCGATGAACGCCGCGGGCATTGATACCCCGGTGCGCCACGTGGGTATCCCACAAGAGTTTTTGGCGCATGCTTCCCGCTCTGAAGTCCTAGAAGAACTCGGCATGGACGTTGCTGCCGTGGCCGCCCGGGCGGTGGAGTGGGCTGATCAGCTGTAGGCTGATTTAGCCACGGGAGGACAAGGATGCGGCGTGGCCCAGCTGGGTCACACCTTCTGGGGGAAGACCCGCCACATTGGCAAGGACCTGCGCGAAGGCCTGGACATGGGCCGTGAGGTCAGCCCCGGTGGCGGTCCAAGAAGCGCGCATCTCTAGCTGGAAGGCGCGCGGTGGGCCGCCGATGTCTCCGTACCGAACGGAGGCTGTGGAAGTAACCGTCCCGCCAAGATCCGTGTAGTCGCATTCGGGAACGGCCAGTTCTTCGGTGAGCCAGTCCCACGCAACATCCGGAAGGAGGGGGTCGGAGGCCACGGAGACGTCCATATCAGCCTGGATGTAGGCCACCATCCGCATCTTCTTGCCCTTCCAACCTTCGTCAGCATTGGGGTCGTGCAGCAGGATGAGGCGGCCGAACGCGTCCCCGGCGGAATCGGGCGCGGGGGCGGAGAATTCCTGGACGTCCTCTGTGTCGGAGCGTTGTACCTCCAACCCGATGGCATGGCTCAAGGGTGCCAAGTTACGGGGTGGGCGGATATCGCTGATGCTGATCCCACTGCGCACGCGTGCGGTGGACATGGATCGCACAGCTTCCTCAAAGTACTGGGGGGTCTCAGTCTCTTGGCTCACAATGTCTAAACCTAGCCTTGAAGGTTTGGTGCGCTTGTTAGGCGCGCCGGTACCGCTGGCATAATAGAAGCCATGACTCGTGAGCCGTTTTCCCCAGATGTGCAGGCCGCCCGCGCGAATCGCCGGGCAAGCCTTGACGCGCCCCTCCTCGCCGCTGCGCGGGGTGAGAAGCCATCTCGCCGCCCCGTGTGGATGATGCGTCAAGCGGGCCGGTCCCTTCCCGAGTACCGCGAGATTCGCGCCAACATGGGGATGCTGGAATCCTGCTTCACCCCTGATGTTCTGGCAGAAATCACCATGCAGCCTGTGCGCCGCCATGATGCCGATGCCGCCATTTTGTTCTCAGATATTGTGGTGCCCCTCAAGGCGGCGGGCGTTGACCTGGATATTGTGGCCGGCCGCGGACCCGTGGTGGCTCACCCCGTGCGTACCAGCGCCGATGTTGATGCTCTTCCGATGGTGGAGGCCGAACAGCTGCACCCCATCGCCGAGGGTATCGCCGGGGTCCTGGAGCAGCTGCGGGATGACCAGGTCCTCATCGGCTTTGCCGGAGCGCCTTTTACCGTGGCCTCCTACCTTGTGGAGGGTGGCCCGTCCAAGAATCATGAGACAACGAAGTCCATGATGTACGCGGCCCCGGAGGTGTGGCACAGCCTCATGCGCACCCTCACGCCGATGATCATCCGCTTCCTGCAGGTGCAGTTGGAGGCGGGCGTTGACGCCATGCAGTTGTTTGACTCCTGGGCCGGCTACCTCAGCGCCCGTGATTACCGGCAGTTCGTGGAGCCGTACTCCCGCCAGATCTTTGACGCAGTGCGTGACTATGGTGTGCCGATGATCCACTTCGGCGTGGGTACCGGCGAGCTGTTGGGCGATATGGCAGCTGCCGGGCCGGACGTGGTGGGGGTGGACTGGCGGGTTCCCATGGATGTTGCCGCCTCGCGAGTTTATGGTCATTTGGGCGACGTCAACCCCACCGGCCAGCCGGACAGCAGAGTCAAGGCCTATCAGGGAAACCTGGATCCCGCTGTCCTCTTTGCCGGTGATTCGGCCATTGCTGCCGAGGTTCGCCGTATCGCGGCGGAGGCAAACAGGGCAATTGCACGTGGCCATTCCCGCGGGCACATTTTCAATCTCGGTCACGGGGTGCTGCCGAGTACCGACCCCGATGCCATCACCAGGGCTTTTGAGGAGATCCACGCGTCATGACCCACACACTTCGCCCCAATCAATTCCGCCTCGATCTCAATTCCACTCCACAGGTGGCACGCGGGGGCCGGACCCCGCGGGTGGCTGTAGTCGGCGCGGGTATCGCCGGATTAACCGCGGCCTGGGAGCTCCGCCGAATCTACGGCCCAGAGGCGAACATCCTGCTGGTCGATGCCTACGACAGGCTTGGCGGCAAGCTCAAGACAGTCAATTTTGGGAATGGGCCGGTTGATGTGGGCGCGGAGGCCTACTTGGGCTTCCGCGAAGACTTCACGGAACTGGTTCGCGCACTTGGCTTGGGGCACGCCTTGCGCAGCCCCTCGTCCCTCCCCGGCAGCATCTACGCCGCTGGTGAGCTCGCGGATATTCCCAAGAACACTCTGATGGGTATTCCAGCTGACGGGGAAGGCGTCGCCCACATCATTGGTGTGGAGGCGGCCCAGCAGGTCGACGCCGAACGCAACGGCCAGCCCATGACGTGGGAGCCGGGCCAGGACACGACGGTGGGCCAGTTGGTGGGTGCCCGGCTCGGCCGCGCCGTGGTGGACAAGGTGGTCTCACCCCTGTTGGGTGGAGTCTATTCCTGCAGCGCTGATGACCTCGGTGTGCGGGCAACAATGCCGGAGCTGGCGGCGGCCTTGGATTCTCGCGGCGCCGATGGGCAAGGCTTTTACCTCCTCGATGTGGTCGCCGAGATCATGGAGCGCAAGGCAAAGCAGCGTGCCTCCCAGGGCGCCGCAGCGGACACTGCGCCGCGCACTCCGGTCTTCCAGACCATCGACACGGGGTACGCGACGCTCGTCAACGCACTGGCCGAGCAGGCTGCGCCTGAGATCTTGCTCAACACACCCGTGGAGTCCATTGGGCGCCACAAGGGCGGCTGGTACATCGAACCCATCGGGGTCGTAGACGCCGTGATCGTGGCCACGCCGGCGCCCACGGCCGCTGTGTTGCTGCAGCACGTAGCCACCACCGCGGCGGACGTGCTGCACGATGTGGAGCTGGCCAGCTCCGTTGTCGTGGGAATGCGGATGGATTCTGCCCACGGACTGCCTGAGCGCTCGGGGATCCTTCTGGGTACCGATGCGCCTACAGAGGCCAAGGCCTTCACCTTCTCTTCCCGGAAGTGGCCTCACATCGCAGCCCGCGGCGGTGCCGTGGTACGCGCCAGCTTCGGCAGTTTTACCCAGCCATGGCACTTGGAGGTTGAGGACCGGGCACTGTTGAGCTTTGCTCTGGATGACTTGGAGAAGGTCACTGGAGAACGGAAGAACCCGCAAGAATACTTCGTGCAGCGGTGGTGGGGTGGCTTGCCGTGCTACGGCGTGGGCTACATGGAAAGGATGAACGCCGCGTACCAGGAGATCGAGGAGATCCCCGGGCTCGGACTGGCCGGGGCGATGCTCAATGGCGTGGGCGTACCAGCTACGGCGGCCTCCGGCATGGCGGCTGCTCGGTCGATCGCGGAGTCCCTGTCTTAGAGGTGGCGGATGTCACCTCCCCGTGGGGTGTTCGTTTGCTGCAGCACTGCACACCTTAGGGGTAGATTAGTTGGGGAAGTATCCGTCTAGACGTATGTGTAGAAAGGCAGTGAGGGCGAAAACATGTCTGAGCTGAGTAAGCAGGAGATCGAGAAGCTCAATGCAGTTGTGCGGTACGCCAACTACTCCGTATTCAAAGTTGAGCCCGGTGTTCTCGGGGATCGCCAGGAGGTGGCACAGGACTTCCAGGCGTTCTTGGACTCCTACGCGGACGCGGACTTGGAGATCCGTGGCGTCTATGACCTCTCCGCACTCCGCGCCGAGGCTGATGTGATGATCTGGTGGCACGCCGAAAAGATGCAGGACCTGCAGGTTGCCTACCGTCGCTTCCTGAAGGAGACCAAGCTTGGTCAGGCTTGTGAGCCCTTCTGGTCCAACACTGGCCTGCACCGTCCCAGCGAATTCAACAAGGCCCACCTGCCATCATTCATCATGGGGGAGGATCCGGCGGAGTGGATCTGCGTGTACCCCTTCGTGCGCAGCTATGACTGGTACACGATGGAGCCCGCAGAGCGAGCCCGTCTGCTGCGTGAGCACGGCCAGGCGGCCATCGGCTTCGACGAGGTCCGTGCCAACACCATCTCCGCCTTCGCGTTGGGCGACTACGAGTGGCTGCTGTCCTTCGAGGCACCCACCTTGGAGCGCATCGTGGAGCTGATGCACAAGATGCGTTACACCGAGGCCCGCCACCACGTTCGGGAAGAAATCCCGTTCTTCACCGGCCGCCGCATTAACGGCGAGTCTGCGGATCTCGCGACCTTCATCCAATCCCTGGCGTAACTGGCTTAGACCAGGCGCAAGGCGATGCTGTTGATGCAGTAACGCAGATCGGTGGGGGTATCATAGCCCTCACCTTCAAAGACGTGGCCGAGGTGACTGTTGCATTGGGCGCACAGCACCTCCACACGCTTCATGCCTAAGGAATTATCCTCCCGCGTCACCACAGCTGAGGAATCGGCGGGATCAAAGAAGCTAGGCCACCCGCAGTGGGAGGTGAATTTCTCCTGTGAGCGGAATAACTCGGCGCCACAGGCGCGGCATTCATAGACGCCAGGTGTGGTGGTATTCGTGTACTCACCGGTGAAGGGGGCCTCGGTGCCTGCCTGGCGGAGTACGGCGAACTCTTCTGCAGTGAGGCGTGTGCGCCACTGCTCGTCGCTGAGGGAACGGAAATCCACTGCCCCCTCGAGGTTGACCCCGTTCATGCCCGTTGGCTCATTGTTGCTTGGTTGTGGCATCCGGCCTCATCCTCACTAGTGTTTGCGCCCGCCGAGGATCCCGTTGGTTCGTAGATCACCCAGGATCGGCCGGCCGGCTCGGTGTTCATTGACCATCCACACTACAACCGTGGTGGCTGCGGCGAGGATTATCAGGAACCAACCCGCCGTGCCCCGAGCGTATTCCATGATGCGCCCGTAACCCACCCAGCGGTCGGAGAACCACACGTCCAAGCTGAGGCACAGGTACACGCCCAGCCATGCGACCGGGTTGTGCATGATGGACCGCGCCCGGGTCACCGTAAACAGCATGGGCAGCAGCAGCATGGAGTAATACATCTGGCCCAGAGAGCTAATGAGGAACACGCCAGTAAGCAGGATGCCTGAGGTGGTGGTTGCCCACATCAACTCATCCCGGTCGCGGAAGCGTGCGAGCCCTGCCACGGCAATGATGACGCACGTGGCGGCCACAGCGCGCCACAGCGCAATAGACCAGTCAGGGAAGCCGAAGTGGACCCCCACGCCCGCGATCGAGGAGTTAGCGTAATCCCGAACCTGCCCCAGGTAGGGAACAAGCTTGTCAAAGTAATCGCCAGGCCGGACCATGAGCAACCAACCCAAGACGTTGAACACGATGGGTACTGCCACGCTGCTGGCCATTGTGAGCCACTGCCGACGCATGAGGGGGAGTAAAAGGAGGGGGGCGAACTGCGGCTTAATCGTGATCGCCAACCCAAGGACGATTCCCGCCACCAGGTCCCGCCGGCACAAAAGGGCCCATAGAAAGACGACTTCGGCGAGGAGCAAGATTCCGTTGATGTTGGAGAATAGGAGGTTGTTCTCCACGGCCTCGGTGGAAAAGAGGAAGAACATAGCAGCGGGGAACACGCCACCGAGCAGCCTGAAACCGAAGAAGCGCGTGACAATGGCCACGGCGATCACAGTCGCCACTCCGTTGGCGAAGATATACACGGCGCGGCTCACATCCGCGTCCGGCAACCATGCCAGGGGGCTCAACAACAGGGTGCCGCCGGGGGAGTAGAGGTAGTGGGGATCCACGGTGGCGTAGTTTTCGCTATATACCGCCACTCCCGCCCGGAAACGCTGCAGGGCGGTGATCACCGTGGTGAAGTCATCCGTGACGTGGTGATTCTGCGGGACGAGGAAAACCTTGTGGACAAACGTCATGAGCGCTAGTGGCCACATCACCATAGCGATGACGGTGGAGGCTGCGCGCGGGCTCAGCATCGGCGCCATCGTGAAGGCTGCGCCGGGGTTCTTTGTGCTTTGTTCCGTGGCTGTCATGATTCCATAGATACTAACTACCTCATCTGCAATTACCCGGTATGCCACGCGCAACAAAGCCCCGAGGCTTCTTCAGAAGACAACCTCGGGGCTTGGGTGGAGCGGATGACGAGACTCGAACTCGCGACCCTCACCTTGGCAAGGTGATGCGCTACCAACTGCGCTACATCCGCGTGAGGTGGAAACGGGAATCGAACCCGTGTAGACGGTTTTGCAGACCGTTGCCTAAGCCACTCAGCCATTCCACCAGCAAGCATTTTCATGCTTTCACTGCATTGATCTACTGTACATAGACCATGGAGCGGATGACGAGACTCGAACTCGCGACCCTCACCTTGGCAAGGTGATGCGCTACCAACTGCGCTACATCCGCGT
>DXFZ01000056.1 GCA_019114175.1 Candidatus Corynebacterium gallistercoris
CGAGGTCGTCGTCATCATCCAGGTCTTCGTCGAGGTCGTCTTCGAGCTCGTCGGCTAGATCGTCGCCCAAGTCATCGTCGAGGTCCTCATCCAGCCCCTCGGCAGCATCCACGTCCGCGGGGATATTATCCTTGATTGCGACGCCACCCCGCGTATCAGCCGCCTCATCGTCAATGGGCGCTACGGCCTCATCGATGCTGGTGGCTGCAAGCGCCTCGGTGGCCTTCGCGGAGAGCTTCTCCACAACCTCGGCGTTGGTTGCCGCGGCCTTCTGTGCGGCAGCCTTCTTCGCCGTGGTCTTTTTTGCAGCAGTTTTCTTGGCAGTGGTCTTCTTCGCAGCCGCCTTCTTGGCTGTGGTCTTTTTCGCCGTGGCTTTCTTGGCGGCAGTCTTTTTCGCGGTGGCCTTCTTGGCAACCGTCTTGCGCACAGGGGTGGACTCCTCGGCCGTGGCCGCTGCGGACTTGTCCGACTGTGCCGGGGAGGTTGCAGGGGCCACGGAAGCCGCGGCCTCAGTTTTCTTGGTAGCGGTCTTCTTCGCTACCTTGCGTGCCGTAGTCTTTTTGGCTGCGGTCTTCTTGGCGACCTTCCGCACGGTGGTGCCGGTCGGATTGTCGCCGTCAGTGGTCGAATCTTTCGCTGCCACAGAAGCCCTTTCGCTGGTTGTCTCGACTGCCTGCACAAGCCGGAAAAGCTTATGCAATTAGTGTGTTCGCGCTGTCAGCACGACGGGGCCGTAAAGCCCCTGTATCTGCACGTCACATGCCCGTTGAATGTGTATGGCATGGTCACGGTCACCGCCTGTGCGGGAATCGACCGCCCATTATAACTTAAAAGTGCAGCCTCTAGGGCTTAATGCCGTCCCGTACCGCCATCGCGGCCCCGATAATTCCGGCTTGGTTGCGCAGCTTGGCGGGGATGACGTCCTGCTCAACAGTGAGAAGTGGAACCCACTTGTCCGCCTTGCGGGAAATGCCACCGCCAACGATAAACGTCTGTGGGCTGAAAAGACGGGAGTACAGATGCAGCACCTCGTCAACACGCTTGGCCCACTTCTTGTAGGACAGCTCCTCGCGATCCTTGGCTGCGGAGCTGGCGTGCCACTCCGCGTCGCCCTTGTCATTGAAGGGCAAGTGGCCCAACTCTGAATTCGGAAACAGTTGGCCATCGTGAAGCATGGCGGACCCGATGCCGGTACCAAAGGTCAGCATGAGCACGGTGCCCTTCCGAGCGAGCTCATCACCCAGCTCCACCTCCGCAAGTCCTGCGGCGTCCGCATCGTTGAGCACAGCGATCTCCCGCTCACCCAGGTGGCGGGCAAAGAGTTCCTGGAGGTCAGTGTCAATCCACGCCTTATCGATATTCGCCGCGGAACGAGCGTGTTGGTTCTTCACCACGGCAGGCACGGTGATGCCCACCGGCCCATTCCAGCCGGCCATTTCCATGAGCTGCGCCACCACTTCCGCCACTGCGTCTGGGGTGGAAGGCTTTGGTGTGAGGATTTTGAAACGCTCGGTCACAAGGTCACCGGTGGCGAGGTCTACCACGGCCCCCTTGACGCCGGAACCACCGATGTCAACGCCGAAGCCGAGTTGAGGGTTATCGCTCAGGCTGTGCTCAAGGTCAGTCATACGTGCAATGTTACCCAACAAAGTAGTTTCGGTTGCGTGTCACCACGCCGGGGACATGACACACTGGGGATATGCATGAATGTGGTGGAGTGGCGGAGGCTGGTGCCGTCGCCCAAGAAGAAAAACTAGAAAAGATTGCCCTGACCGCAGCGATCCGGGCGGGCAACCACATCGCCACCAGAAGGCGCGAGCTCGCCGGGAGGAGTGGCGTGGTGGAGGCCGTAGCCACGAAAAGTAGCGCCGTGGATCCGGTGACCCTGGTGGACCAGGAGAGCGAGGACCTGATCTCTGCGATCCTCATGGAGGCGACCCCCGACGCAAGCGTGGTGGGGGAAGAAAGCGGAACACGGGCGAACGGGGCCTCTGGGGGCGAGTTGCAGTGGATCGTTGACCCCATCGATGGCACGGTGAACTTCATGTACGGAGTGCCGGCATACGCGGTGAGTATCGCAGCGGCCGTTCAGGGGAAAGTTGTCGCCGGAGTGGTGCTCGATGTGGCGGCGCGGGAAGCCTATGTGGCCCGCACGTCTGGGGCAGCGCGGTTGTTGCACGTTCCCGCCGCTGCTACGGCTGCGGAACACACGGTGATGAAGCGGGAGCTCACCCTGGGTGCGGAAGGGAAAGAGCTAGCTCAGGCGTTGATCGCCACCGGATTTTCCTACCAAGCAGACCGGCGCCAAGTTCAAGCCGGCGTGCTTAGCGAGTTGCTGCCCAAGGTTCGGGACATTCGCCGCATGGGCAGTGCCGCGCTTGATCTGTGTGCCCTCGCGGCAGGCAGGGTGGATGGATACTACGAAGCCGGGCTCAACGCGTGGGACTTTGCTGCAGGAGCGCTCATTGCTAAGCGCGCGGGGGCACGCGTGCGGGTGCCGGATCTTGACGCGCGCAGTGCGGACAACGCGCTGGTCATCGCGGCGAGGGGAGAGATTTTTGACGCATTGACCGGGGCAGTGGAAGGGGGGACGCGGGGGGAGTGCTGAACCCAGATTCAGGCCTAGCTTGTGGCGAAAGATGACAACGGGCCATGGTGTGATTTACTATCCGCGAACGACGCTAAAAACGCCCCGCCACTGGTACTGCAGCAGTGGCACCAACCACGGTTGGCAACAATAGGTTGATAACACCAAGGGGCATGTAGGTCACCCTTGAAGGAGGACACGCAGTGGCCACGGATTATGACGCACCTCGGCGCCGCGCCGAAGACGAGATTGAAACAGATTCACTGGAGGGACTGAAAGCTGCTGAAAAAGCAGAGCCCGCAGTGGATGACACTGACGATGGAGAAATTGTCGAGCCTTTTGACGTGCCGATGGCGGATCTATCCGGAGAAGAACTCTCCGGCACCGTTATCCCACGTCAGAGTGATGAGTTCACGTGCAGCGTGTGCTTCCTCGTGCAGCACCGCAGCCGCATCGCCGAAGCCAATGGGGATGAGTACGTCTGTGTGGACTGCGCCTAGGCGCATTAGGTGCCTAGTAGATGGGGCGCCCCAGAGCTTCCACCAGCTCCTGGGGCTCCTTGGTTGAGATCAACCAGTAGGGGGTGGGATCATCCGGGTCATCAAGAACCAGCATGGCCATGGTGGGAATCCACGTCTTATGCACCACATACGCCGCTGGATCAAGCTGGCGGCCCATGGCGGCCTGCTTAGCGGTAGGGGGAATGACCAAGCTGCGGCTGACCACGGTGGCAGGCAGCGAAGCGGGGCCCACGTGCAGCCACTTGTCACCCGCTTCGTCTTCCCGAACCTCAACGGTTGTGCTGGATAGGTGCACCATCGCCCAGATAGCCAGCGCGGAGGTGATCATCAAAGCTACGACCATAACCCACATCGGCCGGTGCATCTGCGCCTGCCATGAGATCAGTGCGACTGGAACGGCTGCGCCGAACCACCAGGAAAGCGGCACACGTTGACGCTCTGAGTACACAACCTGTCCGCCGCGCCTCGCGTGATCCTCAGCTGCCACTGGCTCTCCTTTAAAGCTGTATCGCCTCGTACCTACTGCGTAAGTACCTATCGCTTGAATCGTTCACCAGTTTATCTATAGGGAACAAGGGGTAACTAACTGCCCTGCTTGTACAGTGGGGAACTATGAACGCAAACGGATTTTCCCCTTTGAAAATCGTGCGGCTTGACCGCGAGTTGCCCTTGCCCCGCAGGGCACACCCCACGGATGCCGGCATTGACCTTTACAGCAGCGAAGATCTGGAGCTTGCGCCCGGGCAGCGCTCTCTGGTGGGGACCGGCATCGCGCTTGGTCTTCAGCCGGGGACCGTTGGGCTGATCCATCCCCGTTCCGGGTTGGCGCTCAAGCACGGCATTTCCATCGTGAATACGCCGGGCACCATCGACGCGGACTACCGCGGTGAGGTCAAGGTGTGCCTGATCAACCTTGACCCGCACACACCAGTGAAGATCTCCCGCGGGGATCGCATCGCGCAATTGGTCGTGCAGGAGGTATCCCTCTGCGAGGTGGAAGAAGCGGAGTCCGTGGAGGACCTGGGAGCCACGGTTCGTGGTGCGGGTGGTTACGGCTCCACGGGCGCGTGACAACACCAACCCACCCTGTTGGCAAGTCATAGAAACAACTAGTCATCGACACACAAGATCCTAAGGAGAACGCACAATGTTCGGCAGAAAGAAGAACTCTGATCCAGCACCGGAGACCCGCGCTGATGCCCCAGTAGAGGCCAACGTCGAGGAGCCAACTCAGGCGCAGGCGGCAGCGCCTGCCTATGATCCGGTGGCAGGCGAATTCGGCCCCTTTGACGGCGACTCCGTGGACTACCGTGAGTTCGACTTCTCGGACTTCGCCAAGGGTGGCTTGGACCTCGGCTCCATCATGGTTCCGGTTCCGCATGAGTGTGAAGTGCAGGTGGAAATGGGGCCCAATGGTCCGCAAATGGTGCACATCGTGACGCCCCACGGGCGCGTCACCCCGGTTGCCTTCGCTGCGCCGAGGAACGATGACCTGTGGGCGGAATCCGTTCCCGAGGTTGTAGAGGGCATGGAGAAGGACGGACTGTCCGTTGAGGTTGAGCAGGGGCCGTGGGGTCAGGAAATTTCTGCTGTTGCGGGCGACGGCGCCATGCGCGTCATCGGAGTCACAGGGCCACGGTGGATGCTCCGCATGACCTTCGCGGGTCCGGCTGATCGGCGCGAAGCCATGACCTCACTGGGGCGTGACATGATTGCCCGCACGTTCGTCCACCGCGGTAAAGACCCCATTCCTGCAGGTTCGCCTCTGCCCGTGCAGATTCCGCAGGCGATGGCTGAGGAACTGCAACGCCAGATGCAGCAGCGAGCTAACCAGGCGCAACAACAACAGCAGCAGGGCGGGAATGAGTAGCGAGAATCCGGGCCTGACAGGCGACCAGCCTGACTCCATCGTCGCGGACATGGCCGGACCCGCCCACGGTGGATCGGTCATAGCCCGGCATGACGGGCACGTCGTCTTCGTGCGTGGCGCCCTGCCAGGGGAGCAAGGGGTACACATCCACCTCGACCCGCCGGGAACCTCTAAGAAGGCCTCCCGCTTCCGCACCGGCGTGGCTGGGCGTATCGGGCAGCCACATCCTGGACGCGTGGATCCCCAATGTTCAGCCGCAGCAGCAGGAGCTGGCTGTTGTGACCTGGATTTTGTGGACCCTCAAGGCTCGGCCCAGTTCAAACGGGATGTGGTCATTGACCAACTGAGCCGGATCGCGAAACTCGCCGTTGACCCTCATCTGGTTGAGGTGCACACCGTGGCACCTTTCACTGGCTGGCGGGCGCGGGTGCGCCTCGGCGTTGATAAGGGCGGAGTAATTGGGCTGCGGGCCAAGAATTCCCACGCCATCATCCCCGCGTCGCACCACACGTGCGCACAATGGCACCCGGATCTAGCGGAGAAACTATCGCAGGCGCTCCCGCAGCTGGCCTCTCAGGTGACTCCGGGTGCGGAACTGGCCCTCGCTCTTGGTGATGATGGCCAGCTCGGCTGTGTGGAAGTCACGCATCATCGTGGCAGGCCGGGCAAGACCCGTAACCTTCCGGGCTGTGCGCAGACGGTGACCCGTCAGCTTCAGCTCCCTGGCCAGCCCCAGGGGCACACGGTCACGTGGGAGCTGCCCGTGGAATCCTTCTGGCAGGGGCACGTCAATGCCCCCACGCAATTCGCAGGGTGGATTGCTAACACCCTTCCCGCCGCCGCGGGTGACAACGCGGTGATCTGGGACTTGTATGGTGGCGCCGGCGTGTTCGCCGCGGCTCTGCACCGTCATGCCGCCACCGTTGACTCGGTCGATGTAGCCTCAGCCTCCACCGAGGCGGGTCAGCAAGCCCTCAAGGCGGCGGGCGTGGATTCCGTACGCTTTGTCGCAGGGGATGTCGCCACCACCATGGGCCAGCTTGTCCAAGACGGCCTGCTGCATGCGGTGGTTGTTGACCCTCCCCGCACCGGCATGGGCCGTGGGGTAGTGGATGCGATCGCGCTGCACGAGCCCCACCATGTGATCCATGTGGGTTGCGATCCGGCTACGGCGGCCAGAGATATTAAGGGCTGGGTTGACCACGGCTACCACCTAGAGAAGCTGTCCGTGTGGGATACCTACGGGCTCACCCACCACGTGGAGCTCATCGCCCACCTGACGAAGGCCATGAGCTAATTAACTCCCAGCTAGGTCAACAGCTAGGATTGAAACAATATGCAGTGAAGCCATTGCCCCTAAAACTGTCGTCCCGGGTGACCCCTGGGCGGGGCAAGACAAGGACGGAGATGAGTCACACCGTATGAGCATCTTGGAGACAATTTCCTCCCCAACGGATCTCAAGGGGTTGGATGAATCCCAGCTGGAGCAGTTGGCTGGGGAAATCCGCCAATTCCTCATCAACAAGGTCTCAGCCACCGGTGGGCATCTCGGGCCAAACCTCGGAGTTGTGGAACTGACGATGGCCATGCACCGCGTCTTCGATTCCCCCACCGACCCGCTGATCTTCGATACCGGCCATCAAGCGTATGTCCACAAAATACTGACCGGACGTCGCGACCTATTCGATGGCCTCCGGCAAAAAGACGGCCTGTCCGGCTACCCCGACCGCGCGGAATCACCCCATGACTGGACAGAATCCAGCCACGCCTCCGCGGCGCTGTCCTACGCAGATGGCCTTGCCAAGGCCTTCGAACTGAGCGGGCAGATGCACAGGCACGTTGTCGCCCTCGTCGGCGACGGCGCCCTGACCGGCGGGATGTGCTGGGAGGCGCTGAACAACATCGCGGCAGCGAAGAAGCGCAGCGTGGTCATCGTGGTCAATGACAACGGGCGGTCCTACTCTCCAACGATCGGCGGGCTGGCGGAAAACCTGGCGGCTCTTCGTCTGCAGCCGATGTACGACAAGGTCATGGATTCCGGCAAGTCCGCGCTGGGCCGCATGGGGTGGGTCGGCGACCGCGCCTTCCAGGTCATCCACGGCCTGAAGGAGGGCGTGAAGCACACCGTCATTCCCCATGAGATGTTTCCGCAGCTGGGCTTGAAGTACATCGGCCCCGTCGATGGCCATGATCTGCAGCAGGTGGAAAACGCGCTGCGGTATGCGAAGGACTACGGCGGGCCGGTGATTGTCCACACCGTCACACGCAAGGGCAAGGGCTTTGACCCGGCGGAAAACGATGAAGCCGATCAGATGCACGCCACCGGTGTGATTGATCCCATCACCGGCAAGCCGATGGCGAAGAAGAACGCCGCGGATGTCAGCTGGACCAAGGTGTTTTCCCAGCATTTGATCGAGCTGGCTGCGCACCGGGATGACATCGTGGCGATCACTGCGGCGATGGCCGGCCCCACCGGGCTGGCGGAGTTCGCGGAACACTACCCGAGCCGTACCTTTGACGTGGGCATTGCGGAA
>DXFZ01000057.1 GCA_019114175.1 Candidatus Corynebacterium gallistercoris
ACACCCAGCTCGTAGCCCTCGTCCTTCAGCGCCGCCAGCACCTGCATGCCGTTGCGGGCGGCCTCGATGCTGGTGACGTCCGCGTTCCGGTTGCTCACGGTATCGCTGAGCTCGTTGAACTCGGAGTAGCACATGTGGGTGTGGATCTGAACCTCCTTCGGCGCGCCGGAGGTCGCCAGGCGGAAGCTGCCCACGGCCCACTCCAGATACGCGGGCTGGTCCTCCTTGCGCAGTGGCAGAAGCTCACGAATCGCTGGTTCGTCCACCTGCACTACGCGGGCGCCAGCATCCACGAGATCATCGATCTCATCGCGCAGGGCGAGGGCGACCTGATCGGCCGTCGCCCCCAAAGGTTGATCATCGCGGACGAAGGACCACGCGAGCATCGTCACAGGACCGGTCAGCATGCCCTTCACAGGCTTGTCGGTGAGCTCCGCGGCGGCCTTGTACCACTCCACGGTCATTGCGGCGGGGCGGGAGACGTCACCAAAGATGATCGGCGGGCGCACGCAACGGGAGCCGTAGGACTGCACCCAGGCGTGCTCGGTGGAGAGGTAGCCATCCAGCTGCTCGGAGAAGTACTGCACCATGTCATTGCGCTCCGGCTCGCCGTGGACCAGCACGTCCAGGCCGAGTTCCTCCTGGCGGCGGATGACATCGGCGACCTCATCACGCATCGCCTTCTCGTAGGCCGTGGCATCGATCTCGCCCTTGCGGAACTTCGCGCGCGCCTGGCGGATCTCCGTGGTCTGCGGGAAGGAGCCGATCGTGGTGGTGGGAAGCGGTGGCAGGTTGAGTTCGGCGGCTTGGGCCTCGCGGCGTTCCGCGATGGAATCGCGGTTTCGGTGCGACGGCGCCACGTTCTCCTGGCGCTCACGAACAGACGCGTTGTGGGTCAGGTCAGAGTCCTTGCGGGACTGGATCGCCGCCCGGGTGTCCTCCAGCAGCTTCTCATCCTCGGCAGTCGCCTGGCCGGCGAGGGCGCGGGAGAGGGTGGCTACTTCCTGGATCTTTTCCGCGCCGAAGGCGAGCCAGGTCTTGACCTCCTCGTTGAGGTTGGTCTCCGGGGTCAGGGAGTAGGGAACGTGCAGCAGGGAGCAGCTGGTGGAGACGCCGACGGGGCCGCGTGCGGCGAGAGCCTTCAGGGTCTCCAGGGCTGCGTCCAGGTCGGTGCGCCAGACGTTGCGGCCATCGACCACGCCCGCCAGCAGCTCTTCTTCGCCGGTCCAGCTGGGCAGCTCCGTGCCGCCGTAGACGAGGTCCACGCCGAAGGCGGCCACACCGGTGCCGCTGAGGAGCTTGATGGCCTGGTCGCCATCGCCGAAGTAGGTCTGGATGAGGATCTTGAGGTCCGTGGCGGCGGCGAGCTTCTCGTAGCCGGCGCGGGTGCGGTCCAGGGCGTCCTGGGCGACCTCGGTGACGAGCACGGGCTCATCGATCTGCACCCACTCCACGCCACGGTCAGCGATGCGGCGCAGCAGGCGGGTGTAGGCCTCGAACACGTCCTCGAGGTGGTCCAGGGCATCGGAGCCATCGGTGGTGCGGGCGAGGGACAGGTAGGTCAGCGGGCCGACGAGCACGGGGCGGACCTTCGTGCCGGTGCGGGTGACCTGGTCGCGGATGTCCTCCAGGAAGGCGGAATCATCGAGTTCCACGCGGGATGCGGCGGAGAGTTCCGGGACGATGTAGTGGTAGTTGGTGTCAAACCACTTGGTCATCGCGGAGGCCGGGAGCTCGGAGGTGCCGCGGGCGGTGGCGAAGTAGCGGTCGATGTAGCGGGGGAGGCCATCATTATCGTGATCGGCCACGTCAGCCACGCGTTCTGGGAGTAGACCAAGCAGTGCGGTGGTGTCCAGTGTGGCGTCATAGAAGCTGCGGCCGGAGAAGGCGGCGGAATCCAGCCCGGCGGCCAGCGCTACGTCCGTGTAGTCGTTGACGAGGCGGGTGGCGGTGTTGGCCAGGGCGCGGCCGGTGGAGCTATCTTTCCAGTAGGTTTCCAGGGCTTTCTTCAGCTCGCGGTCCGGGCCGATGCGCGGCACGCCCGCCACGGTGGCGGCGATGGTAGGGTTGGCAGTCATAGTGATCCTTGTCATGTAGCTGTCAGGGTTGTTTCTATTCAAGAATAGACAGCTTGGTCTGTCAAGTGGTTCGGGGGTAATTTGACCAATCCACCCGTTTTCGCCACGATTAACCACTGAGTAACTCCCGTGCATGCCGAGGTGACATAGGCAGCCCCCACACCACGCAAAGGTTTTCCTGTGTCCAAAATCTCCTACGCTCTCCTCAGCCTGTCCAGCGTCATGATCGTGGCCACCTGGCTCACCCTCGTCATCTGGCAGCCCACCGATTCCTCCTGGGACTCCCTGGCGGATTCCCGCAGCTCCACCATCGCCCTCATCGGGTTCACCGTGCCCGCCATCCTGGCGCTCATCGCCGTGATTCCGCGCCTGCCCGTGCGCACCCTCACCCTCATGCCCGTGGCACTGGCGCTGAATGTCATCCTGGGCCAGGTCGTGGGCACCATGGGGCTGCCCCTGCCGCTGTACCTGGATTCCCTGGGTACCGTGCTGGTCGGCGCCCTGGCCGGCCCCTGGGCGGGGTTGGTGACCGGCGTGGTCTCCGCGCTGGTGTGGTCCACCTTTAACCCCACCATCATCCCCTTCGCCGCCGCTTACGCCTTCGTGGGCGTGTGCGCGGGCCTGCTGCGCACGTGGTGGATCGGGCCGTACTGGCGCATCGCGCTTTCTTCGGTGGTGGTCGGCTTCTTCACGGCCCTGCTCTCCGCGCCGGTGGCCTCCTTCATCTTCGGCGGTACCGCCGGCACCGGCACGGGCCTGCTGGTGAGCTTCTACCGCTCGCTGGGCTTCGAGCCCATGACCGCCGTGTTCCTCCAGTCCTGGACCTCAGACCCGCTGGATAAGCTCATCGTCTTCACCGTCATCTACCTCGTCATCCGCGCTATGCCCCAAAGGACGCTGCGCACCTTCGCATGAGCTCGCTGAACCCGCTGACTCCGCTGACCCTGGCCGCCTGCGGCATGGTGTTCGTCCTCGTGGCGGACAACCTCTACGTCTCCGCCGCGGCCTGGATCCTCGCGGTCGGGATCAGCCTCACCGGCCGGCGTGCCCGGCGCGCCCTCGTCACCGCCGCGGTGATCTCCACCCCGCCGGCGGTGGGGTTCATGCTCATGTACGCCCCCTTCGAGGGCATCCCCGTGGCCTTCACCCTCGCGCTGCGCTTCCTCGCCGCCACCAGCATCGCGCTGGTCTTCGGCAGCTTCGTCAGCCTGGATGAGCTCATGCGCACCCTCCAGACCCGCGCGCCCGCCAAGCTGGTCTACATCGTCGGCTCCACCGCCCGGCTGTACCCCATGGCCACCGAGCGCCTGGCCACCATCCGTCAGATCCGCCGCACTCGGGGGCTGCCGGTGCGCGGCTTCAAGGCCAACTGCGCGCTGGTGTTGCCGCTGGTGGTGGGGCTCGTCGATGACGCCGCACAGCGCTCCCGCCCCCTCCAGCGCACCGGCATCGGCATCCCCGGCCCGCGCACCGTCCTCAACCCCGTGTCGGACACGCGGGCCGATCACGCCATCCGTATCGCCGCGCTGCTCGCCACCACCGCCGGGACCGTGTGGGCCATCGGCGCACTAGGATAGGGCTCCATGCCGGTTACACAGTTCATCTGGGGCCCATCCGGCTCCGGGCTATCGGAGCGCGCGTGGGCGCTGGCGGAGGAGACGGGCGCCGCCTGGGTCGGCAACAACGCCGCTGCGCACATCTCCCTGCTCCGCTCCACCGTCGCCGAAGAGCTCGCCGTGCCCATGGAGCAGCGCGGCGTGTCCGCCGACCAGATGCGCCGCGCCATCACCGAGGCCCTCGATCTCTGGGAGCTGCCCGCCGATCAGGACCCCTCCACGCTCTCGACGGGGCAGACGCGCCGCGTGGCCATCGCCGCCGCGCTGCTGGCGGGCCCGGACGCGTTGGTGCTGGACTGCCCCGTCGATGGCCTGGACGCGCAGGCCATGTCCACCCTCCGCGCCGCGCTGGATCGGTTTCCTGGTGAGGTTACGGTGTTTGATCGTGTCTGGTCCCCTCTGGCCGACGCCGCCGCGGATGCCCCCATGCCCCACATCCCAGAGCGGCCTTTAGCCGCGTCAGCCGGGCCTGCGCTCATCGCACAAGATGTGGTGGTGCGGCGGGGGCGTGGTGGCGTCGGCCCCATAAACCTCACCAGCAACTACGGCGAGGTGACCCACCTGGCCGGACCCAACGGCAGCGGGAAAACGACGCTGTTCCTCGCCGCGTTGGGGTTGGTGGAGCACGAGGGGAAGCTGCGGGTGCCGGAGCGGCTCGGGTGGGCGCCGACCGCGATGGATTCTGTGATGACGCAGAAGACGGTGCTGCAGGAGGTAGCGCTGGGAGCCGATCGCGAGCGCGCGGAGGCGGCGCTGGAGTTTGCGGGCGTGGCGGATGTTGCGGGGATGCACCCGCTGGACGTGCCGAGTTCGCAGCGGCGGCTGGTGCTCGTGGCCGCGGCGTTGGTGCGCGCGCCCGAGCTGCTGCTGCTGGACGAGCCGACCGTGGGGTTGGATGCCGCCGGCTACGGGCGGTTGGGCGAGGTCATGCACGGTTTCGCGGCCGGGGAGTTCCACCGTCTTATTGGGTGCGACGGCCCCGCGGGCGTCCTATGGACCTGCCACGACGGGAGCTTCGCGGGGGCGGTGAGCCACGCGAGTCAGGAGATCGAGATTTCCTGACCGCTGACCTCCACGTTCTTCGCAGGCGTCATGGGCTCGCGGGAGGGGCCTTCGAGGACATCGCCGGTGTTGATATCGAACTTGCTCATGTGCTTGGGGCACACGGCGGCGGTGGTGCCATCCACGTCCTCGAAGTGATCGATGATGCCGCCGGCGTGGGGGCAGGTGGTGGAAAAGGCGCGGAATTCGTTCTCGGCGGGGTGGGAGACAACCCAACCATCGATGATGGTGGCCTCGCCAACCGGGATGTCCGTGGTGGACGCGGCGGTGACGGCATCCTCGCTGGCACACGCGGCGAGGAGCGCGCCGGCGGCGGTGGTGGCGGTGGCGACGAAGAAGGTGCGACGGGAGCAGGAGAACTGTGTCATGACCAGTATTATCCCGCCATCCGTGGTGTCCGTGCACCCAAGGTAGCGCTGGCTAAGCGGGTACTGGAGTGGAGTGGTTAGAAAAAAGTTTTGAAATACTCTTGACGGGTGTCTCAAGGGGTGTGTATGGTCTTATTTTACAGAGTTGGGGTGGGGCTGTGTCGGCCCCATGGGTGGACCTAGGTGAGGATAGAAAGCGGGCTTAGCCTAGGTGATCAGTCGCAAGCCCAGTGGGGGAGCGGCCACTCGCAAAGACAAGTGTTGTGATGACAGTGCGCCGTATTCGGGAGGGAAGAAATGGCCACTCCAAGCTATAGAATAAGTGATCCAACAGACCCGGTAAGTGTGGCGACAGTCACGCTGAATAAGCAGCAACTCGTGATAGCGCAGATGTGCACGCCTGACCCTGATGATTACCTGCCGGATACCGCCACGCGCTTCGCCGTGCGCATGGGCATCACCGCGCACCAGGCCACCGTCTACTGCGAAGTAGGGCTGTTCCTGCAGCGCTTCCCACGCGTGGCGGAACAACTGTGGATAGGGGCCTTCAGCTGGCAACTGGTGCGCAAGATCCACGATGACCTCGCGGCGGTATCGGATGAGCACGTGGAGGAGGTGGATGCCGCCGCAGCGGAGGCGCTCAAACCCACGCGGGAGAACCAGGCTATCCCGGCGCGGTACACCGTCCACTACAAACTCAAGAAACTGGTGCGGAAACTGGACGCGGCGGCCGAGCCGCTCGATGAGGGCGAACAGCCGCGAGGAACCCCAGCGCTGGACCCGAGCGAGAAACCAGTCCTGGACATCGATAGGAGGGCAGACGACCACATCACATTCAGGGTGATGCTGCCGATGCTTGATGGCGTCGAGCTAGAAAAAATCCTCAACAATGTGGCCGCGAAAGAGAAATGCACCCTCGGCGAGGCGCTGATGAAGGTGGTGCGCGGGCAGGCGAGCGCCGAGGTGGTGTTGAACCTGTACCGCAACGTGGCGCACGAGGGGGAGGAGCTGTTCGCGGAAGGCTCCTGGCTGTCAGAGATGGCCAGCGAGGAGTGGATGGCCAAGGTCACCCACCTGGCCGCGCCGGGATACGCGGAGAACAACGGGTACGCGGCAGGGGCGGACATCACCTCCGCCGTGGTAGGCCGCGATGGCACCTGCCGCGCCCCCGGATGCACCCAGCCGGCGTACCGCTGCGATAAAGACCACGTCCAGCGCTACGACCACGACAATCCGGAGGAAGGTGGACCCACCTCCTCGGCGAATATGCACCTGCTGTGTCGCTTCCACCACAAGCAGAAAACCGCCGGGGTATGGGACGTGGAGCTGCACTCGGACGGCACCGAAGTGTGGACCAGCCACGGGGACGGGCACACGGTCATCACCACGCCGAACGGGCCGCTTGGGCGGGAAACCTTCAAGCATCGGGCGGTGCGCAAGGCCCGGGTGGTGCGGCGGCACAATGAAGACTTAGGAGAGGGCCGGGGACGCAAGGGTAAGGGGGATAGTGATGAAAACAGGTAAAGTGTCAGGTTATGTATACCCCCGAGGCAATCGGCACGCCACTGACACCATCGGCACTCAAGGTACTGCTCCTCGGCTCCGGGGAGCTGGGCCGAGAGCTGGCGATTTCCCTGCAGCGGCTAGGCGTGGAGGTGCATGCGGCTGACCGATACGCCGGCGCGCCCGCGCACAACGTGGCGAACAAGGCGCACGTGCTGAATGTGAATGATGGCCAAGAGGTCCGCGAGCTCATTGAGTACGTGCGGCCGGACTTCGTGGTGCCGGAAATGGAATCCATCGCGGCGGAGATCTTCCAGTCCATCGAGGATGAAGGGCTCGCGACGATCGTGCCCACCGCGCTGGCCAACCGGCTCACCATGAACCGGGAGGGCATCCGCACCCTCGCGAACGACAAGCTGGGGCTGCCCAACAGCAACTTCCGCTTCGCCTCCACCTTTGAGGACATGGCCGCCGCAGCCGAGGAGATCGGTTTCCCCTGCGTGGTCAAGCCCGTGATGAGCACCTCCGGGCAGGGGCAGAGCTACGTCGCCAGCGCGGATGAGCTGCGCGAGGCCTGGGTGCACGCCACCGATCACGCGCGGCACAACGTGCACCGCGTCATGGTGGAGCAGTACATCCCCTTCGACTATGAGGTGACGCTGCTGACGGTGCGCTCCATAGACCCAGAGACCGGGCGGGATGCCACGTGGTTCTGCGAGCCCATCGGCCACCGCCAGGATCGCGGGGACTACGTGGAGTCTTGGCAGCCTGCCTACATGTCCGAAGAGGCGATGGATAACGCCCGCTCCGTGGCTGCGCGGATCGTTACGGCCATGGGCGGCCGGGGTGTGTTCGGCGTGGAGATGTTCGTCAAGGGAAACGACGTGTACTTCTCCGAGGTCAGCCCGCGCCCCCATGACACCGGCATGGTGACCCTCGGCACCCAACGCTTCAGCGAGTTCGACCTGCATGCCCGCGCGATCCTCGGCCTGCCGATCGACACCACGCTCATCTCCCCAGGAGCCTCCGCAGTGATCTACGGCGTGGACTCTGACCAAGACGTGGAGTACGCGGGCCTGGACGAAGCCATGGCGGGGGAGGAGACGAACGTGTACATCTTCGCCAAGCCCCGCTCCTACGCGCGCCGCCGCATGGGCGTGGCCATCGCCACCGCGGAGACCACGGATGAGGCCAGGGACCGCGCCAACCGCTCCGCCCAGGCGGTGCAGGTGCGTGCGGTTTCCGACTAGGCGGCCGGATACAATCACAAGTCATGGGCCATAGCGCAACTGACTTAAGAGAATCCCGAATCCTGCTGTACTACTTCTTCACCCCCATCGCGGATCCGAAGGCGGTGATGCTGTGGCAGCGCACCCTGTGCGAGATGCTGGAGCTCAAGGGGCGCATCATCATCTCCGAGCACGGCATCAACGGCACAGTGGGCGGCTCCCTCGCGTCCTGCAAGCAGTACGTCCGCCGCACGAAGGAGTTCTTCAAGGGCATCGAGTTCAAGTGGTCGGAGGGTGGGGCAGAGGACTTCCCCCGTTTGTCCGTGAAGGTCCGCGATGAGATCGTGTCCTTCGGCGCGCCGGGGGAGCTGAAGGTGGATGAGGGCGGTGTCGTTGGAGGCGGCGTGCACTTGAAGCCGGAGGAGGTCAACGAGCTAGTCGAATCCCGCGATGACGTGGTCTTCTTTGATGGCCGCAACGCGTTCGAGGCGCAGATCGGCAAGTTCAAGGGCGCGATCGTGCCGGATGTGGAAACTACCCATGACTTCATCGCGGAGCTGGAGTCCGGCAAATACGACCACCTCAAGGACAAGCCTGTCGTGACCTACTGCACCGGCGGCATCCGCTGCGAGGTCTTGAGCTCGCTGATGAAGAACCGCGGGTTCGAGGAGGTCTATCAGATCGATGGCGGCATCGTCCGCTATGGCGAGAAGTTCGGAGACTCCGGCCTGTGGGAGGGGTCGCTGTACGTGTTTGACAAGCGCATGCACATGGAATTTTCGTCCGACGCCGCCACCATCGGCCAGTGTGCAGTCTGCGACCGTCCTACAAACGAGTTCTATAACTGCGGGGATGGGGACTGCAGAAAGCAAACACTGCTGTGCGAGGACCACGCCCGCGAGCCGTGGTGCCTAGAGCACCAGCCGCATGCGAACGTGGGGGACTCCGTCTAGGTCGAACTCTTCGCCTTCGGCCTGGAAGCCGTAATCGGCGTAGAAGTCCTGGATGTAGGTCTGCGCCTCCAGGGTGACCTGCGCGGTCTGCGTCGTGGGGTCGAGGGCGGCAGCGCGCGCCCGGCAGACCTCTAAGGCCTCGTCCATGAGCTTGGACGCGATGCCCTGCCGGCGGAAGTCTTTGTGCACGCACACCCGGCCGATATGCTGGTCCTCCGCCGGTCCAAACACGCGCGCGGTGCCCACGAGCGTCAGCGGCGGGCTGGAGTACGCCAGCAGGTGATGCGTGCCCGGGTGTGGGTCAACATCGTCGATCTCGGCGTACGGTGCCTGCTGCTCGTTGACGAAGACGTCCACCCGCAGCTTGTAGAGGTCGTGAATCTGCTGGGCCGGCATGTTCAGCAGCGCGCGGCCGGTCACATAGAGGCTAGATCCCATGGGAGCGGTTAACCATCTCTTTCCACTCGCGGACCTTCTTGCGCTCGCGGCCCTCGGCCTCGCCGAGTTCGCGCTCGTGCTTGTCCAGGTTGTACCAGCCTTCCCAGGTGGTGGCCTTGATGCCCTTGTCCGCCAGGAAGGCGTCCACTGCCTCGAGGTCCGGCTGGGCAGGGTCGAAGCCGATCCCGTTGGCGGCGTCTTCTAGTAGGTTGGCGACGGCCTCGTTAGCATCGCCCTTGGTATTGCCGATCAGACCGACCGGGCCGCGTCGGATCCAGCCGGTGGCGTACACGCCGGGGAGCCGCTCGCGCTTTTCAGCTTCTGGGTCGGCGGAGCCGGGTACGCCCGCGATGCCGTCTGCGGTGGGCCCTTCGGTGAGCACGCGGCCGCCGACGTTGGGCAGCACGTTCTGGCGCTCGTCCCACGGCAGGTGGTTCTGCTGGTCGGACTTGTAGCCCACGGCACGGTATACCGCGCCCACGGGCCACTCGGTGAGCTTGCCGGTGCCGCGGACGGAGCCGTCGCCCGTCAGCTCGGTGCGCTCGGTGACGAAGGCGGTGACGTTGCCCTCATCGTCCGTCTTGACCTCCACGGGGGACTCGAAGAAGTGCAGGTATAGCTTGTGCGGGGCGCCCTTGGGGTCGGCGATGGCGTACTGCTCCAGCAGGGTGCAGACCATGTCCTGGATCTTGGAAGCGCGGCGTGCCTGCTCGGAGCCTTCGTCGTAGTCGATGTCCTCCGGATCCACCACGACCTCGATGGTGTCCGAGTGGTTGAGCTCTTTGAGCTCTAAGGGGGTGAACTTGGCCTGGGCGGGGCCACGGCGGCCGAAGACGTGGACTTCCTTGGCGCGGTTGGTCTTCAGGGAGTCGTAGACGTTGTCCGGGATTTCGGTGGTGAGGAGCTCGTCGCCTGTCTTCGCAAGCACCCGGGCGATGTCAAGGCCCACGTTGCCGACGCCGATGACGGCGACACTTTCGGCGTCGAGGTTCCAAGAAGGTTCGAAGTCCGGGTTCGCATCGTAGAACCCCACGAACTCACCGGCGCCGATGGTGTGTTCGCCGCCGGGGATGTTGAGATCCCGATCGTCGGTGGCTCCCGTGGCGTAAATCACGGCGTCGTAGAAGCCCTTGAGGTCATCGAGGGTGATGTCCTCGCCCACATTGACGTTGCCGAACAGGCGGATCTGTGGCTTGTCCATGACCTTGTGGAGGGACTTAATGATGCCTTTGATGCGCGGGTGGTCGGGGGCCACGCCGTAGCGGATGAGGCCGAAGGGGGCCGGCATGCGCTCGAAGATGTCTACGGAAACGTCCACGTTAGACTTGGTTAGTGCGTCGGACGCGTAGATGCCGGCGGGGCCGGAACCGATGACGGCGATGCGGAGAGGTCGATTCTCGGGCATAGATGTCCTTTACGTTGTTTAGGGTACGTTGCTCTAGATTAGCGTATGTCCCAAACTCTAGACAGAGTGGTCTATAAAATTCAACACCAGGCTTGCGTGCGATGAACCGATCGGTCTATATTGAGCAGACAGATCAGTCTGGAGGAATAATGAAGAGAGCCAGAAAGCCACAAGGCCAGTGGGCAGTCGATGGCCGCGAACCGCTCAACGACGACGAACGCATTAAGCAGGATGACCCTGGCGTCAACGTCGCCGCAAGAATCCGAGAAATCTACAGCAAGCAGGGCTTCGACTCCATCCCCGCCGAGGACCTCGCGCCCCGGTTCAAGTGGGTCGGCATGTACACCCAGCGCAAGCAGAACCTCGGTGGCGAGCAGACCGGCACACTGACCAACGCCGAGCTGCAGGACAACTACTTCATGATGCGCATCCGCATGGACGGCGGCCTCGCCAGCCCCGCCAAGATCCGCGCGATCGGCGAGATCTCCGAGCAGTACGCGCGCAACACCGCCGACTTCACCGACCGGCAAAACGTGCAGCTGCACTGGATCAGGATCGAGGACGTGCCGGCTATCTGGGACAAGCTCGAATCGGTGGGCCTGAATACGTTTTTTGGATGCGGCGACGTCCCCAGGGTCGTGCTGGGTTCCCCCGTCAGTGGGGTCGCCAAGGATGAGATCATTGACGCATCTCCGGCGATCAAGACCATCACGGAGGAGCTCCTGCCGAAGCCTGAGTTCGGCAACCTTCCGCGCAAGTTCAAGTCCGCCATCTCCGGCAACGCGCGCCAAGACGTGACCCACGAGATCCAAGACGTGGCGTTCATCGGGGCCAACCACCCAGAGCACGGGCCCGGCTTCGACGTGTGGGTGGGCGGCGGCCTGTCTACCAACCCCATGCTGGCGCAGCGCCTGGGCGCGTGGGTGCCGCTGGAGGACGTGCCGGACGTGTGGGCCGGCGTGGTGGGCATCTTCCGGGACTACGGGTTCCGCCGCATGCGCAACCGCGCCCGGCTGAAGTTCCTCGTGGCGGATTGGGGCGTGGAGAAGTTCCGCCAGGTGCTGGAGGATGATTACTTGGGCCGGAAGTTGATCGATGGCCCCGCCCCGGCGGAGTACCCGGGCTACCGCGATCACGTGGGCATCCACGAGCAACGCGATGGCCTGTTCTACCTGGGCGTCAAGCCGACGGTGGGGCACACGGACGGAGTACAGCTGCAGCAGCTGGCCGACCTGGCGGAGAAGTACGGTGTGACCCGGATGCGCACCACCGCAGATAAGGAGCTGCTCTTCTTGGATCTCACCCGCGAGCACGCCGATGCGCTGGCGGCCGAGCTGGAGGAAATCGGCCTGTCCGCCAACCCCTCCAGCTTCCGGCGGGACATCATCTCCTGCACCGGCCTGGAGTTCTGCAAGCTCGCCCACGTGGTCACCAAGCAGCGGGCCATCGCCTTGGTGGATGAGCTGGAAGAGCGCCTGGGGGACCTGGACGTTCCCCTAAAAATCAGCCTCAACGGCTGCCCCAACTCCTGCGCGCGCACCCAGGTGGCGGATATTGGCTTAACCGGCAAGATCCTCACCACGGACGAGGGCGAGCGCGTGGAAGGTTTCCAGGTGCACCTGGGCGGGACCATCGGCCTGGAGCCGAAGTTCGGCCGCAAGGTGCGCGGCAACCAGGTGTTCTCCCGCGACCTCGGGGACTACGTGGTGCGCATCGTGGAGAACTTCAAGCAGGAGCGCGAAGATGGGGAGCAATTCCGAGATTGGGTGGCCCGAGCAGAGGACGAGCAACTGGTATGAGCGAACCGGATCATGACAGCCTGCCGAGTGTGAATTCAGTCATGGGTGGCCGCGCCGGACACTCCAACGGGCGCCGGGCCACGGTGAACAACTGCCCATACTGCATGAGCGAAAGCCTCTTCCCACGTGCAGATACGGACAACGCGTGGGAGTGCCGGGAGTGCCGCCGGGCGTTCTCAGTGAAGTTCCACGGGCACATCACCGCCTAGCTCACTCATTGAGGAATGTGTGGGGGGAGTCGTAGGCTCAGGTTATGAGCACGAAAGCAACCCCGCACATCAATCCCAACGGCAAAGAGATCGCCGAGACCGTCCTCATGCCAGGCGATCCGCTCCGCGCGAAGTTCATCGCGGAGACCTACCTGGACAACGTGGAACAGTTCAACGAGGTCCGCAATATGCTGGGCTTCACCGGCACCTACAAGGGCACGAAGGTGTCCGTCATGGGCTCCGGCATGGGCGTTCCCTCCATCGGCATCTACTCCTACGAGCTGATGAATTTCTTTGACGTCAAGCGCGTCATCCGCATCGGCTCCATCGGCGCCCTGCAGAAGGACATCCCCCTGTATGACGTGATCGTTGGCGCCTCCGCCTCCACGGACTCCAACTTCCTGTCCCAGTACAACCTGCCCGGCACCTACGCCCCCACGGCCAGCTGGAACCTGCTCAAGGGCATCACGGATGAGGCCGAGCGCCAGGACGTGCCCGTCCACGTGGGCAACATCCTGAGCTCTGACATCTTCTACAACGCGGATGAGACCGCCAATGACCGCTGGGCCCGCATGGGCGTGCTCGGCGTGGAGATGGAATGTGCCGCCCTGTACGCCAACGCGGCCTACGCGGGCGTGGAGGCGCTGGGCCTGTTCACGGTCAGTGACAACATTGTCACCGGTGAGCGCGCCACCGCCGAGGAGCGGCAGAACGCCTTCACCCAAATGATGGAGCTCGCGCTCCCCATGGCAGCGCTGTAGCCATGTCTGCGGTAGCTAGCTCCACGGCCCCCAACGCTAAGGCCACCAACGCCAAAGCGGCCGTCCCGATCCTGCTGTTCACCTTCGTCTTCTGCCTGATCATTGACAACGGCTTCAAGACGATGACCGGCCCCATGGCAGAGGGCCTGAACATTGACCCGAACGTGGCCTCCCTGCAGGCCTCGCTGGCGGGCATTATCATCGGCGTGGGCGCGGTGGTCTACGCCGCCCTGGCCGATGCCATCTCCATCCGCAAGCTCACCCTCATGGGCATCGGCCTAGTGGTCGTGGGCTCGCTGATGGGCTTCCTGTTCTCCGGCTCATGGCCCATGGTGCTCACCGGCCGCCTCATCCAGACCGCCGGCCTCGCCGCCGCGGAGACGCTGTACGTCATCTACGTCACCAAGCACCTCCCCGCGGAGGATCAGAAGACCTACCTGGGCTTTTCCACGGCCGCTTTCCAGGCCGGCCTGCTCGTCGGCGCGCTGACCTCCGGCGCGATCTCCACGTTCGTCAGCTGGACCGCGATGTTCCTGGTTCCGCTGGTGCTGGTCCTGGCCGTGCCCTTCGTGCTGAAGTACGTGCCAGAGGATGAGGCCGTGTCCTCCTCCCTGGACGTCGTCGGCCTGCTGTTGGTCACCATCTTCTCTACGTCCCTGATCATGTTCATGCAGGACTTCAAGTGGTACTGGGTGGTCTTCGGCGTCCTCGGCATCATCGCTTTTGCCGCCTACGTGGCCAAGGGCCGCAAGCCCCTCGTCCGCCCGGAGTTCTTCACCAACGGCCGCTACGTGTGGGCCCTGGTGCTTGTGCTGATCGTGTACTCCACGCAGCTGGGCTACATCGTGATGATCCCGTTCGCCGCCAAGTACTTCCACGGGCTGAACCAGTCCGATGCCTCCCTGCTCATGGTGCCCGGCTACATCTGTGCCGTGCTGGTGGGCGTCTACTCCGGCAAGATAGGCAAGTTCCTCTCCTCGCGGACCACCATCTTCTCCGCACTAAGCCTCATCATCGGCGCCCTGGTCTTCGGTGCGCTGACGATCCAGATGAGTGTGATCGCCCAGGTCATCTCCATCGTCGCCTTCGCCTCCGGCTTTGCGCTGCTATACGCCCCGCTGGTGAACACGGCGCTGTCCAACATCCTCCCGGAGAAGTCCGGCATCGCCATCGGTTTCTACAACCTGACCATCAACATCGGCATCCCCCTGGGCATTGCCTACACCTTCCAGTTCATGGACCTGCTGCCCAGCTACAACGCGGTGCTGTGGACGCTCGCGGCCATCGGCTTGGCCGGTGCCGCCGTCTACTTCTTCGCTGACCGCTGGATGCTGAAGAACGAATCAACCACCCAAGGAGTGACTCATGACCGAGTTGGCTAACCTCATCGACCACACGCTGCTGAAGCCTGAATCCACGGCGGAGAACGTCGCCGCCCTCGTGGCAGAAGCCAAGGAGCTGGGAGTCTACGCCGTGTGCGTTTCGCCTTCCCAGCTTCCCCTGGACAACACTGGGGACGTGCACGTCGCCACCGTCGTGGGCTTCCCGTCCGGCGCGGTCAAGCCCGCCATCAAGGCCGCGGAGGCCAAGCAGGCCGTGGCCGATGGCGCCGAGGAGGTGGACATGGTCATCAACGTTGGCTGGGCCAAGGAGCACAAGTTTGACCAGACCCAGGCGGAAATTGCAGAGGTCCGCGCCGCCATCCCGAACGCCCTGCTGAAGGTCATCATCGAATCTGCCGCCCTGACGGACGAGGAGATCGTCGCCACCTGTGAGGCTGCGGAGAAGGCCGGCGCGGACTTCGTGAAGACCTCCACCGGCTTCCACCCCGCCGGCGGCGCCTCCGAGCACGCCGTGGCGCTCATGCGCAAGACCGTGGGCGACCGCCTCGGCGTCAAGGCCTCCGGCGGCATCCGCACCCCCGAGGCCGCCGAGGCCATGGTCACCGCCGGCGCCTCCCGCCTCGGCCTGTCCTCCTCCGCCGCCATCCTGAAGGGATCGAACTAATGGATCTGCTGGAAAAGGCACGCCACTGGGCCGATCACGACCCGGACCCCGAGACCGCCCGCCAGATCCGCGAGCTCGTGGAGGCCGACGATCTCGTGGCGCTGGGGGAGGCCTTCGCCGGGCCGCTCACCTTCGGCACCGCGGGCTTGCGCGCCGCTATTGGCCCCGGCGAGTCCCGCATGAACCGTGCGGTGGTTATGAGGGCGACGGCGGGGCTGGTCACGTGGCTGAAGTCCAAGGTCGAGGACCCGGTTGTTGTTATTGGGTGCGACGCCCGCCACGGCTCATCCCAATTCGCTCGCGACGCCGCCGGCGTGGTCAGCGCCGCCGGGGGAACGGCACTCGTGCTGCCGGAGCAGAATCCCACGCCGCTGACGGCCTTTGCAGTGAAGCTCCATGGCGCTGATGCGGGCATTATGGTCACGGCATCGCACAACCCGCCGCAGGACAACGGCTACAAGGTCTACCTGGGCGGGCGCGTGGCCACAGGGGAGGCCGAGGGCGTGCAGCTCGTCTCACCGGCCGACAAAGAGATCGCGGAGGCCATCGCGGGTATGCCGATGGCGGATGAGATTGAGGTGGCGTCGCACTATAAAAACATTGACCCGAGGGACGAGTACGTCCAGCGGGCGGTGAGCTTGGCCGGCGACGAGACGGACGTGACGATCGCGTTGACCGCGATGCACGGCGTGGGTGCGCAGCTGGGCAAGCGGGTGCTGGAGGAGGCTGGGTTCACGGTGTCGCTGGTGCCGGAGCAGGCCGAGCCGGACCCGGAGTTCCCCACTGTGGCGTTCCCGAATCCGGAGGAGCCGGGCGCGTTGGACTTGGCGAAGGCGCACGCGGAGAAGGTCGGCGCGGACGTGATCATCGCGTATGACCCGGACGCGGACCGGTGCGCGGTGGCGCTGGGGGACCGGCAGCTCACCGGCGATGAGACCGGGGCGCTGCTGGGTGACTACCTGGCGCGGCGCGGGGTCGGTGGCGCGATGGCTAACTCGGTGGTCTCCAGCCGTTTGCTGGGCAAGGTCGCTGCAGGTCACGGGCTGGATCATGCGACGACGCTGACGGGGTTCAAGTGGATCGCGAGGACCCCGGAGTTGAGCTTGGGCTATGAGGAGGCCATCGGCTTTTGCTGCGACCCGCAGGCCGTGGCGGACAAGGACGGCGTGGGCACCTCGGTTGTCTTGGCGAGCCTCGTGGGCGAGCTGAAGGCGCAGGGCAAGACGCTGCTGGACGCGCTGGACGACCTGGCGCGGGAGCACGGGCTGTACCAGACGGCGCCGCTGACGTTCAGGGTGGCAGACCTGTCCCTCATCGCGAAGGGGATGGAGACGCTGCGGGTGAACCCGCCGAAGGAGCTGGCGGGGTCCGCGGTGGCGCAGGTGCTGGACCTGGCTGAGGATCCGTTGGGCATTGGGGCGACCGACGGGATGATGTTTGTCACCGAGGCGAATGACCGGGTGATCTGTCGGCCGTCTGGGACGGAGCCGAAGTTGAAGTGCTACCTGGAGGTTGTGCTTCCGGTGCAGGGGGATGAGGTGCCACGTGAGGAGGCGGAGGCGCGCCTAGGGGTTATTTCCGCGGAGCTGCGGAAACACCTCGGAATGTAGACCAGCTGGTCTACATTCAGGGGGATTTGGGGGTTCTCATTGCGTAAGTGAACAGATCGGTCTATGGTTTGTATAGACCGAACAGTCTGTTCGCTAGAGAAGAGAGGACGCGCAATGGAACCCCTGCTTGGCAACAACGCGCAGTTCCGCGACCCAGAAGTCAGCCCAGAAGGCGCCGCCACCAGCGCCGAACCGTTGAGTGACTCCCAGCGGAAAGCCAACGAGGCCCTGGTGGCCGAGTGGAACGCGCGGCTGGAAAGTGCCAGCGCCGAAGAGATCATCGACTGGGTGAATGGCCACGTGGACGGTGCTGTCGCCGTGACCATGTCCATGCAGGACACGGTGCTGGCAGAACTCACCGATGGGCGGCTGGACAACGCGGAGATGGTGTTCTTGGACACCGGCTACCACTTCCCCGAAACCCTGCAGACCAGGGACAAAGTGCAGCAGCGCTACCAACTGCCGCTGCGCAACATCCACCCCACCTTGAGCCGCCAGGAGCAGGATGCCGAGTACGGCCCCCGCCTGTACACGCGCAACCCCACCGCGTGCTGCCGCATGCGCAAGGTTGAGCCCCTGGCCAGGATGTTGACCCCCTTCACTGCCTGGATCACCGGCATCCGCCGGGCCGATAGCGCCCTGCGCGCCAACACCCCCGTGCTGGAGGTCGACCGCACCGGACGGTTGAAGATCAACCCGCTGGTGCAGTGGTCAGACGAGGATGTGGAGGCCTACATCGAGGATCACGACCTCATCATCCACCCCCTCACCCAGCAGGGATACCCCTCCATCGGTTGCGAGACCTGCACCCTGCCAGTCGAAGAAGGTCAAGACCCACGCTCCGGCCGCTGGGCCGGGTCCACCAAGACAGAATGCGGACTTCACACATGAGCACAGTGACTACACAACAATCAGCCCTTTCCCCGCACCTCGCCGCCCTGGAGGCCGAGGGCATCGAGATCCTGCGCGAAGTCGCCGGGCAATTCGACAAGCCAGCCCTGCTGTTTTCCGGTGGCAAGGACTCCGTGGTGGTGCTAGAGCTGGCCAAGCGCGCCTTCCACCCGGCACCCGTCCCCTTTGAGCTGGTGCATGTGGACACCGGCCACAACTTCCCGGAAGTCATCGAGTTCAGGGACAAGATCGCCGCGGACCCCAAGGTCACCCTGCACGTGGCCCACGTCCAGGACTGGATCGATAGCGGTGCCGTGCAGGAACGCCCCGATGGCACCCGCAACCCCTTACAGACCGTCCCGCTGGTGGAGACCATCCAGACCCGCGGCTATGACGCGGTGCTCGGCGGGGCGCGCCGGGACGAGGAGAAGGCCCGCGCCAAGGAGCGCGTGTTCTCCGTCCGCGATAGCTTCGGTGGCTGGAACCCCCGCCGCCAGCGCCCCGAGCTCTGGGGCCTGTATAACGGCCGCCACCAGGTGGGCGAAAACATCCGCGTGTTCCCCATCTCCAACTGGACCGAGGCGGATGTGTGGGATTACATCCGCGACCGCGGCGTGGAGGTGCCCCAGATCTACTACGCCCACCAGCGCGAGGTGTTCAACCGCGGCGGCATGTGGCTCACCCCGGGCGAATGGGGCGGCCCCGCCGAAGGTGAAGAGCTGGTGGAAAAGACCGTCCGCTACCGCACGGTGGGGGACATGTCCTGCACTGGCGCGGTGCTCAGCCAGGCCGGCACCATCGCGGAGGTCATCGACGAGATCCGCGGCTCCACCACCACCGAACGTGGCGCCACCCGCGCCGACGACAAACTCAGCGAGTCCTCCATGGAAGACCGCAAGAAGGAAGGGTACTTCTGATGACTGAGCTTCTCACCCAGCTTCCCACCCTGCGCCTGTGCACCGCCGGTTCCGTGGATGACGGCAAGTCCACCTTCGTCGGCCGCCTGCTGCATGACACGAAGTCCATCCTGGCCGACCAGTACGAGTCCGTCGCCCGCGCCTCCAGCGCCAAGGGCCTAGAAAACCCGGACCTCTCCCTGCTGGTCGATGGCCTGCGCGCCGAGCGCGAACAGGGCATCACTATTGACGTGGCCTACCGCTACTTCGCCACCGATAAGCGCAGCTTCATCCTGGCCGATACCCCCGGGCATGTGCAGTACACCCGCAACACCGTCACCGGCCTGTCCACCTCTGAGCTGGTCATCGTGCTCGTGGACGCCCGCAATGGCGTGACGGAGCAGACCCGCCGCCACCTCACCGTCGCGGCGATGATGAAGATCTCCCACGTCATCGTGGCCGTCAACAAGATCGATGCCGTGGACTACTCCGAGGAGGTCTTCAACTCCGTGGCGGCGGACATCCGCGGCCTCGAGCTGGACTTGCCAAACATCGACATCGTGCCCACCAGCGCCCTGCTGGGGGACAACGTGGTCGAGCGCAGCACCAACACGGCGTGGTACACCGGCCCCAGCGTCCTGGAGATCCTGGAGACCGCCCAGCCGGCCCAGCACTCCACCTCCACCGCCCGCTCCCTGCGCTTTCCCATCCAGGTGGTGCTGCGGGATCACGCCACGGATTACCGCGGGTACGCGGGCCGCGTCGCCGCGGGCCGGGTTGCGGTGGGCGATGCTGTCAAGGCTGGCGGTTGGGATGCGGTTATCTCAGGTATCGACGGCCCCGCCGGCTCCCAGGACCACGCCGAGCGCGGGGAGTCCGTCACGCTTCTGCTGGATCGCGAGATTGACCTATCCCGGGGTGACCTCATCGCCGGCGAGGACGCGCCTCAGCCGCGGCAGCAGTTCACCGCCACCGTCTTCCACCTCTCCGACACTCCGGTGCAGCTGCGCGGGACGGTGCTGGTCCGGTACGGCTCCGCCCTCGTCCGCGGCCGCGTGGACGCGATCAGCGAAGGCCGGGATTCCCTGCAGCTCAATGACATCGCCACCGTGACCATCACCGTGGCGGAGCCACTGCCGGTGGAGCAGTACCGCCGCGGCGGCAAGGTGGGCAGCCTGCTGCTCATCCACCCCGCCAGCGGCGATACCCTCACCGCCGGATTGGTGGAGGGATAAGCCCATGAGCCTTCCCATCGTGTGCCTGGCCCACGGCTCCCGCCACCCGCGCGCGGACGACGCGGTGGCCGAGCTCTGCCAGGCGCTCGGTGGGCACGCGCAACCGGCGTACCTAGACTTCAACCCCCGCACGCTCACCAACGTCGCGCACCTCTTGGCGGCGCAAGGTCACGCGGAGGCCGTGGTGGTCCCGCTGCTGTTCACGGACGCGTTCCACATGCGCCACGACGTGCCGGAAGCCATCGCGGAGGCCGAAGCCGCCACTGGGGTCACCCTGCACCTCGCCCGGGGCCTCGGCACCGGCGGGGACATGGTGGAGATCGCCGCGGCCCATACCCGGGAGCACCTGCGCCGCGAGCACACCCAACTGGCCGTGTTCAACGTGGGCAAACCCGTGCCGGACTTCGCCCGCGCCCTCGCCGACGCACTCGGGCTGGACCGCGGCCGCAGCTTCTCCTTCGGCCAGGAGGACCAGCTCCTTGACTTCGCCGACCCCACCACCACCTGCGTGGTCCCCCTCTTCGTGTGCCCGGGAATCCTGTGGGACGGGCTGTGTCACCGAATGCCCAGCGGACTGGCCCGTGCGCCGCACCTCGGTGCGGCGATCGCGCCAGCCGTCCACGCCAGAGCCGAATCCGCACGTTAGGACACACACCCCATGAAGCTTCTCATTTTCGCCCTCGTTGGGCTCGCCGCACAGCTGGTCGATGGCGCCCTAGGCATGGCCTTCGGCGTCACCGCCACGACCCTCCTCATCTTCTCCGGCCTGGGCCCCGCCCACGCCTCCGCCGCCGTGCACTTCGCGGAAGTCGGCACCACCTTATTCTCCGGCCTGAGCCACTGGCGGCTGCGCAACGTGCACTGGCCCACCGTCATCGCCCTAGGCCTCCCCGGCGCTGCCGGCGCATTCACCGGCGCGTACGTGCTCTCCAACCTGTCCACCAAGGCTGCCGAGCCCGTGGTCTCCACCATCCTGGTTCTGCTCGGCGCTTACGTGCTCGTCCGCTCCGTCGCCGTGCCGTGGCGGGGCGTGAAGGATGTTCAGCCCGCTAGCTCCACCCGCCGCTCCCGCGCCGGGCTGGCCGCCCTGGGCCTGACTGGCGGCTTCCTGGACGCCTCCGGCGGTGGCGGCTGGGGCCCGGTGACCACCTCCACGCTGATGAGCGTGGGCAAGGCGGAGCCGCGCCGCATCATCGGCACAGTCAACACGGCGGAGTTCCTCGTGGCCGTGGCTGCCTCCGCAGGCTTCTTGTTCGGCATGGGTGACGAGCTCGTGCAGTCCTGGCAGCCGGTGGTCGGGTTACTCGTCGGAGGGGCGATCGCCGCTCCTGTGGCGGCGTGGGCTGTCACCGTCATCAAGCCAGAGGTCTTGGGCGGGGTGGTCGGCGCGCTGCTCATGTTCTTGAACTCCACGCGGTTGATCAACTACTTCGGCTTCGCAGGGGTCATCGCGGTGATCGTGGTGGGCCTGGCCGTGATCGTCGCCCTGGTTCTCGTTCGCAAGCGCAGCCTGCTGGAGCGGTCCATCGTCGGCGATGAGGGTGGGGAAGGGGAGGTGCGGGGTGGCGTCGCCGAAAAAGAAAAGGAGAAAGTGAGGTAGTTCACTGATATTGCTGGGTGAATAATGGTGTGTTTCAAGGCACAATGGTGGGTGTGAACGATACAGCCCCCAAAGAAAATACTGAAAGGTTGGAATAAGTGCCCAGCAGTGCCACTATTAAGGCCATCATTTCCCCCATCGCCAGCGCGGCAGCCAAGCGCGCCAGCATCTTAGAGCAGGTGGGGGCAGTGGACATCTTTGACCACATCCGCCCCTCCGTGCCGGACTTCTCGGACGCGCTCGAGGCCGCCTACGGTGCCAGCGAGAACGCCGTGGTTGGTACCGGGGAGATCACTTTCGATTCTCGCCTCGCTGCCGCGACCGGTGCGGCGCACTTCCTCGTTGCAGGTGAGGAGGAGGATGCGACGGCACTCCAGCTCGCGTGCGGCCAACTCGTCCGCTCCGGGCGCACCCCGCGTGGCATCTGCGTTCTCGATGCGCCAACCGGGCTGTCCAACGCGCTCGAGGCAGAGGGCGTGGCCATCAAGTATTTGCCGCTGGATGAGGTCACCAGCGCCGAGCGCAAGTCCCCGGTGATCGGGCCGGAGCTGTTCGAGCGCAACCTCATCGCCAAGGCGCGCGCGAAGCAGGCGCACATCGTGCTGCCGGAGGGTGACGATGACCGCATCCTTACCGCCGCCCACCAGCTGCTGGAGCAGAAGGTGTGCAAGCTGACGATCCTGGGTGACCCGGACGCGATGGCCAGCCGCGCCAAGGAGCTGGGCCTGGACCTCTCGCGCGCCACCCTGACTGATCCCACCCAGGGCAACCAGCTGGAGGACTTCGCCGAGGAGTTCGCGGAGCTGCGCAAGCACAAGGGCGTGACGCTGGACGATGCGCGTGAGACGATGAAGGACATCAGCTACTACGCGACGATGATGATCCACAAGGGCCTGGCCGATGGCATGGTCTCCGGCGCGGCCCACACCACCGCGCACACCATCAAGCCTTCCTTCCAGATCATCAAGACCGCCCCCGGTTCCACCGTGGTGAGCTCCATCTTCCTCATGGTCATGGACGGGGTGCTGTGGGCCTTCGGCGACTGCGCGGTGAACCCGAACCCCACCAGCGAGCAGCTAGCGGAGATCGCCGCCGTGTCCGCGAAGACCGCCGCGCAATTCGGCATTGAGCCGAAGGTGGCGATGCTGAGCTATTCCACCGGCACCTCCGGCGCCGGTGAGGACGTGGAGGCCGTGGCCGCCGCGGTGAAAAAGGCCCTGGAGGACAACCCTGACCTGCTGCTGGATGGGCCGCTGCAGTTCGATGCCGCCGTGGTGGAATCCGTGGGGCAGAAGAAGCTGCCGGGTTCTGACGTGGCCGGTAAGGCAACCGTGTTCATCTTCCCGGACCTGAACAGCGGCAACATCACCTACAAGGCCGTGCAGCGCACCGCCGATGCCCTGGCCGTGGGGCCGATCCTGCAGGGCCTGAACAAGCCCGTCAATGACCTCTCCCGCGGCGCGACCGTGCCGGACATTGTCAACACAGTGGCCATCACCGCCATCCAGGCCAGCTAAAGAAAGGACTGACAGCTTTCATGTCTGACAACACCCAGTACGTGCTGGTGCTCAACTCCGGCTCCAGCTCCATCAAGTTCCAGGTGCTAGACCCCAGCGCTGATGCTTCCGAGCCGCCGTTCGTCAGCGGCATCGTGGAGCGCATCGGTGAGGAGCGCGGCCACATCAAGATCAAGACCGGCGGCGAGGTCGCGGAGGATTCCCACCCGATCCGCAGCCACTCCGTGGGCCTGGAGCGCGCCTTCGGCATGATGGGCCGCATGGGCGTGGGGCCGCAGGACCTGAACCTGGTGGCAGTGGGCCACCGCGTGGTGCACGGCGGCAACACCTTCACCGAGCCGGTCATCATCGACAAGGACGTGTTGGCGAAGCTGAAGGAGCTCATCCCGCTGGCGCCGCTGCACAACCCGGCGAACATCGATGGCATCGAAAACGCCCACGCGCTGCTGGAGGACATCCCGCACGTGGCCGTGTTTGATACCGCGTTCTTCTCCACCCTCCCGGAGGCGGCGGCGAACTACGCCATCAACAAGGAAGTCGCCGAGGAGCACAACATCCGCCGTTACGGCTTCCACGGCACCAGCCACCACTACGTGTCCGACAAGGTGCCGGGCCTGCTGGGCAAGCCCGCTGACGAGGTCAACCAGATCACCCTGCACCTGGGCAACGGTGCCTCCGCCGCCGCGATCAAGGGCGGCCGGGCCGTGGACACCACGATGGGCCTGACCCCGCTGGCCGGCCTGGTGATGGGCACCCGCTCCGGTGACATTGACCCGGGCATCATCTTCCACCTGCGCCGCTCTGCCGGCATGAACGTCGATGAGATTGACACCCTGCTCAACCGCCAGTCTGGCTTGAAGGGCGTGGCCGGTGTCAATGACTTCCGCGAGCTGGATAAGCTCGTGGAGCAGGGCAACGAGGACGCGAAGCTGGCCTACGATATCTACATCCACCAGCTGCGCCGCTTCATCGGCTCCTACATGCTGATCCTGGGCGGGGTGGATGCCATCACCTTCACCGCCGGCGTGGGTGAGAACGCGGTGAACGTGCGCCGCGATGCGCTGGCTGGGCTGGAGAAGTTCGGCATCGTCATTGACGAGGCGCGCAATGAGAACCGCGAGGGCGTGGAAGGCGCCCGGGAGATCTCCACGGATGACTCTGACGTGAAGGTCTTCGTGGTTCCCACCAACGAGGAGCTGGCCATCGCCCGCCAGGCCGCGGAGCTGGCCTAGAACCAGGCCTAGAACCAGGTCTGCGGCCGGATGTTGTTGGCCATGTCCACCAGCCGGTAGCGGTGGCGGGGGAACTGGGACTGGCGGGCCAGCAACCGCAGGCCGGCCTCTAGGCCGCTGCGCAGGCCGCGTTCGGTGAACTCCACGTCAAATAGGGGGGCATGGCCGCGCGGGGTGGCACCGTGGGTGCGCAGCCACGTTAGCCCTGCGGACAAGACCGCCAGCCGCACCTGCGGCAGGCGCGGCTCATTCGTGGGCATGATCTCGAGGCGCCGGGCGGCCCGCCGGATGCGGGACTCCGTCAGAGCATCGTGGTTGCCCACCAGCATCAAAATTGTGGTCAACCGGGCCAGGCGGTTGTGCCGGGAGGACTGCGGCACCCTATCCAGCGCCGCCACCGCCGTGTCCACCAGACCTTCGGCCTCCAGCTGACGGGCCAGCCCAAACCCGCTGGACACCGTGGTGGGGTTGGTGGCCCACACCAGCCCGTACAGCCGCATCGCGTGGAAACGCAGCCCCACCGGGTCCTGGGTGAGGTGGGACCAGTCAGGGACCGTGGAGTAATCATCCACCGGCACACGCTGGGCGTAGGCCAAGGCGGAGGCCACGCGCGCGACCTCCGGGGTGAGCAGCCGGTGGGTGTTTTTCCCCTGCTGCTGCAGCAGCAGCTCGTCCGTCGCCGCCAGCGCCAACTTCGGCGCCGGCTCACCGGGGAGGATGTACAGCACCTGGTTGAAGAAGGACTGGGCGGCGGAGAAATCGGAGGTCAGCAGCGCCGCCACGCCGGAGTGCCAGTGGAAGCGCCAGTCGTTGGCCAGTCGGGGCTCCAGCTCCGCCAACAGCTCCTTGGCCTCCTGCGTTTGGCCCAGGTCCAGCCGGGCGCGCACCATCGTGAACGGGATCTCCACGGAGTGCGCCATGTCCGGCTGCTGCAGCGCCTGCTCCAGCGTGTCCAGCAGATCGTTGGCCTCCGTGTAGCTCGTGGCGGAGAGCAGACCGTAGCCGGGGTCGGTGGAATCGGACAGGGGAGTGGGCAGCGCCGCCACCACTTCCGCGGCGCTGATCTCCACGGAGCGCTCAATGCCATCGATGAGCTGGTCCGTGCGGAATACCGTGTGCTTCGTGCCAAACGTGGAACGCTGGGCCGTGAAGCGCGTGTTCAAGTGCGGGTACTGCCGCCCGTCGCGGATTGCCAGGATCTCCCGCAGCACGCCCACCAGCTGGTTGGACATTGCCGTGGCGGAGCTGAAGCGCATGTCCGGGTCTTCATCCGTGGCCCGCAGCAGCAGCCGGTACAGGCTCAGGTATTCCCGGAACAGCGGCTCCTCATCCGGGGTGGGCAGCCGGTTGACGTACGCCCCGTCCTCCACCGGCAGGTGGACGATGAGCGCGGCTAACGTCCTGCCCACGGTGTAGATATCGCTGGCCACCGTGGGGCCCGTCTTGGCGATCTCCGGGGCCTGGAAGCCCTTCGTGCCGAAGATGTGCCCGTACGCCCCGATGCCCGTCACGGCCCCCAGGTCAATGAGCTTCACCTGGTCTTCGGTGATGAGGATGTTGTCCGGCTTGAGGTCGTTGTACACAACCCCGCGGGAGTGCAGGTAGTCCAGCGCCTGCAGGGTCTCCAGGATGTAGCCGATGGCGATGTCCACCTCGAACACCCCGGAGGCCACGGCCTTGCGCCGGGAGCGCAGCGATGGCCCGCCCACATACTCCATCACGATGAACCCGCCGGGGCTGCGCGGATCATCGATGAAGTTGAAGATCTTCACAATTCCCGGGTGGGTGATGTCCGCCAGGAAGGCGCGCTCGGACTCGGCCACCGCGGCCTCGTGTGCGTTCTCCGTGGCCATCATGCCCTTGAGCACCACGTAGCGGTCCGCCACCTTGTGGTCGATGGCGATGTACACCCAGCCCAGCCCGCCGTGGGCAATGGGTCCTAGGATTTCGTACTGGCCGGCGATGATATCGCCCTTGTTCAGCGAGGGCGCCTCCACACCCTTCGCCACCGCCTCGGCCGGGTCCACGGTGGCCGTCGCCGGATCAGTCGGCGGAATGAACGGCAGGCGCACCATGCCGCTGGCGACAGTCGCCCCCTGCCGGTGGGTGCCCCTCCTTTTGCGGAAGGTGCTCAATGCCTCCTGACGGGAGCGTTCGCCGGAGTCGATTGCCCGCGCCGCCGTCGCCACCACAGGATCCGTATTGACCTCCGTATCGCCGTCCGAATCCGCGAAGGGATCAAAAGGTACGGCCTCTGTGACCTCTGTGGGTTCGCTATCGGTCATTGTCCATCACCTTTTCACGCTGGTCATCGAGCGCTTCTGATTCTGCTTGGCTGCGGTACTTGATCGGTAGGGGCGACGGCTCCCCCAAGTACTCCGCCATCCACTTCTCATACAGGTCATCCCACGTTCCATCGCTGCGGATGCGCTCCAAGGTCTCGTTGACCTGCATCACTAGCCCGCGGGTATCGCGCGGGTACCCGGGCGGGGCCATGGCGACGGCGTAGTAGGAATCCTCACCGTATTCCCCGGCCAAGGTGGTGTACGGGTCCTGGGCTTGCAGGCCGGAGAGGATCGCGTCATCGGTGTATACGGCATCCACCTGGAAGCGCTGCATCGCCATGAGGCAGTCCGTCCAGGTGCGCGTCTCCATGACCCGGCCCACGTGGAGGCGCTGCACCTGCAGCACGGAGGTGGAATCCCGGGCCATGCACACCGTCTTGTCGCCCAAGTCATCGAAGCCGTTGATATCGGAGTCATCCAGCACCAGCAGCCGCGGGTTGACGCGCAGGTAGGGGGTGGAAAACTCCACGGATTCTTGCCGGGTGCGGGTGATGGACATGGTGCGGATGACCATGTCCACGTCTCCCTTGCGCAGGGCGTCCTCGCGCTCCCGGGACTCCACGTAGCGGTACTCCACTTTGGAGGGGTCACCGAAGATGTCCCGGGCGATCTCGCGGGCGAGGTCCACCTCAAACCCGGCGAGGTCACCCGTCACGGGATCCCTGAAGCCCAGGCGATTGAGGGACTGGGCCACGCCCACGATGAGGCGACCGCGCTCAATGATGGCGGGCACGCGCTCGGCCACGGTGGAGGAATCCGGGCGGATGGAGCCATAGGGCTCGCGGTCCTGGGACTCGGCGGACTCATCCACGCCGGGCTGGACGTATTGAGCGCCCACGGGCAGGGCCGCGCCGGGTTGGCTATCGGGGGCGGGCCAGTGTGGCAGCGTGGGCTCCGGGGCAGCGCAGCCCGCGAGGGCCACGGCGGCGGTGAGCAGGAGGGGGAGTGCGCGGCGGCGTGTGCGGCTGTGTGGTGACGAAGACATATCAGAGGAACTCCTGCAGACGAGGGCGCGTGCCCAGCACCACGCACAACGCGGAAATGACGGTCAGCAGCAGCACCAAGTTGGCCACGCGGCCGGCGGCGGTGCGGCCCTCCACCAGGAGGTTGCGCAGGTCCTTGCGGGTGTCATCGATCATGGCGGAGAGCTGCCGATCCAGGGTGTCAAAGCTGCGGGTGCCGCCCTCTGCATCGGTCGTGGTGGCCAGCGCGGTGTTGAGCGCCTCCGAGTAGCGCCCGTTCTGCAGCTGGGAGACCATGATTGAGTGGGCCTTGTCCCACTGCAGCACGGCCTCCCGTGCCGCGTCGATGCGCTCCGGGGAGCCCACCGTGCCGCGCAGGTCATCCAGGGTGGAATCGAGGCTGGCCATCGTGTCAGAGAACGCGGCCTGGCGCTCCGAATCATAGTCCCGCTCAATGAGGCCCAGCGCCTCCTGGGTGCGGGCCTGCTGGACTTGGATACGGGCCTGGGTGAGGCTTTCCAGGGGCTGCACGGATTCCTGAACATTCTGGTTGCCCGCGTTCCACAGCATGACCGAGGACACGGAGGTCCACAGGAGGGCGAAGACCATGAGACCGGTGGCGGTGAGGTAGCCCACGTTGAGCCGCCGGTTGGTCATCGCCGCCAGCCAGAACTGGGCCAGGATGAGCATGATGACCGCCGCCACTAGGCCGGACAGTGGGAACCACATGGGGGTGACCAGGCGGGATTGCTGGTCCGAGACGCGCTTGGAGGTGCGCTGGTAGAGCTCTTCTGCCGCCGGCAGCATGGTCTCCTGCATGAGCGCTGAACCCTGGGAGAGGTAGGAGGCGCCCACGGGGTTGCGCAGCCGGTCGTTGGTCTGTGCGTTGGAGATCAGCTGCACGTATTCCGGCAGGGCCGTTTGAATCTTGATCACCAGGTGCATCTCCCGCGAGTCCGGGTCATCGATGCCGCTGGTGGCGCGGATGACGGCGGAGGAGGCATCCTGCATGGCCTCATGATACGCCGCCACGGAGGAGTAGTCCCCCGTGTTCTTCTGCAGGAAGCTCGTGGTGGCCACGGAATCCGCCACGGACAGGGAGTTGAACAGCTCCTGGGAGGCGTTGGAGAGCGGCTCCGTGCGGGAGACCAGGCCATTGAGTTGGTCCTGGCGGCTTTCCGAACTGATGACCATGGCCCCACCGGCGGCCAGGATGGCGATGACCAAGATGGTGGAGACGATGGAGAGCTTGCCGGGGGAGGTGCGGGCGAAGCGCAGGAAACGCCGCGGGGCCTCCAGGGCGGGGCCAACGAGACCGCGGAACGAGCGCCCGCGACCGGCTGGCGAATCATCGCGATCCAACCACCGGTCGGCCTCGAACGTGGACACTGGGGGCATGGGGCGATTATATACGTTTTGTATATGTTAGGAATGATTTATCTGTGGCACACTGGTGGTTATGATTAAAGTCAGCTCACTGACAAAATCCTATGGCTCCACCACAGTGGTGGATGACCTAGACTTTGAGGTCAGGCCCGGAATTGTTACCGGATTTTTGGGGCCCAACGGCGCCGGAAAATCCACCACTATGCGCATGATCGTGGGGTTGGATGATCCCACGAGTGGTTATACGCGCATCGATGGAAAGCACTATTCCGAATACAAGCGCCCCCTGGAGAAGGTGGGGACTCTCCTGGACGCGAAGTGGATCCACCCTAACCGCTCCGCCGCGGCGCACCTGAAGTGGATCGCCGCGGCCAATGGCATTTCCACCAAGCGGGTGGATGAGGTGCTGGGCCTGGTGGGCTTGAGTGACGTGGCCGGCCGCAAGGCGGGCCGCTTCTCCCTGGGCATGGGGCAGCGCCTGGGGTTGGCCGCAGCCCTGCTGGGGGACCCTGAGGTGCTCATCTTGGACGAGCCGGTCAACGGCCTGGATCCGGAGGGCATCCGTTGGGTCCGTGACTTCGTCCGCGCGCTCGCCGCTGAGGGCCGCACCGTGATGGTGAGCTCCCACCTGCTCAGCGAGATGGCGCTGACCGCCGATCACCTCATAGTGATTGGCAAGGGCAAGCTGGTGGCCAATTCCAGCACGCACGAGTTCATCAAGAACGCCTCTGAGGCCACCACGGTGGTGCGCAGCGAACACATGGCTGAGCTGCGCAGCGCGCTGCAGGAGGAAGAGGTGGAGTTCACCACCGATACCGATGCCGATGGGCGCGAGATCATCCAGGTGCCCAACAAGGACTCCGACTGGGTGGGGGCCTTGGCCTACACCTACGGGCTGCTGCTCCATGAGCTGACGGAGAAGCGCCCCAGCCTGGAGGACGCCTTCATGCGCATGACTGGCCACGCCGTGGAGTACCACGCCGATGCCCCGGCTGCCCCGATCATCCCAACCGCAGAGGAGACCAATGCTTAACGTCATCCGCTCCGAAAGCATCAAGCTCCGCAGCACCAAGGCCATCTGGTGGACCAGCGCGCTCATCGTGCTGTTCTCCCTGGCCTGGGCGCTCCTCATGGGGCTCGCCTCCTCCTCCGGCATCAAGAGCGCACAAGAAAGCAATGACCCGGAACTGTACGCTTCGCTCGTCGCCGGGGTGAACAACGATGGCGCGCTCGCGGGGTACCTCTTCTTCGGCCTCATGGTCGTCATGATCCAGGGCGTGATGCTGGTGACCAGCGAGTATGGCACCAACACCTCCAAGACCACCCTCCTGGCCACCCCGACGCGCTGGCAGGTTCCGCTGGCAAAGTACGTGGTGTACGGCGTCATCGCCAGCGTGCTGAGCCTCATCTCCGCCGTGGGGTCCATCCTCATGTTCCGTTGGTCGCTGAGCTGGGGCCTCGATGATGAGGAATTGCTCAGCAGGGTTTCTTTTTCGGGCGACGCCTGGACCGTCATCGGGCTCATCGTCCTCTATACGGTGCTGACCGTGGGCGTGGCGATCGGCGTGGGATACCTCGTCCGCCACACCGCGGGCGCCATCGCGACACTGCTGTTGTGGAACCTCGTCATCGAAGGCGCGCTGGTGCCGATGCTGCCCAAGGTGCGGGACTGGCTGCCGCCCTACATGCCCTTCAATAACGCCACCCACGCCGTGCGCTTGAACGATGTGGCCGACGCACCCTGGGGGCACACCGGTTCCATGGTGTACTTCGCCGCATGGGCGCTTGTCATCTTCCTCGCCGGTCTGATCGTGCTCAAGAAGCGCGATGCCTAAGGCGGCCGGACTCTCCCTGGCAACACTGTTAGGCCTGGCGCTGCTGGCAGCCGCCGGGCCTTTAGGCATGGACATGTTCCTGCCTTCTTTGCCGGAAATCACGAGGGAGTTTGAGACGACCGCGCCCACCACCCAGCTGGGCATCACCTCCTTCATGGTGGGGATGGGGCTGGGGCAGCTAATCATCGGGCCGATGTCTGACCGGCTTGGCCGCAAGAAGCTCCTCATCGGCGGTGCCGTGGTGGGGCTGGGTGCGTCCCTGGTCTGCGCCACCGCGCCCACCGTGGGCGTGTGGATCATCGCCCGAGGGTTCCAGGGCGCGGCCGGCGGCACCGGCGTGGTGCTGGCCCGCGCGATGGTGGCGGACCGCAGCGAGGGCACTCAGGCCGCCAAGGCGTATTCGCTGATGATGACAATCGTGGGTGTCGCCCCCGTGCTCGCACCACTCATCGGTGCTGCCGTGGCGGGCATGAGCGGCTGGCGGGGAGTCTTTTGGCTCCTCGTGGCCATCGCCATCGCCCAATTGGCCGTGGCTGTGTGGCTGCCGGAATCCCACCCGGAGGATCAGCGCACAGCGGGCGGCCCGGCCACTACGATCCGCGCGATGGGCAGTTTGCTGCGCATGCCCGCGTTCGTGGGGCACGCCATGGTCTTCGGACTGGGCTTTGGCGCGATGTTCGCGTTCATCGCAGGCTCCAGCGTGGTGCTGCAGGAGCAGCTGGGCTTGAGTGCCGCGGCCTATTCCGTCATGTTCGCGATGAACGCCTCCGCGCTCATCCTCACCAACGTGGCAGGTGCCCGGCTGGTCAACCGCTTCCGCCCGCAGGCGCTGCAGCGCGCCGGGGTGATCCTCGTGAGCAGCGGCGCGGCCGCTCTAGTTGTGGTGACGTTCGCCGTGCCTGCGGCACCTGCCGTGGTTGCCTGCACGTTCGTTCTCACCAGCGGGACCGCGCTGTGCATGGTGCATAGCACCGCCCTGGCCCAAGGGCTTGCCCATGGGAAGCAGGGGGCAGCATCAGCCCTGTTGGGCGCGGTGCAATTTGCGGTGGGCGGATCGGTAAGCCCCGCCGTCGCCCTAGGAGAAAACACATTGCTCACCATGGCGATCGTGATGGCTGTGTGCGCAGCCGGCGCCGTGGCAGGAAGGTTGTTGGTGGCTGCGCGGGGCTAGTTCTTGTAGTCCTGCTCCGGGGTCTCCCGCTGCATGTCCTCAATGAGGGTCTCGGCGGCGATGGAGAGGTTGCGCAGGGCCGGCACACCGCGGCGGAGCTTGGCGATATCGCGCGCGTCCATGCGTTGGGTGGCGCGGGCGATGAGCAGCGCCCACTCATCGGTGATGGAGTTCATCATCTCCACCCCGTCCTCGGTGAGGTAGAGGTCCTGGGCGCGCTTATCGTGATCGTTGGCCTGGCGCTGCACCAGCGAGCTGTTGATGAGGCGGCGGACGGTGGCGGAGACATTGGACGCGCGCAGGAAGCGCAGGCGGGCGATGTCTGACACGCCGCAGCCGGGGTGCTGGGCGATGAACTGGAGGACCTCGATCTCTGACTGAGAGATCTCTAGCGCCTGGTTGGGCCGCTCCATGAGGCGGCGCGTGGCGGAGAGGAAATCGTAGACGCTGGCGGCAATCTCCGCCACATCCACTTCTGGCAACATTTCCGGTGCCCGGCGGCCACGGATGGGTTGCTGCGCGGTGCTGGGCTGGGAGTCGTCATGCATGGCGTGTCCTTGCGTGTCCTAGGAACTGGTCAGTCAGTAAGTCAGAGAAAAGTTGTGAAACTAGATTAACGGACATGGCCCCAGGTAAGGATCATTAACGCGAATAAAGGCTTCAACTGGGGCCGCGGGGGTGAATCTGGATTCAATATTCCAGGCGCTAGGAGGATCCTTGGGGTCCGCCGAAGGGGTAGACGCGGGTACAGGGCTGCGGGGTGCGCTGCCCGTAGGAGGGGTCCAGGGCGTTGAGAACGTACCACTGGGCACGGGGGCTGTAGAGTATGGACAGGTGATCGGACGTGTCCTGCTCGCACCCGTCCTGCAGGCGGATGTTGTTTACCGAGTGCCCCGGGGTTTCCGTGAGGTACTGGGAGTTAAAGGGGCTAACCACCAGGTCATACTGGGTGGCGATGACCGTGTGATCGATGCCGGCGAAGGTCTCTCCCGTGCGGTTGAGCTTCTCCCACAGCGGCTGGCCCACGGACTGCTGCACGCCCGCCTGGCCCAGCGGGATGCCCGCGACGTCCAGCACCGGCACGCCCAGCTGCTGGATGGCGCTGCCGAGCGCGGCAATGCCCGCCAGCGTGGTGCCGTGGTTGTTGGGGCCCAAGCCGATGAGCGAACGGACCTTGTCCTGCCCGCCGTGCAGATGCACGTAGGAGCGCAGCTGCGTGCCGCCTTGGGAGTGGCCCACGAGGTTCACCTTGTTGGCCCCGGTGCGGGCGAGGACATCATCGATGAAGGCGGCGACTTCCGCGCCGGAGGCCTCTAGGTCTTGGGTGCCGTACACGCCGGGGACGAGGCCCATGCCGGAGCCGGACTCATCGCCATAGTTCAGGGCGAACACGCAGTAGTCTTCCGCTAGCAGCTGCTGGGTCAGCGGGGTCCAGCTGGACTCCGCGTTGGCCCACGTGCCGTGGACCAATACCACGGGCTCCGGGTGGGTCTCGGACTGGCAGGAATAGTCATTGACCCCGGCGGGCATGCGGCCGGGGTTCTGGACGGAGGCGGCCCAGGCGCTCATGAACCCCGTGTGGACGGGGGCGGTGCCGGTGGGCGGGACCGTGCGGGCTTCAGCTGCCGGGGCGGCGATGGGGGCGGCGAACAAGGTCAGGAAGGCGGCCAGGAGGGCCGTCAGGGAGCGGGTTCTCATGAGTTGAGACCCTAACCGGGGCGAGGGGCGGAGCGGGGAGGAATCGGAAAACTAGTTACTGGAGTGCACTCGTCAGGCGCGCCACGTTATCCGCGTACTGCTTGTACCACGCGCGCTGCTCCCATTCCTCCTTGGTCAGCACGGAACTGACCCGCCGATACTGCGCCGCCACATCAGAGAGCGCATCCAGCACATCGCCCGCGCCGACCATCATGGAGATCTCATAGTTCAGGCCGAACGAGCGCATGTCCATGTTGGAGCTGCCCATCACCGCGATCTCGCCATCGGCCAGGGCGAACTTCGCGTGCAGCACCTTCGGGGCAGGGTAGCGGTACATCTTCACCCCGGCCTTGAGGAGCTCGTGGTAGTAGGAGGACTGGGCGTGCCCCACCAGCGCCTGATCCGACTTCTCAGAGACGTACAGCTCCACCTTCACCCCGCGGTAGCAGGCGGTAGTGACTGCTTCCATGAGGGACTCATCGGGGATGAAGTAGGGGCTGACCAGCTGGAGCTTCTCCTTGGCGTGGTGCGCGATGGACGTGAACAACCGCAGGTTCGGCTCCGTGGTGAAACCCGGGCCGGAGGGTACGATCTGCATGAGCTCCTTACCGGTATCCCGGTCATGCTCATCCAGGTACGTCTTCAGCTTCGCCGGAGCCATGAGGTCCAAGGACTCATCGGTCTCCGTGTACCAGTCCACGGCGAAGACCGAATTGATGGTGGTCACCACCGGGCCGCAGACTTCCGCCATGATGTCCACCCACTGGCGGCCGATCTCATGGTTCTTTTTCTGCTCATACTCGGACTCGATCATGTTCTGGCTGCCGATGAAGGCTACTCGGCCATCAACGACCACGAGCTTGCGGTGATTGCGCAGATCCGGCCGGCGGAAGCGCCACTTCCACGGCTGCAGCGGTAGCATGACGGCCCACTCGATGCCCGCGGCCGTGAGGCGCTTGCCCAGCTTTTTGTTGCCCTTGTATTTGTGGGAGCCAAGGTGGTCCCACAGCACGCGCACCGTCACCCCGCGTGCGGCGGCGGCCTCCAGCGCGCGGAAGAACCCGTCCGTGGTGGAGTCCCACGCCATGATGTAGATCTCCACGTTGACGTAATCCTCGGCCTCGTTCACCGCCTTGGTCATGGCAGCAATGGAGGCATCGTAGTCGGAGTGCATCCGAATCAGAGTCCCGTCCACGGCGGGGATGGCGGTGAGTTCACGGTTGAGGTGAATCATGCTGCGCAACTCGTCATTGACTTTGTTGCCCTTCGGCACGTCCGGCTCGTCGGCGCTCACCGTGCGGATGAGCTCATTGGCCTCATTCTGGATCCGGTGGCGCTGCCGGTTGATGTACGGCGAGCCCATGAGGAAGAACAGCAGCAGGCCCACGAAGGGGATGAGGAAGATCGCCAGCAGCCATGCCATGGCGCTGGTGGGCCGGCGATCCGCCGGGACCCAGCCCAAAGCGATGATCTTCAGGGTGTAGTCCAGCGCGATCAGCGCGATCTGCCACCACTGCAGATCCGCCGCCATGTTCATCACGATGTCAAATACGTTGGGAAACGGCACGGCTACCCACAAACCCTAGATGTCGTAATCCACGATCACGGGGGCATGGTCAGACGCGCCCTTGCCCTTGCGTTCCTCCCGGTCCACGCGGGCCTCTGTAGGCGTGATGCCGCGGCAATACTGCAGGTCAATGCGGATCCCCTCATTCTTCTGGAAACGCATCGCCTGGTAATCCCAGTAGGTGTACTTATCTTTCACCAAGTCCGTGGCCGCGGTCAGGCCCGCGCCCTCCAATGCCTGAAGCCGCTGGCGCTCCCGTGGCGTGACGTGAGTCTTGCCATTGAAGTAGCTGCGGTCCCACACGTCCTCATCCCGCGGGGCAATATTGAAATCCCCCACCAAGCAGAGCTTCTCCGGCCCATCGGCAGCATAGGCAGCCAGCGCATCCAGCCAGCGCAGCTTGTACGTGTAGTGGGGATCGGAAATCTCCCGCCCGTTGGGAACGTACAGGCTCCACACCGTCACGCCGCCGCAGTTGGCGCCGAGAGCGCGGGCCTCCAAGGCCTGCTTCGCGCCCAAGTCCTTGTTGAATCCCGGCTGGCCGAAGTCCTTGGAGACCTCATCCAGACCCACGCGGGAGAGGATCGCCACACCATTGAAACTGTGCAGGCCGAAGTGGGCCTGGGCGTACCCGGTATCGGAGAAGTCCGGGAACTGCTCATCCTTGCACTTCGTCTCCTGCAGGCAGAGCACGTCCACATCGGAGCGTTCAAGGAGGTCCCGGACACGCTGCTCCCGGGTGCGGACACTGTTGATGTTCCAGGTGGCGATACGCATGGATCTAGGCTAGCCCACCGTGAGACTGCGCCGCCTATGGTGCTCACCGAAACCAAGGCCGTGATACAACGCACGCCCCGCGGTGTTGGTCGTGATCACCTCCAGATAGGCAGCCTCCGCACCGTGGGCGTGGCCCCAATGCAGGACGTACTCGCCCAGCAGCGTGCCCAAACCCCGCCTCCGGAAGGCGGGCGCCACCTCCACCGCGGAGTACCCCAGCCACTGCTTATCCCCGCCAGTGGTGATCGTGGCCCTGGTGATTGCGGCCAGCTGGCCATCCACCGTCAGGCGGGCGAACCCCAGCGTGCCATCGATGCGCGCCGCCAGCAGCTCCAGCGCTTCCTCCGGCAGCGGCTGTCCGCGGAAGTGATACATGGAATACCACTGCTCACTTGGCGCCTCGTCCACCGCAATCTCCACACCCGCGGGCAACGCGGGCTCCGGGGCCTCGCCCAAGGGACGGGTCATCACGATGATCTCCGGGCCGCGGGCGCCGGGGATGTTCTCCGCGGCTCGCCCGATCCGGTCCGGCAGCAGAAGCTGGACCGGCTGGCCGTGGCTGGAGTAGAACTCACGCAACGGCTCCAGGGGTACCAGCCCGGTGGACGCTGTTGGACCAATCGGAACGGCGGAGTTGGAACGCTCGGTAATGCCGTCGCCCACCCTGGCGAACCAGCCGCCACACCACGCATTGTGCTTGCCCGGGAACGCAGCCGCCGCGGCCTGCTCCACCGCGCGGATATCGCGGTTGCGCACGGGGGCGGGGCTCAAGGTCTTGAGCACCACAACATCGCGGGCGGCGATCTCCCGCTCCGGGCCATCGGCGGGGCGCACCCGCAGCGGGGACACGCTGACCAGCTGGCCGATCACGTCCGTGACAGCATTCGGGTTCGCAGGGTCTGCCGGGTCTGCCACAGCGCAGCGCACGATGACGCGCACGCCGGGGCGCACGCTCACGGGGTCGGTGCGGCGGGAGAGCGGGAAGTCGAACCCATCCACGCGCCGGGCGCCGGCGGCCGCGGCGGTGCGGGAAGTGTTAGTCGTCATGGCCGAAAGGGTCGGCATCCACGCCGGGAGTCCACGTGTTGCCGGCGGTCTTCCACCCCTCGGCCTTGAAAGTCTTCTTCGCCGCGCGTTTCCAGCGGCCCAGCAGCATGTCCGTGTACAAGAAGCCATCCAGGTGGCCCACCTCGTGCTGCAGGCAGCGGGCGAAGAAGCCGTAGCCTTCGATGGTGGTGGGCTCGCCGTGTTCGTCCAGGCCGGTGACGCGGGCCCAGTCGGCGCGGCCGGTGGGGTAGGAGTAGCCGGGGACGGACAGGCAGCCTTCCTCATCGGCCTCCTCGTCCGGCATGGTCTCCGGGATCTCGGAGGTCTCCAGCACGGGGTTGATCACGCAGCCGCGGCGCATGGGGCCACCGTTGGCCTCGATCTGCTCGTCGGTGAGCCGCTCGCCGCCGGGGCCCTCGATATCCGGACAGTTGTAGACGAACAGGCGCTTGTTGATGCCCACCTGGTTGGCGGCCAGGCCCACCCCATGGGCGGCGTCCATCGTTTCGTACATGTCCGCGATGAGGGTGGCGAGCTCGGCGGAGGTGGGATCCTCCACCGGCTGGGTTGGATTGTGCAGGACCGGATCACCGGCGATGACGATTGGCATGATGCTCATGGGTTACAGTCTAGAATCTTGAACCATGTTGACGGACCGAGACATCCGCATGTTGGATTTTGAGCGGCGCTGGTGGAGGGATGCGAGCGCGAAGAAGGAGGTCATCCGCCGCGAGTTTGGGGTGACTCCGGTGCGGTATTTCCAGCAGCTCGCTCACCTCATTGAGCGCCCGGAGGCGCTGGATTATGACCCAGTGCTGGTCCGGATGTTGCTGCGCCGCCGGGATGGAGACGCGAGTTAGGGCGCGTCGCATTTGTTACAGATGTGACGAGAGTTAATATTGTGGCGTGACTGAATCAAACCGCCCACGCCACGCACTCGATGACGATTACACGTCCGGCTATGACGGCTACGATGAAGCCTTCGCCTTCGACGAACCAGAAGCGCCCGCCGCAGCCGCCAGCACGTCCGATACCCAAGGCCTTCCCCTGCGCGGACTCGCCATGATCTTGCTCGCCGTGGCCGTCATCCTCATCGGCTGGGGTGGTTACACACTTCTTGGGGGCGACGCCGATAACGACCCAGCGAACAACGCCTCAGACTCGTCTACAACCCAGACCCAGGGTGAGGCCGCACCACCAGCGGACAACCCTGAGGCCGCGGACGCCGAAGGTGCCCCCGCCCCCGCGGACGAAGCACCCGCCGCAGAGGGCGAGGACGCGCAAGCTCCAGCACCCGCGCCGGGTCAGGGGGCTGGCGCGCAGGGTGGCGTCGATAAAAATAATGAATACATCGCCGTGCTCAACAACTCACCCATCCAAGGACTCGCAGGTGACGTGGCTGGCAAGCTGCGCGACCAGCAGTGGAAGGAGACCGGCGTGGGCAACCTGCCGGACCAGGCGGGCACCTTCCCCGAGTCCGTAGTGCTTTACCCCAAGGGTGACGCGGCTGCGCAGGCAGCAGCGGAGAAGGCCGCCGCGGAATTGGGCGTGCAGGCCCGCGAGCGCACTGCCGCCATCGACCGCGCGCTCGCCGGTGCTGACATGCTGGAAGGCCCAGCGCCCGCGAAGGTCGTGGTGGTCACGACCAACAACATGCCGCGGTAGAAGAAAACCCCACTCACCGCGTATAGTTATGCGCGGATAAAAATTCGCCTGAGAGATCCCGGCAATGAACAGTGAGGCACACACCATGGACTTCCCCGGCTCCGGACCCACTGTTGGCATTGAATGGGAAGTCGCGCTCGTGGACCCCGAAACCAAGGACCTGGTCCCGCGCGCGCCGGAACTCGTGGACGCCCTTGACGCCGCCCACCCCGGCCACCGCATCACCCGCGAATTCCTGGCGAACACCGTGGAAATGGTCACGGGCGTGCATGACACCGTCCCCGCCGCCGTGGAGGACCTCACAGAACAGCTGGGGCAGCTGTTTGCGGCCGCCGATGAGATCGGCGTGGAGCTCTTCTCCGCCGGAACCCACCCCTTCGCCCACTGGGGCGACCAAGTCTTGAGCGGCAAGTCCAGCTACCAAGAGATCATCCAGCGCACCCAGTACTGGGGCCGCCAAATGCTGATCTGGGGTATCCACGTGCACGTGGGCGTGGGTTCCAAAGACAAGGTCTGGCCCATCATCAACGCGGTGATGACGCACTACCCGCACGTGCTCGCGATGTCCGCCAGCTCGCCCGCCTGGGAAGGGCTGGATACCGGGTACGCCTCCAACCGCACGCTGCTCTACCAGCAGCTCCCCACCGCCGGGATGCCCTACCAGTTCACTAGCTGGGAGGAGTGGGAGCAGTTCAACCGGGACCAGGACAAGTCCGGCGTGATCAACCACACCGGCTCCATGCACTTCGACGTGCGCCCCAGCAAATACGGCACCGTGGAAGTGCGCTTCGCCGATGCCACCATGGAAGTCTGGGCGCTCGCCGCGATCTGCGCCTACCTGCACTGCCTCGTGGTCTACTTCGAGCGCCAATGGGACGCAGGCCAGGAGCTGCCGATCCTGCAGCAGTGGCACGTGGCGGAGAACAAGTGGCGGGCCGCGCGCTACGGCCTGGACGCGCTCATCGTGACGGACAGGGATACCAACGAGGAGCTGGTCACCGATGAGATCCGCCGCTGGGTAGACACCCTGGCTCCCATCGCCGAGGAGCTGGGATGCGCAGCCGAGCTGGCGGACGTGGAGCGTCTCCTCGCCCGCGGCGGGGATTACGCCATCCAGCGGGAGGCCGCCCGCGCGGCCGGGGCGGCGCTGGAGCCCGGCACCCGCACCCGCGGCGATGCCGGGGCGGAGTCCGGTTTCACCCAGCCCGAGGCGTGGGTGGCGGCCGTGCAGGTGACCGTGGACCGGCTGCGGCAGTCAGCGCAGAGGTAAAACACCCCACGCCAGCGGGGTTGGGGCGTGGGGTGGCGTCGCAATAAAAAACAACTACATGTGCAAGCGGCTCGCCGCATTGCATAGCGCGTTGGCGATGGACAGGTCGCGATCCGCGCCGAAGCCCACGGCCCAGACGCGCTTGGACTTGTGGACGGTGTAGAGGAACGTCACGGTCGCCTCAAAGATGCTGTACTGGTGGAACTCCAGGGTCTCGACGGGGAAGCCGTGATCGGCCAGGATTTCGGTCATCGCGCTGGAGGCACCCATGGCCTCAATCTCCACGCGGGTGCCCTGCCCGTCGGCGCGCAGGCCCGTCATGGCCAGGGTGAACGCGTGCTTGCCCAGGCTGAGCTTGCGGACCTGCAGGCTCTCCACGCGGATCGTGGCGGGGGCGTAGGTGCGGATGAACTGCTTCCACTCCATGCCGCGGGCCTCCTGGCGCATGCCTGCGGGGAGGCGCTGGCCGAAGCGCGCACGGAACGGGTCCTCGGCGAAGGTGCGGGTGCGCTGGCGGCGCTTCTCGATGCGCGTCGGCGTGGTGTTCGTGAACGTCTTGGCCGTGGATCGGCGCAGGCGGGGCTCCGCGGTGTAGGTCGCGCGCGGTTCGTCTGGCCGGGCGAAGCGGATGAGGGTGGTGGAGTTCATGGTGCTTTCAGAGTCAAAGTTCATGGCTGTTGGTCCCTTGGCAGGTCTCGCTGATGGTTGCGGTGTGCTGGTGGACCAACTCTTAAAGCGGTAGGCGCTTCACCCCGGTGTGGAGGGGTTAGCCCTAGCTACCTCCACCCGGGTTGGGTACTCGCTTCAAGATAATGCTCATGACATAACAATGTAATCCGCATCACCCGGGGTTGGCAAATATTTCTAGAACTATTTTCCTGTTATTTTTGGTGCGACGCCGCCACGCGCGCCAGGAACAACAGCTCTGCCGCCGCGATATCGCGTATTTCGCTGGGGGCCACGGACTCATCGGCGGAGTGAATGCGGCACAGGGGCTCCTCGATGCCGTACAGCGCCAGCTCCGCGCCTGGGAACTGGGAGAGCAGCTTGTTGGTCAGCGGGATGGAGCCGCCGGAGCCGACCTCGATGGTCTCCTTGCCATAGACATCGCTTAGGGCTTGTGTGAGGCCGCGCAGGTACGGGCCGGAGGTGTCCGCGCTGAAGGCTTCGGCCAGGCTGACGCGCTCGATCTCCATCTGCGCGTTGACGTTCTTTTCTTGTTTCTGCTTTTCCAGGTGAGCGATGAGCGTGTCCTGGGCCTCCTTGGGGTCCATTCCCGGTGGCACGCGCAGGCTCACCACCGCGCCGGCGTATCCGGGCACGGAGTTGATGGAGTCCGCCACGGAGAGCGAGTCCAGTCCGGTGATGGTGATGGAGGGGTTGGTGACGGTGAGGTCGTTGGGTGCCCAGCCGGAGTCCTGGCCGAGGACATCCACGCCTTCGAGGACGCCCGCGTTGTCCCGGAACGTGGCCTCATCGGGGCCCACGCCCTGCCAGCGGGTGGTGGGGGTGAGGCCCTCCACGGCCACGAGGCCCTGGTCATCGTGCAGGGTGCCGAGCAGCTTGATGAGCTCCACCAGGGCATCCGGTGCGGCACCGCCGTATTGGCCGGAGTGCATGGGCTGGGCGATGGTCTTGAGCTTCACGATCACGGGGGCGGAGCCGCGCAGGGCGGTGCAGATGCTGGGCTCGCCTAGGGCATCGTTGCCGGAGTCCGCGATCATGAACAGGTCGGCTTCGAAGAGCTCGGGTTGGGCTTCGAGGAGGTCCTCGAGGCCGTAGCCGCCGCGCTCTTCGGAGCCTTCCACGATGACGCGGATGCCGAGCTTGCCCAGCTCCGGGTGTTCTGCTTGGAGCTGCTTCATAGCCTCCAGCACGGCCACGTGCATGACCACGTGCCCCTTGCAGTCCGCGGCGCCGCGGCCGTACCAGCGGCCATCGCGTTCGGTGAGGGTCCAGGGGTCATTGGTCCACTCGGCGGCGTCGCCTGCTGGTTGGACATCGAAGTGGCTGTAGAGCAGCACGGTGGGGAAGCCCTCTGCGGCCTCGCGGTGGCCCACGATGGTGGTGGAGCCATCGGTGGTTTCGATGCCTTCAACGCTGATGCCGGCGGCGCGGTAGGTGTCAATGGTCCACTGCGCTGCCCCGGCGTTGTGCTCTTCTAGTCCGGGAGTGGAGTGGACGGACTGGAAGGCCACGAGTTCTTTGAGGTTGTCAAAGATCTGCGGCATGCGTTCCTCGATGAGGGAGAGTACCTGTGCTTTGTCTATTGCCTTGTCCATGGTGTTCATGGTCTTCCACTCTAACGCTTCGGCCGGTGCGGGCCGGGCCACACCTTGCAGCCGCTGGGGTGGAGTGCTAAAAACGAGACTTAGCACTTGGATAAACAGAGTGCTAGATAAAAACACCGTCAGATGCAGTGAGGGTGGGCGCCGCGACATTCGCCCATCCGGCCGTCGCGGGCGCTGGGTCTGAGCCGTACGTGTCGCGCCAACTCTAAACGGAGGATCGAAGCCACATGGCTAAGATGATTGCATTCGATGAAGAAGCACGCCGTGGTCTGGAAAAGGGTCTGAACACCCTGGCAGACGCGGTCAAGGTCACGCTGGGCCCGAAGGGCCGCAACGTGGTCCTGGAACGCAAGTGGGGCGCCCCCACGATCACCAACGATGGTGTGACCATCGCCCGGGAGATCGAGCTGGAGGACCCGTATGAGAAGATCGGCGCTGAGCTGGTCAAGGAAGTCGCCAAGAAGACTGACGACGTGGCTGGCGATGGCACCACCACTGCTACCGTGCTGGCTCAGGCTCTGGTGCGCGAGGGCTTGCGCAACGTCGCCGCCGGCTCCAACCCCATGGGCATCAAGCGCGGCATCCAGGCCGGCGTGGAGAAGGTCACCGAGCAGCTGCTGGGCAGCGCCAAGGAGATCGAGACCCAGGAGCAGATCGCCGCTACCGCCGGTATCTCCGCTGCTGACGCCGAGATCGGCAAGCTGATCGCTGAGGCCATGTACAAGGTCGGCGATGGCCAGCTGAACAAGGACGGTGTCATCACCGTTGAGGAGTCCAACGCTTTCGGCGTGACCCTGGAGGTCACCGAGGGTATGCGCTTCGATAAGGGCTACATCTCCGGCTACTTCGCCACCGACGTTGAGCGTGGCGAGGCCGTGCTGGAGGATCCTTACATCCTGCTGGTCAGCTCCAAGATCTCCAACGTGAAGGACCTGCTGCCACTGCTGGAGAAGGTCATGCAGTCCGGCAAGCCGCTGCTGATCGTGGCTGAGGACATCGAGGGCGAGGCCCTGTCCACCCTGGTTGTCAACAAGATCCGTGGCACCTTCAAGTCCGTGGCCGTAAAGGCACCGGGCTTCGGTGACCGCCGCAAGGCTCAGCTGCAGGACATCGCGATCCTGACCGGCGGCCAGGTCATCGCCGAGGAGGTTGGCCTGTCCCTGGAGACTGCTGACCTGCCGCTGCTGGGCACCGCCCGCAAGGTGGTTGTGACCAAGGATGACACCACCATCGTAGATGGCGCTGGCTCCGCTGAGCAGCTGGCTGGCCGCATCAAGCAGATCCGCCAGGAGATCGAGAACGCTGACTCTGACTACGACCGCGAGAAGCTGCAGGAGCGCCTGGCTAAGCTCTCCGGCGGTGTGGCCGTGCTGCAGGTCGGCGCCGCTACCGAGGTGGAGCTGAAGGAGCGCAAACACCGCATCGAGGACGCCGTGCGTAACGCCAAGGCTGCTGCCGAGGAGGGCATCGTCGCCGGCGGTGGCGCTGCTCTGCTGCAGGCTGCTCACGTGCTGGATGACAACCTGGGTCTGGAAGGCGACGAGGCCACCGGCGTGCAGATCGTCCGCGCCGCCCTGGCTTCCCCGCTGAAGCAGATCGCCCACAACGCTGGCCTGGAGCCTGGCGTTGTTGTGGACAAGGTTGCCAACCTGCCGGTGGGCGAAGGTCTGAACGCCGCGTCCGGCGAGTACGTGGACCTGCTCGAGGCCGGTATTTCCGACCCCGTGAAGGTGACGCGTTCCGCCCTGCAGAACGCTGCCTCCATCGCGGCCCTGTTCCTGACCACGGAGGCCGTGGTTGCGGACAAGCCGGAGCCGGAAGGCGCTGCTATGCCTGACGCTGACGCTATGGGCGGCATGGGAGGCTTCTAAGCTCCCTTGCTGCCTCTTCACCCCTGCGGTCTCCCGCGGGGGTTTTCTTTTTTGGGTGCGACGTCACCCCGCCTCCAACCCCTTTGGTTAACAGAAGGTGAACAAGGTAACCCATATGGGGGTAGAAAAAGGGAAGCTGAAAGATGCGGCGTGCGTGACGGATGTGCTCTAAAAATCGCCCATGACCTGCATGTTAGGCTGTACTTGCTCAGGAGCTGTGTGAATTTCTGGCAAACAACTGGAAAAATCTGTCATTTGGGGTTGTGCTTCGCTGGCAGTTGATTAAAGTAGTGCCCAGACGGCCTCGAGACAGGGGCGTCGCAGTAATCAAACACCACTAGCTAGCGCTCCTCACAGCGCGCTGGCGCCTCTGACTCTTAAGGGAGAATCATCATGGATCAAGCACTCGAGATCATCAAGCAGCTGGACGCTTTCTTCGGCGGCTTCAAGGACATTTTCTCCGGCCTGGGTTCCGTTCTGGGTACCATCGCTGAGTGGGCAGGCCTGAACAAGAAGGAAGACTAATCTTCTTCTGCTGAACCGCATGTAACCCCGGCTCCGGCCGGGGTTTTGCATGTGTGCCCCATTGCTGCTCGGTAGCAGAATTACTTCAAAAGACTGCAGGGTTAATGTGCAAAAATTGCGAAAACGGGCAATAAGTCTGTAGTGAAGTATAGTAGATGTGCTACTTTTCGGTGCTGGTGCCATACCCCCGCTAGGGCAGCCGATTCCGGGCCGCCGGACTAGACTGAAGGGTGTTGAACAACCCCGATAGGAGCCCTGCAGCGGATGAGCGATAACAGCGTTAACACTGACCAAGACGATTTCCACATCGTGGACCTGGCCGCCACCGAAGGCTACCTGGTGGACGATTCCGACGAGGACGATCCCACCCTCATCACCCCGGACGGGCACCGAGTAGACACCTGGCGCGATGGCTACCCCTACGACGAGCGCATGAGCCGCGAGGAGTACGAGACCACGAAGCGGGCCCTGCAGATCGAGCTGCTGAAGTGGCAGAACTGGACCAAGGACACCGGCCAGAAGCACATCATTCTCTTCGAAGGCCGGGACGCCGCCGGTAAGGGCGGCACCATCAAGCGCTTCAACGAGCACCTGAACCCCCGCGGCGCGCGCACCGTGGCCTTGGAGAAGCCCAGCGAGCGTGAATCCACCTCCTGGTACTTCCAGCGCTACATCCAGCACTTCCCGGCGGGCGGGGAGATCGTCTTCTTTGACCGCTCCTGGTACAACCGCTCCGGCGTGGAGCGCGTCATGGGCTTTTGCACCAACGATCAGCACGCGGAGTTCCTCCGCGAGGTTCCCATGCTGGAAAACATGATCATGGGCTCCGGAATCTCTCTGACCAAGCTGTGGTTCTCCGTGACCCGCAAGGAGCAGCGCACCCGCTTTGCCATCCGTCAGGTGGATCCAGTGCGTCAGTGGAAGCTATCGCCCATGGATCTGGCCAGCTTGGACAAGTGGGACGATTACACCCGAGCCAAGGAAGAGCAGTTCCGTTACACGGATACCAACGAGTCCCCGTGGATCACCATTAAGTCCAATGACAAGAAGCGCGCACGCATCAACGCCATGCGCTACGTCCTCTCCAAGTTCGAGTACTCCGGCAAGGATCACGAGATCGTGGGGGAGCCGGACCCGCTCATCGTCAAGCGGGGCCGGGATCAGATCGGGGACTAGCGAGCCTTTGCGCGCGCATTGATCTCGGTGGCTTGAGCTGCCGGTTTCTGCAAGGAAACGACGATGCGAGTGAAGCGCTCATTACGTAGCTCAATCACAACTGTGTCCTCGAAGCCGTCGACGTTCCAAAACTGGCGCTCACCCTCAGCATGAAAAGTTCCGGAGAGTTTTTGCCTGAATCTCAAACCGGGTCCACGCCACCCTTTGGGCTCGGTTTTCATCCCTGGGTCATGTGTTGCTCCTCGCACGTGATCCCAAGGAATATCAATTCGGCGGGTGAAGGACCAGAGTTTATCCAATCCTGTGGGTTCAATAGTGAGCGCGCCGTCAGACAGGGTAAGTACATTGCCCATTGTGGACTCCTCATGCTTTCTTTCGGTTGAATCTGGCCAGCAGGTGCTGGCCAATCTGTGTGGGATCGTCAGAGAAACAAAGTGCAGTTGCTCGTGTGATTAGATGCGATAATTCTTCATCGGGATTACTCATCTCCAGCAGGGATATGAGTACGAAGTCCTTCGAATCGGAGTCAACATCGTGATCCAATGCGCGTTCACATACTTGTCTCAGAGCAGCGCGGGCAAGGCCATGCTTGGAACCGAAAATTTTGTAGAAGCTCGCTCGATTCATCTCTAGCGCGGCAAGGATTGCGTCAACTGATGCCGCGTCAAAGCCTTCTCGGCCGAAGAGTCGCGTTGCTCGGCGCAGAACTTCAACTTCGTCAAAGGTGCGTGGCCGTCCCATGAGTTTCATACTACCCATTCTAGAATAATTTGTCTAGAACCTTCGGTGTGAAAATCAGCCCCAGACCTCGATCGGGTTGCCCTGCCAGCGCGTGGCGGTGGGCACCTGGTCGCCCCGCATCACCAAGGACGCCGGCCCCACCACGGCCGCATCTGACACGTGAGCAGACGGTAAGACTACTGAGTGGGGGCCGATGGTGGCGCCGTCGCCCACAACTACCTCACCCAAGCTCATGACGCGATCCTGGAACAGGTGCGTCTGCAGCACGCAGCCCGGCCCCACAGAAGCCCCGGCGCCGACCCGCACCAAGTCCGCCTCCGGCAGCCAATAGGAATCCAGCCAGGCACCGCGGCCCACCTTCGCGCCCAGGCAGCGCAGGAAAACGTTCAAGCTGCCCGTGCCGAGGGTGTGGGAGAGGAACCACGGGCCGGCGACGGTCTCCACGAACTGATCCTGCAGCTCATTGAGCCACACGAACTTGCTCCACAGGACGTGATCGCCAGCGGCAATCCGGCCCACGCATAGCCACTTCACCGCCACGGTCAGCACGGCGGCCACCAGTCCGGCCGCCACGAGGATCAACCCGGAGGCCAGCAGCGCGCCCACCACACCGAAACGCATGAGCATCCCCTGCCACGCCCACACGCAGCCGCCCGCAATCGTCGCAGAGGCCATGGGGGCGGTCAGGCGGAGCGTCTCCACGGCACCGCGGGCGGCTTTCACGCCGAAGCCGGGGTTGTAGGTGCGGGCCTCGCTCTCGGTGTCCACGGTGGACCGGCGCAACCGCTCCGGTGGGGAACCGATCCAGTTGGAGCCGGACTTCGTCTTCGCCGGAGTAGAAGACAGCACAGCCACCAGGGAGTTCTTCTTCAGGTGACGTTCCGGGCCAGCGATGCCGGAGTTGCCCAGGAAGCTGCGCTTGCCGACCCGCGTGTGGCCGGTGCGCATCCAGCCGCCGGGGCCGAGCTCGTAGCCGCCGACCATCGTGTCATCGGCCAAGAACGCGCCCTCCTTCACCTCGGCGAACCGCGGCACCATCACGGCCGTGGAGATCTCCGCATCCTTGCCCACCTTCGCGCCTAGGGCCCGGAACCACAGCGGTGTTAGCTGCGCGGCATAGAGGGGGAACAGGTGGGTTCGGGCGGCGTCCATGAGGCGCTGGATCGCCCACACGCGCCAGCCGGTGGCGCTGCGCACGGGCGTCACACCAGGAGTTAGACCCACGGAAAGCGCCCGCACCGCAAGGAACGTCAAACTCACATACACCCCGAAGGCGGCCAACCCAGCCACGGCCGATAGGCCCACCACGGCGGGGAGGGTTGGGGCGGTGGCGTCGCTATCAAGAACAACAAGAACCACCGCGGCGCCGCACAAGACAGCCAACCACGGCAGCGCGGCCAAAGCCACGGCCGTGGCGGCGAAGGCCCAGACCCAGCCGCGAACCCGAGGAGCAGGGGAATCGGGGAACGCGGAGCGGGCCTTACCCACCTTCTTCGCCGGAGAACCGGCCCACCGCTGCCGGGCCTTGACCTTGCCCATCACGGCGGAGCCGGGCTCCACGTACGCCCCCGCGCCGATCCTCGTGCCCGGAAGCAACACGCTGCGCGCACCGACGGTGGCTCCGGTGCCGATGCGGATTTCGCCCACGTGCAGCACGTCCCCCTCCAGCCAGTGGCCGGAAAGATCCACCTCCTGCTCCACGGCGGCGGCCTCGCCCAAGCGCAGCAGGCCCGTCACCGGGGGCAGGGAGTGCAACTGTACGTCCTTGGCCACCGTTGCGCCCAACCAGCGCGCGTAGGTGGACATCCACACCGCGCCGGAAACGTCCAGGGCGCCGGAGGTATCGGCGATGCGCTCGGCGGCCCAGATGCGCAGGTGAACGCTACCGCCGCGGGGATAAGAGCCCGGCGTGATGCCGCGGGTGAGCAGGCGGATGATCGCCGCGGACAGGGGCAGGCGGCCAAGCGGGGTGGCGAACACCACCACCAGAAGAACGCACAGCCACACAGGCACCGCCACGGCCCACGCCACGCACGCCGCGGCGAGGAACGCGTTGGCCACGCACAGCCACGTCACCCAGCGGGCGCCCGCCAGCGTGAGCGCCGGAACCTGCCAGGCTGCCTGTGCCAGCCGGGTGCGCCAGCCGACCGGCTGAGCGGGTTCGGAGGGTGCGGCGGCAGCCTGGCCAGCGCCGCGCAAGGAATCCACGTAGGCGGCGAAGGCTCCCAGCCGGGAGTGGTCGTACAGATCCCGCACGCTCACCGTGGGCACCTCCTGGCGCACCCGGCCAATAAGGGTGGCCGCGCCCAAGGACGTGCCGCCCAGGGTGAAGAAGTCCGCGCCCGCGCTGGTCACAGCGGTTCCCAGCGCATCGGACCACAGCCCCGCCAGCCAGGCCTCGGTCTCCGTATCGAAGTGCGCCTCCCCGCGGGAGGGCAGCGGCCACGGCAGGGCCTTCTTGTCCACCTTGCCGCTGGTGGTCACCGGCAGCGAGTCCAGCGGGCAGAGCCTTGGCACCATGGCGGCGGGCAGGCGCGCGGCCAGGTCCGCTTGTGCTGCGGTGACATCAAAGTCATCCGCACTCCCGGCCTCCGGGGAGACGTACCCCACCAGCACCTTGTCCCCGCCACCGGTGGTCTGTACCACCACGGCGGCGCTGCGAACATTATCCAGGGCGGCCAGCGCGGCATCGATTTCTCCCAGCTCAATACGCCGCCCGCCGATCTTCACCTGGTCATCCACGCGGCCCACGAAGTACAGGCCATCGGCCTCCAGGCGGACGTGGTCGCCGGTGCGGTAGGCACGCTCCCAGCCGAGGGTCTCCATCGGCGCGAACTTCTCCGCGTCCTTGGCCGGGTCCAGGTAGCGGGCCAGGCCCACGCCGCCGATGATGAGCTCGCCGGTCTCACCAACGGCCACAGGCTGGTTGTCCCCGTCCACCACGGCCAGGTCCCAGCCATCGAGCGGCAGGCCGATGGACACCGGCGAGGCCCCGTCCATTTGCGCGCCGCAGGCCACCACGGTTGCCTCCGTGGGGCCGTAGGTGTTCCACAGCTCGCGGCCGGGGGTGGCCAGGCGGCGGGCGAGTTCCGGCGGGCAGGCCTCGCCGCCGAAGATGAGCAGCCGCACGGCGTCCAGAGCCTCGTCCGGCCAGAGTCCGGCCAGGGTGGGCACGGTGGAGACCACGGTGATGGACCGGGCGATCAGCCACGGGCCCAGATCCACGCCGGAGCGGACAAGCGCCCGCGGTGCCGGCACCAGGCACGCGCCGTGCCGCCAGGCGAGCCACATTTCCTCGCAGGAGGCATCGAAGGCCACGGATAGGCCGGCGAGCACTCGGTCGCCGGGGCCGAGCGGCTGGTCCTGGCAGAACATGCGCGCTTCCGCGTCCACGAAGGCCGCCGCGGATCGGTGCGTCACGGCCACGCCCTTGGGCTTGCCGGTGGAGCCGGAGGTGAAGATGATCCACGCGTCGGTCTCCAGGTCCGGGCCGGTGGTTGTTGTTTTTTGGTGCGACGCCACCCCCACGTACTCAAACCCCGCAGCCGTGAAGTGGCCGGCCACGGCGGCCTCCCCGAACACGAGATCTGCGCGCTCTTGTGGGTCGTCAGCATCAACGGGAACGTAGGCCGCTCCAGCGGCGATGGTGGCGAGGATGCTGATGTATAGCTCCCGGTCGCCCGAGGGCATGCGGATGCCGATGCGGTCGCCACGCCTGATGCCTGCGGCGTGAAGGTCGGCGGCGCGCTCGGTGATGAGGCTGATGAGCTCTCCGTACGTGACCACGCCCCGGCCATCGTCGATGGCTGGGGCGTCTGGGTGGTTGTCCGCGGTGGCGTGGAGGATGTCCAGCAGTGTGCGTGGGGCGGGGGCGTGGTCGCTGCGGAGGAACATTAACTTTCGTCCCCGGCTTCCCCGGCGATGATGGATTTCGCCAGCTTGCGCAGGTGTTTCAGCTGTTTAGAGGTGGATTCGTCCAGCGCCTTGTCTTCGGCGGCGGTGACGATGGGCTTGAGCTCCGCGCGTGCCTTCGCGCCCTTTTTGGTGATGGAGATGATCTGGCGGCGGCGGTCTTTCGCGTCTTTCACGCGCTTGGCCAGGTTGCGCTTTTCCAGGGAGTCCACGAGGCGGACCATGTCTGAGCGGTCAACACCCAGGATCTCGCCCAAGGTGGATTGGCTGGCGGCATCCCCTTCCACCAGGCAGGTGAGGATCCAGTATTCGCGCAGGTTGTAGCCGTGCTCGGCGAGGTCGGCTTCAACGAACTCGCGGGTGCGGCGGCGGAGCCTCTCCAGTTGAAAGGAGGGGGAGGACAGTAGCTCTGAGGGCAGCGGCGAAGTATCAGGCATGCTTCAAAATATACCGCCGCCGCGATGGGGATGTCTAATGGTGGGGGGTTCCCACTATTTGATTTCGTCCTCGCGGCGCCAGATTCCCAGGCCCTCATCGCGCCAGCCGGAGGTACCATTCGCCACGTTCTTCGCGTCGATGCCGTTCATCTCCAGCCACTCTGCCGCCTTGGCGGAGCGCCCGCCGGACAAGCAGATGAGGTAGATGTCCTCATTGAGGTCCAGCTCGGAGTAACGCACCTGCAGCTCGGAGAGCGGAATGTTCTTCGCGCCCACGGCGTGCCACTCGTTGAACTCATCAGCCTCACGCACGTCAATCAGCTGCGCATTGGCGGGAACATCGGTCGGTTGAACAGTCTCAAATTCGCTCATGCCAGCCCATTGTAGGTATCTACGCGGTCCCTCGCAGGAGCTCTCCACGGGGGCGGAGGAGTTAAATGGGAAACTGTGAGTACGAATCCCGCCCCGCAGGGGCTCAGCATCGCAGAAGTAGACCAGCGCACACGTGAGGGTAAAGCCAACACCCAAGCGCGCTCTACAGGGCGCTCCGTGGGGCAGATCCTGCGGGCGAACATCTTCACCCGGGTTAACGCCATCTTGGGCGTGCTGTGCGCCATCGTGCTCTCCACCGGCTCGGTCATCAACGCTGCCTTCGGGTTGCTCATCATCGCCAACTCCGCGGTGGGCGTCATCCAGGAGTTGCGGGCGAAGAAGACGCTGGACAACCTGCGGATCGTGGGGGAGGCCAAGCCGACCGTCATCCGGGACGGGGTTGAAACCACCGTGGAGCAGTCAGAGGTGGTAGAAGGCGAGATCTTAAAGCTCGGCAGCGGTGACGAGATCGTAGTCGATGGCCGGCTCATTAAGGGCAACATCCGGGTAGATGAGTCCCAACTCACCGGCGAATCAGACGCGGTGGCCAAGCAGGAGGGAGAGGAGATCCTCTCCGGCTCCTTCGTCACCCAAGGCCACGGCTACATGGAGGCCACGAAGGTCGGCGCGGATGCCTACGCGGCCAAGCTCGCCGCCCAGGCGAGCGAGTTCTCTCTCACGGACTCCGTGCTCATGAGCGGCATCAACCAGATCCTCAAGGTCATCACCTGGCTGCTCATCCCCACCGGGCTGCTCACCATCTACACCCAGCTGGTCCGCTCCGGCACGGGGTGGAAGGAATCCATCCTCTCCATGGCCGCGGCCATCGTGCCCATGGTGCCGGAGGGCCTGGTGCTCATGACCTCCATCGCCTTCGCCGCGGGCGTCATCCGGCTCGGCAAATACAAGGCGCTCGTCAATGAGCTCGTGGCCATCGAGGGGCTCGCCAGGGTTAACACCGTCTGCACGGACAAGACCGGAACCCTCACCACCAACGAAATGGAGCTGGAGGAGATCCTGGACGCACACGGCACCCCGGCCGCGGACGAGGACCTGCAGCATCTAGCCAACCTGCTGGCCAGCCAAGAAGATCTCAATGACACCGCCCGGGCCATCCAACAGGGTCTGCAGGATCGCGGCATCACCGGTACACCGTGGCAGGGCGAGGAGATCCCCTTCAACTCGCGGGACAAGTACTCCGGCTTCAGCACGGGTGGGGGCCGCTGGCTGCTCGGCGCGCCGGACGTGCTGCTGGACTCCGGCCCCGCCGCCGAGCTCGCCAAAGAGAAGGGGGATCAGGGCAAGCGGATCCTCGTCTTCCAGCCCGCCGAGGCCGAACCCGTGCTCATCGTGTTGCGCCAGCAACTGCGCCCCGATGCCCGGGAGACCCTGGACTACTTCGCAGCACAGGACGTGGACCTCAAAGTCATCTCCGGGGACAACGCGGACTCGGTCAAGGCCGTGGCCGCCCAGGCCACGGACCGGCCCCTCACCGCGGTGGACGCCCGCGAGCTGGCGGACCTAGACCAAGACTCCTTCGATGACCGCATCGCCCAGGCCAACGTCTTCGGCCGCGTCACCCCGGAACAAAAGCAGCAAATGGTGGCCTCCCTGCACCGCCAGCACCGGACCGTGGCCATGACCGGCGATGGCGTCAACGATGTCCTGGCTCTGAAGAAGGCGGACATCGGCGTGGCGATGGGCTCCGGGGCCCCGGCCACGAGATCCGTGGCGCAGCTGGTGCTGCTCACCAACCGTTTCTCAGCCCTGCCGGCCGTTGTGGCGGAGGGCCGTCGCGTCATAGGAAACATCGAACGCGTGGCCCACCTGTTCCTCACCAAGACCGTCTACTCGGTGGTGCTGGCACTGGTCGTGGCCATCCTGGGCATTTCCTTTCCCTTCCAGCCCATCCACGTGACCATCACCGGCTGGTTCACCATCGGTATTCCGGCGTTCGTCCTCTCGCTCGCCCCGAACACGGAGCGCCCCCGGGATGGCTTCGTCCGCCGCGTGCTCTCCCTCGCGTTGCCCTCCGGCGTGCTAGTCGGCGGCATCAGCGTGATCTTCTGGCTGGTGATCTACCCCGGTGCGGACGTGCCGGAGATTCAGCGCCAGCAGGCGGGCACTGCGGTGCTGCTGGCGCTAATCGTGATGAGCCTGTGGGTCTTAAGCATCGTTGCCCGCCCCCTGAACGGGTGGAAGAGCCTGCTGCTCGCCTGCTGCGTCACCGGATACCTGGTGATCTTCCTCGTCCCCTCACTGCGGGAGCTGTTGCTCCTGCACACCGGCAACACCCAGTTGATGCTGACCGGCCTGGCCGTGGGCGCCGGCGGCGCGGTCCTCATCGAGGCCGCGCACCAGGTCACCCGCCGCCTTTAGCCCTGGTAGCGCTCCACGGCCTCGTCTAGGATCTTCACGGCCTCGGCTGCGTTGCCCCAGCCGGATCCGGAAACTTCCTTGCCGGGCTCCAGGTCCTTGTAGTGGACGAAGAAGTGCTCGATCTCGTCCTTGGTGAACTGGGAGATGTCATCAATGTCCTGGTACTGGTCGAAGCGCACGTCATCCAGCACGCACAGCAGCTTGTCATCGCCGCCGGCCTCGTCGGTCATCTTGAACACGCCCACTGGACGGGCCTTGACGATCACGCCGGGGAACAGCGGCTCCGGCAGCAGCACGAGGGCGTCCAACGGGTCGCCGTCCTCGCCCAGGGTGTGGTCAATGAAGCCGTAGTCCGCCGGGTAGGCCATGGGGGTGAACAGGTAGCGGTCCAGGTAGACCTTGCCGGACTCGTGGTCAACCTCGTACTTGTTGCGGGAGCCCTTGGGGATCTCGATGGTGACTTCGATCTTCTTGGTCATCGATCCTGCCTTCTTCTCATCTGATTGTTCGGATAGTTTGCGTACGGGCACAAGTCTATAACCTGTGTTGTCCGCACGGTTAGCTAGTGTGTGGGGGGTGAGTAAAACTAAGTCCCTCAAAGCGTGGCTGATCTCCATCGCGGTGTTTGTTGTGGTGGTCGCGCTCGTCGTGGCCGGTGCGGTGTGGTGGGCTGCTCACAATCGCTACCATGTGGAGCCCGCACAGCCTTTGCCGGCGGTGGAGCAGGTCATGCAGGCGCCGGCGGGTCCGGCCCCGGACGTGGCCGCGGCGGTGGACCAGGCGGCCAAGGATCCGGCGCTGGGGGAGTTGGCGGGGTACGTCTATGACGTGGAGTCCGGCCAGGGCGTGTGGGGGCGTGAGGGGATGCGGCCGATGGTTCCGGCCTCCTCCACCAAGGTCCTCACCGCTGCCGCAGCCGTGGCCACGCTGGATCTCGATTCCCGCGCCGTCACCCGCGTCTATGCCGGCGAGCCCGGCCAGCTGATCATCCAGTCCGATGGGGACGTGACCTTGAGCGCCGATGGCAGTGGCTTCTTCACGGATCCGGCGAGCATCAAGGACTTGGCCGCGCAGGTGTCCGAACACCTAGAAGGCCCCGTGACCAGCATTGTTGTGGATAATTCCATCCGCGCAGGCGAGGTGTTCAACCCCACCTGGGACGGTGAGGACATCGCCGGTGGCAACGTGGCGGACCTGGACGCGGTAATGCTCAACGCCGGTCGCCTGGATGCCAGCGAGTCCTACTCGCCCCGCTCCACCACCCCCGGCGAGGATGTCGGCCAGGCTCTCGCCGCCGCCCTGGGCACCTCGGCTGAGGTTTCTTTGGTGGCGACGGCACCCGCACCAGCCGGCGAACCCCTCGGAGTGGTCGAATCAGCCCCATTGGATGTGCGCTTGAGGGACATGATGGTGCACAGCGATAACCTGCTCGCGGAATCTATCGCCCGGCAGGTCGCCGCCGCACGGGGCAAGCCCGCCACCTTCGCCGGCGCGACGGAAGCCACCATCGAGGTGCTCCAAGAGCAGGGGCTGGATACCACCGGCACGGTGCTCAAAGACAACTCCGGCATGAGCAAGGACAACCGCATCACCGCGGCCCTGCTGGCCAGCGTGCTGGGCACCAACCGCGCGCTGCTGGACCTGCTGCCGGTCTCCCACGCGGAGGGCACGCTGGCGGCGCGCTTCGGGGAGGGCTCCGGGGCCGATGCCGCCGCCGGGTGGGTGCGGGCGAAGACGGGCACGCTCTCCGGCGTGAGCGCCTTGGTCGGCACCGTGATGACAGAAGACGGCCGTGCCCTGACCTTCGCCTTCCTCTCCAACGGCTCGGAGGTGGGCGAGGCCCGCGCCGCCCTGGACCGGCTGGCCGCGAGCCTGCGGAAGGCGTAAATGAGCATCCACTCCATCGTCGCCGCCTGGCTGCGCCACCACCCGGTCAGCGAGGTTGTGGTGGGCCTGTCCGGCGGGGCGGACTCCCTGGCGCTCGTGCATACCGCACGCTACCACGGCCTCACCGTGCACGCGGTCGTGGTCGATCATCAACTGCAGGCCGGCTCCGCCGGCGTCGCCGCCACGGCAGCGGCCCAGGCGCGTCAGCTCGGTGCCACGGCGGAGGTCGTCGCCGTGTCACCCGCGCCAGGCGAAGGCCCCGCCCGCGAGGCGCGCTACGCCGCCCTCGGCCGGGCCGCCGCCGGGCACCCCCTGCTGGTCGCCCACACCGCCACGGATAACGCGGAATCACTGCTGCTCGGGCTGGCGCGCTCCTCCGGCCTGGACGCGCTGGCGGGCATGCCACCGGTCACCTCGGAGCACCCGGCCGTGCGCGCCGGGGCCGCGTGGGTGGGCAGGCCCCTGCTGGCAGCGACGAGGGAGCAGACGCGCCACCACTGCGCACTCGCGGGCCTGGACTTCTGGGATGACCCGCACAACGAAGACGCGCGTTTCCTGCGCAGCCGCGTGCGGACCGAGCTGATGCCGGTGGCGGAAGAAGTGCTGGGCCGTCACCTGTCAGCGAACATGGCCCGCACCGCGGACCTGCTCCGGCAGGACTCCGAGGCGCTGAACGAGTACGCCACGGGTGTGCTGCGGCGGCTGACGGCGGTGGCGTCGCCCTCAAAAAACAGTACGCTGAGCTGCGGTGACCTCAAAGACCACCCTGCGGCGATACGGCGGCGGGTCTACCAACAATGGCTGCGCGGACGCGCCGGGGAGCTCACCAGCACCCACCTGCACGAGATCGATGCGATGGTGGCGGACTGGAAGGGGCAAGCAGGTGTGGCGCTCCCGTGGCCTACAATGAACGGCATGCGCCGGACCCACCGGCTGGTGGTGCGGCGAATCGACGCAAAGTTGCAGTTAGACGCGATAGAACGGAAGCCTTGATGCACAGCGAGAAGAACTATGATGTGCCCGCCAACCCCTACGGCGATGACCTTGAATGCGTGCTGATCGATGAAGAAACGCTGCACGAGCGCATCCAAGAGATGGCGAAGGCCACGGCGGACCGCTTCCGCGATGAGGAAGAGGACCTGCTGCTCATCTGCGTGCTCAAGGGGGCGGTATTCTTCATTACTGACTTCGCCCGCGCCCTGGACATCCCGACCCAGCTGGAATTCATGGCCGTGAGCTCCTACGGAAACGCCTCCAGCTCCTCCGGCGTGGTGCGCATCCTCAAGGACCTGGACCGGGACATCGAGGGGCGCAACGTAGTGATCGTGGAGGACATCATTGACTCCGGCCTCACCCTGTCCTGGCTGTGCAAGAACCTGCGGAACCGCAACCCCAAGTCCCTGTCTGTCGTCACCCTGCTGCGCAAGCCAGAGGCCGTGAAGGTGGACCTGGACCTCGATGACATCGGGTTTGATATCCCCAATGAGTTCGTGGTGGGATACGGGCTAGACTTCGCGGAACGCTACCGCGACCTGCCCTACATCTGCGCCCTGCGGCCCAGCGTGTACTCCTAAATTAGCCCCAAAGGAAATATGGACAAGAAGAAGGTATTGAGGATCGCCGGCATCGTCGCCGCGGTGCTCATCGTGATCTACACGTTCGGTCTGCTGACGGACTCCACCCGCGGCTATGACGAGGTCAACACCTCCGTGGCCCTAGAACAGCTGGACAAGAAGAACGTCTCCGAGGCCCAGATCAATGACCGCGAGCAACAGATCCAGCTGAAGCTCAAGGACCCCATCGAGGTCGAGGGCAAGGACGGGATCGAGCAGATCATCGCCAAGTACCCCGCCCGGGTCTCCCCGGAGATCTTCGACGGCGTGGCCGCGGCCGACGTGGAGAAGTTCAACACCAAGGTCACCGAGGAGAGCTTCCTGGGTTCCCTGCTGATGATGATGCTGCCGCTGCTGCTCATCTTCGGCCTGCTCATGTTCATGTTCAGCCGCATGCAAGGCGGCGGGGGAATGGGCGCGTTCGGCTTCGGCAAGTCGACCGCCAAGCAGCTGAACAAGGATAACCCGGACACCACCTTTGATGACGTGGCTGGCGCGGACGAGGCCGTGGAGGAGCTGGACGAGATCCGGGACTTCCTCTCTGACCCGTCCCGCTACGAGGCCCTCGGCGCGAAAATCCCCCGCGGCGTGCTGCTGTACGGCCCGCCCGGCACCGGTAAGACGCTGCTGGCCCGCGCCGTGGCCGGTGAGGCCGGGGTGCCGTTCTTCTCCATCTCCGGCTCAGACTTCGTGGAAATGTTCGTGGGCGTGGGCGCCTCCCGTGTGCGTGACCTGTTCAAGCAGGCCAAGGAGAACAGCCCCTGCATCATCTTCGTTGACGAGATCGACGCCGTGGGCCGCCAGCGCGGCGCCGGCATGGGTGGCGGGCACGACGAGCGCGAGCAGACGCTCAACCAGCTCCTCGTGGAAATGGACGGCTTCGGTGACCGCGAGGGCGTGATCCTCATGGCCGCCACCAACCGTCCGGACATCCTGGACCCCGCCCTGCTGCGCCCGGGACGCTTTGACCGCCAGATCCCGGTGACCAACCCGGACCTGGCTGGCCGTGAGCAGATCCTGCGTGTGCACGCCAAGGGCAAGCCGATCGCCAAGGACGTGGACCTGAAGTCCCTGGCCAAGCGCACCGCCGGCATGAGTGGCGCGGACCTGGAGAACGTGCTCAACGAGGCGGCGCTGCTCACCGCGCGCGTGGATGGCAACGTCATCACTGCCGACGCGCTGGAAGAAGCCACCGACCGCGTGGTCGGCGGCCCGCGCCGCAGCTCCACCATCATCAGCGAGCATGAAAAGAAGGTCACCGCCTACCACGAGGGCGGCCACACCCTGGCCGCCTGGGCGATGAAGGACATCGACCGGGTGTACAAGGTCACCATCCTGGCGCGCGGCCGCACCGGCGGCCACGCCATGACCGCCCCGGAAGACGACAAGGGCATGTACAACCGCTCCGAGCTCTTCGCCCGCCTCGTGTTCGCCATGGGCGGCCGGGCAGCCGAAGAGCTGGTGTTCGGCAACCCCACCACCGGCGCATCCGCTGACATTGAGATGGCCTCCAACATTGCCCGGGGCATGGTCATGGAATACGGCATGAGCCCCGCCATCGGCGCAGTGAAGTACGGCCAGGAGCAGGGAGACCCGTTCGTCGGCCGCGGCGGTGGCGGTCAGGCCCAGCCCTCCCCGGACGTGGCGGCGAAGATCGATGAGCAGGTCCGCATGCTCATGGACAAGGCACAGCAGGTCGCCTACCAGGTCCTGCGCGAGCACCGCGAGTACCTGGACCGCCTGGCGGAGAAGCTGCTGGAGAAGGAGACGCTGCGCCGGCCGGACTTGGAGGCCATCTTCGAGGGCATGACCCCGCGCGAAGTCACGGACATCTTCCCCATGCAGGACGTGGACCGGCCCAAGGACTTCCGCGAGCCAGTCAAGACCCCCGTGGAGATCGCCAAGGAGCGCGGCGAGGAGCCGCCGAAGCGCAATGACTTCTTCTCCGCCGCCCGCCGCGCCCGCATGGAGCGCCGGAAGGCAGAGCAGGAGCGCCAGCTACAGGAGGCCCGCGACGAGGAACAGCAGGAGAAGCAGGAGCGCGGCTTCCAGCTTCCCGACCATGAGAAGACCGTGGTGCTGCTACGCGGGAAGTTCCCGGAGCAGGAGTTCCCGTGGGAGACGCAGGATGACGTCGCCGAAGAAAAACCCACTGGCAAGCACGCCAAGAAGGAGTCTCCCTACGACCAGTACCCGCTAGACGAGGAAGAGAAGTGACCCAGTTTGACCAAGCCCGCGCGGAAGCAGCGATCCGCGAACTGCTGATCGCCATCGGCGAGGACCCGGACCGCGAAGGCCTGCAGGAAACGCCGGCGCGCGTGGCCCGGGCCTACCGGGAGGCCTGCTCCGGGCTGTACGAAGACCCCACCGAGGTGCTGAAGAAGACCTTCAGCGAAGACCACCGGGAACTGGTGCTGGTGCGGGACATCACGTTTTACTCCATGTGCGAACACCACCTGGTGCCGTTCTTCGGCAAGGCGCACATCGGCTACATCCCCGGCGAATCCGGGAAGGTGACGGGCCTGTCCAAGCTGGCGCGGCTCATCGACGGGCTGGCGAAGCGGCCGCAGGTGCAGGAGCGGCTCACCAGCCAGGTGGCCGACGCGCTGGTGGATCGGCTGGACCCGGCGGCCGTGGTGGTCGTCATCGAGGCGGAGCACCTGTGCATGGCGATGCGGGGCATCCGCAAGCCGGGGGCCTCTACCGTGACCTCCGCGGTGCGGGGGCTGTTCCAGACGAACGCCAGCTCCCGGGCGGAGGCCATGAGCCTCATCAGGGGACACTAATGACCAAGGTCATGGGGATCCTCAACGTCACGGAAGACTCGTTCTCCGATGGCGGGAGCAACCCGACCACGGCCATAGCGGTGGAGAACGCGAAGGCGATGGTGGCCGCGGGGGCGGACATCATTGACGTGGGCGGGGAATCCACCCGGCCAGGGGCGGTGCGGGTGGATGCCGGGGTGGAGGCGGCGCGGGTGGCCCCAGTTATCGCGGCGCTGGCTGCGGAGGGCATTCCCACCAGTGTTGACACGATGCGGGCGTCTACGGCGGAGGCGGCGCTCACGGCCGGTGCCACGTATGTCAACGATGTCTCCGGCGGGCTGGCGGACCCGGACATGCTGGCGGTCTGCGCGGACTTTCGCGCCCCCGCGATCCTCATGCACTGGAACCGCGGCGAATCCTTCGGCGCGGAAGGGCGGGCGGACCACGGCGAGGACATCGTGGAGCACGTGGCCGAGTGGCTGGCCGAGCGCGCGGAGGCGGCCCACGCGGCGGGCGTGCGGGAGGTCATCCTGGACCCCGGCATCGGGTTTGCCAAGTCCGCGGAGGATAACTGGGCGCTGCTGGGCGGAATGGACCGGCTGACTTCGCAGGGGTACCCGCTGCTCATCGGCGCCAGCCGGAAGCGATTCCTGGCCGCGCTGAACCCCAACACCGTTGATGAGGCCACCGCGGCGGTCTCCACTTTGGCCGCGGCGGGTGGCGCGTGGGCCGTGCGGGTGCATAAGGTGGCACCATCGAGGGCCGCCGTGGACGTGGCGGCTCAGTGGACCGCGCACAGGAGGAGAGCCCATGGCTGACAGGATCGAGCTAATGGGGGTGGAGGCCTTTGGCCACCACGGTGTCTTCACGGCGGAGAAGGACACGGGCCAGAAGTTCGTGGTGGACATGGTGCTGTGGACGGACTTCGCGGCGGCTGCGGCCAGCGATAACCTCGCGGACACCATCAACTATGTGGAACTGGCGGACATCGCCGTGGAGGTTATTCAGGGCCCCAGCTTTGACCTCATTGAAAAGGTCGCCAGCACCATCGCGGATCGTGTGAAAGAGAAGCAGGGTGTGTACGCCGTGGAGGTCACGGTCCATAAGCCGCAGGCCCCGATTGACTATCCCTTCGCTGACGTGCGGGTGGTGGCGCGGAGGTCCAACCGGTGATTGCGTATCTGGGGCTCGGCAGCAACGTCTCCGGTGACGTGGACTCCCCGGAGGCCCAGATCATGCGCGCCTGCGAGATGCTGGAGATGCACCCGGCCATCACCATCACCGCCCGCTCCCGGGTGTTCCGCACGCCGCCGTGGGGCGGGGTGGAGCAATCCGAGTTCCGCAATGCGGTGATCGCCGTGGACACGAGCCTGTCCCCGCTGGCGCTGCTGCATCACTGTCAGTTTGTGGAGGCGTACGGCAACCGCACCCGCGAGGTCCGGTGGGGTCCGCGCACCATCGATGTGGATGTTTTATTTTGCAGCGACGGCCCCGTGGAGATCTCCTCCAACAATCAATGGGGTTTCGAGCTTGTGCTGCCACACCCGTACGCCCACGAGCGTGGATTCGTGTTGCTGCCGTGGTTGGACATCGCGCCGGATGTGACCCTGCGGGGGCGAAGCATCGCTGACTGGGCGGCCGAGTTGGACGCGGAGGAGACCGCGGGGATCGAGCCGGTGTCATGAAGAAGGTAGACGTGCGGGCGCTGCTGCTGGCCGGGGTGGCCGCGGGGCTCATCGCGTGGGTGACCGCGCTGGGCTTCTATGGGGATTTCCCGCCGATCAAGCCCATCGCCTCCACCCTGCTGTGGATCTTCGCCGCCGTGTGCGCGGTGGCCGGATACGTCATCCGGCGGCGCATCGCCGGAGGCGAGGTGGGGATGGATACCTCGCAGCTCAACCCGGTGGTGGTCGCGCAGTGGCTGATCCTAGGCCAGGCCGTGGCGTGGATCGGCGCGGTGCTGGCGGGGGTTTATGTGGGCATCGGGGCGTACGTACTGCCGCACGCGGGGGACCTGGTGGCCGCGGAGCAGGACGTTCCGGGCGTGATCGCCGGGGCCTTGGGAGCCGTGGCGGCGGCTGTGGCAGGGGTGTGGCTGGAACGCGGATGCGAGGCACCCCCGCCAAATGCCGCGATGTAGTGGGTTGTGCCACGGATTCCGGGCGATAGTTGGGTAGGGTTGAACGCATGAGTTTCCACGAGCAGCCGAGTTCCCGTTCCCGCAGTGGATCCGAAGGGTCGATGGGCCGAATCCTCATGTTCGCCCTCTTCGCCCTCGCGCTGGTAGCCAGCGTGCTGATGCTGTTTGTGGATTCAGAGGTGTGGTCCAAGGTGGCGGTCATCGCCGCGCTGTGGGCCGCCTTCATCGGTGCAGTGCTGGTGACGCGCTACTCCGGGGCCCTGAAGGCGGAGCGGGAGCGCGTGCGCCAGATCGATGGCGAGCACCGCGCGGAGCTGGAGCGGGAAAAGTCCCAGTTCATGCAGCGGGAAGCCACGCTGGAATCTGACTATAATAAGCGCCTCCAGGCTGCCCGCGACGAGCACCTCGACCAGCTGCGGGCTGAGCTGGCGCAGATGCGCCGCCAGCTCGCGGAGCTGTCCGGCCGGGACCTGGGTGAGGAAGACCAGCGTGCAGTGCGCGCCCGAGCGGAGCGCATCCGCGAGCTGGAGAATGCCGCGAAACCGGCACAGCAGCCAGCCCAGCAGCCAGCCCACGGCAAGCACGAGTCCCGTCCGCAGTTCAGCACGGGCAGCTTCCATACCGTGCAGTGGACCGGCCAGGACTCCCAGGAGACCTCCCAGCTGCCACTCATCGTGGACACCACCGCCATGGACGCCCCGGCCGAGGAGCCGAAGCGCGGCCGTCGCCGCGCCGATGAGTCCAGCGAGGGGCTGACCGTGGCAGAACTGATGAAGCGCTTCAAGAGTGAATAATCTGACCGTTGGCGTCATCTCCGCTGGGGCGGTGGGGCTGGCGGTGGCCGAAGCCTTTGGCCGCGCCGGGCACAACGTATCCGCCGTGTATGCCCATTCGGCGGGGAGTGCGGAGGTGGCGTCGCAACGAATAACAACAGTGACCCGTGACCTGGCCGAAGCTGCCGCGGCGCCCCTGGTGATCCTCGCCGTGCCGGACCCGGTGCTGCCGGAGGTGGCCGAGCAGGTCGCGGAGCACGCGCGGCCCGGGCAGATTGTGGCGCACACGTCTGGGGCGAACGGGTGCGCGGTGCTGCAGCCGGTGACGGACACCGGGGCGCTGCCGCTGGCGCTGCACCCGGCGATGACGTTCACGGCAACCAGCGAGGACACCGACCGGCTGCGCGGCTGCGCCTGGGGTGTCACGGCGGACTCAGACCAGGGGATGGCCGTGGCGGAGGTGCTGGTCAACAGCATCGGCGGGGTCGCGGTGCCGGTGCCAGAGGACAAGCGCCCCGCCTACCACGCGGCGATGGCGCACGCGGCAAACCACCTGGTTACGCTGCTCTCCGACGCGCAACGGATGATGGACCACGTGCTCGCCACCAACCTGCCGGCACACAACCCGTACAGCGCCGCGCTGCTGCGCAACCTGGCCCACGCCGCGGTGGATAACGCGCTGGAGCTGCGCATGGATGGCCTCACTGGCCCGGTGGCGCGCGACGATGCCCCCGCGGTGCTGCGCCACCTGGCCGCGCTGGAGGACCTGGGCGTGGACCCGGCCCCGTACCGGCAGATGGCGGAGCGCACCGCGCAGCTGCGGCACGCGATAGAGGTGGAGCGGGTGCTGGCTACTAAACTGGGCGGCTATGAGTAACAAGTTCCAGCCGGGGGCGGCGAAGGTATACACGGAGATCGAAGAAATCGGCCAGCTCACCCGTGCTTTTCGCAAGGTGGGTAAGCCGGTGGTGTTGGTGCCCACGATGGGTGCGCTGCACGAGGGGCACCTGGCGCTGGTGCGGGCGGCTCAGGATATCCCGGGCGCCGTGGTGATCGTGAGCATCTTCGTCAACCCGCTGCAGTTCGCGGAGGGCGAGGACCTGGATGCGTACCCGCGCACGCTGGATGCGGACGTGGAGAAGCTCCGCGCCGCCGGGGTAGACGCTGTGTTTGCCCCCACGGCGCGGGAGATGTACCCCAACGGCCCGCGCACCACGGTTCACCCCGGCCCGGCGGGCGTAATCCTGGAGGGCGCGCACCGGCCAACGCACTTCGCCGGTGTGCTGACCGTGGTGAACAAGCTGTTCGCGATCACCAACTGTGACCACGCCTTCTTCGGGGAGAAGGACTACCAGCAGCTGCTGCTCATCCAGCAGATGGTGACGGACCTGAACATGGGCGTGCAGATTCACGGCGTGCCGATCGTGCGGGAGGCAGATGGGCTCGCCAAATCATCCCGCAACATCTACTTGAGCGACGATGAGCGGGAGCTGGCCCTGACCTTGTCCGCGGCGCTGACCGCGGGGGCGTTCGTCGCGGACAAGGGTGCGGAGGCCGTGGTTGCCGCGGCTCGTGAGATCCTGGATGACGCGCCGATCGCGGTGGATTACTTGGAGCTGCGCGGATCGGACCTGGGCGAGCCGAAGGAGGGCGATTCCCGCCTGCTGGTCGCCGCCCGGGTCGGGACCACGCGGCTCATCGACAACGTGGGCGTGCCGCTGGGACTCGGCTTTAAAGGTCTAGATCAGGAGTGATCACCCCGTTCGCGTAGGTCGTGAACGTTTCGCCGTGGCGGTTGGTCCAGTGGATGGTCCAGCCGCCATCCGGCGTTTCGGCGTGCCACAGCCCGTTGGTTTTCAGGTTGTGGTGCGTGCGGCACAGGCACTGGAGGTTGCGCACGTCGGTGGGGCCGCCGCGGGCGGGGTCCTCGTGGTTGTAGGGTTCGATGTGGTCTTTGTCGCACAGCGTCGCCGGGACTTCGCAGCCCATGAAGCGGCAGGTGCCGTCCCGCCCGGCAACGTAGGCACGCTGCGCGGCGGTGGGGGAGTAGCGGTCCACCGGCTCCGGTGCCTGCACGTCACTGACCGTGGCGGCGTGCGTCTGGTACCACTCCGCCGCCTCCCGGCTAATGGTGCCGACACCCGGGATGAACCCCGGCCCGCCTTCCATCCGGTAGACGTGCACGTGCACAACCGTCTGTTCGGCCTGCCCACCCAGCCGATGCGCGATCGCCTCCATCCGCGCCTCCGGTAGCTCCTGGCCGGTCGCCTTCGCAATCTTCTTCGCGGCCTTCGTGATGGATTCCCACAGCATCTGGGAAAGCCCGGCCGGCATGGTGAGCCGCCAGGTGTTCCCGTCCTTGGTGGCCTTCTTCGCCGCATCGCGCCTTCCTTCGGCCGCGGCGAAGATGTCCGGCAGCTCGTGGGCGATCATCCGCTCCAGATGGTTCTTGACCTCGGACACCGCCGGCGGCGCCCCCGATCTGCTCGCCAGCAGGTCCAGCATGTGGTCCTCGAGGAATGCGTCGGGCACGCCGTCAAACGTGTGGCCTGCCCGCCAGATCGCATCCAGGTGCCGCACGCCGATTGTAGGGTGCTCAAACACCTCCTCCCACAGGGTCGGCATGCGCGTGATGATCTGCGCCGCGTGCGCGAACACCGCGGCATCGCGCCTGCCCGCCCGCCGCAGCGATTGAATGCGGCTGACACACGGATCGTCCACAACGCTGAGGGCAAACAGCAGCTCCACCTTGTTGCACGTCACCGCCAGGTCTTCCGGAATGGTCATGGGATCCCCCTTCATCGCTTGGTGTGACCATTGCCGAAAACTATAAACAGCCATGCGGACAATACCCCCCGCTCATTACCTCAATAATTCGAACATTGCAGGTCACGATAATTTTATTGCGACGGTACACCACCCCCGCCCTCCTTTTGGTTTGATGGGGGACATGATCGCTGTGCATGCCGGACCGTATGAAGCCACCGTCAATCCAGATACCGCGGGGCTCGAATCGCTCACGTTTCATGGCCGCCCGCTGGTACTGGGGTATGAGGGCGAAGTTCCGATGTCCGCCGGGGAGATCCTGCTGCCCTGGCCGAACCGCACCGCGGACGGGATCTTCTCCCACGATGGCGTGATGGTCGAGCTGCCGATCAACGAGCCGGAACGAGCTACAGCCATTCACGGCTTTGCCTCGCAAGTCGGCTGGCGCGTGAAAGACCAGTCTGAGGGGCGGGTGGTGCTGGCGGGGCTGGCGTCGCACAAAATATGGAACCTAAGCCTAGAGGTCGAATACGCGCTGGATGAGGGGCTGACCTGCCAGTTGACAGTGCGCAACGAGGGAGAGCGAAGCTTCCCGCTGGGGGTGGGGTGGCATCCCTATGTGTCGGCGCAAGGGGCCGCGCTGGACGAGTGCGTGCTGGAGTACGCTCCGGAGGCGAACCTGCCGCTGGACCCGCACCGCAACCTGCCCGCAGGCCCGGAGGTGCCGGTGGGCTGGGAACGGCTCGACATGGCGGGGACGTGGCTGGATCACTGCTTCCGCGGGGGTGGGGACGTGGTGCTGCGCGGGCCCGAGGGGGGAGTGCGCGTGTGGGCCGAGGAGCACGGTTGGCGGCAACTGTTCACTGCCGACCCGGCGAAGAGCAATGGCTTTCCCGGCGTGGGTAGGGCGCTTGCCGTGGAGCCGATGACGTGCCCGCCAAACGCCCTGCGCAGCGGCGTTGACCTGCTGCGGGTGGAGCCGGGGGAGCAACAGCGCTTCCGCTGGGGAATCGTGGCTGCATAAGTGCGTGGCCCTAATCGGGGGATAAGAGAAAAATCACTATCACACCAATAGTGGTTTTGCAGGGTAAGCGGTTTAGGATGTAGGGGAAACTAAGCCCTGTAAGGGGTTCCACGCCAAGTATCCTGGAGGTTCCCAGCTATGCACGCTGAAGGCCTACGTTTGGACGCATCATGGGTTGACTACACATTGGTGGCGGTCTACTTCCTGTTCGTCCTGGGCATTGGATGGGCTGCAAAGTCCAAGGTATCCAGCTCAATTGACTTCTTCCTCTCCGGCCGCTCCCTGCCCGCATGGGTGACGGGCCTGGCCTTTATCTCCGCCAACCTGGGCGCCGTGGAAATCGTGGGCATGTCCGCGAACGGTGTGCAATACGGTTTTGAGACCATGCACTACTTCTGGATCGGCGCGATCCCGGCCATGGTCTTCCTGGGTATCGTGATGATGCCCTTCTACTACGGCTCCAAGGTCCGCTCCGTGCCAGAGTTCATGCGCCGCCGTTTCGGCAATGGCGCGCACCTGGTGAACGCGATCTCCTTTGCCGTGGCGCAGCTGCTCATCGCCGGCATTAACCTCCTGCTGCTCGCGAAGGTTGTGAACTCCCTGCTGGGCTGGCCGCTGTGGGTGACCCTGGTTGTTGCCGCGGCCATCGTGCTCTCCTACATCACCTTGGGTGGCCTGTCCGCCGCCATCTACAACGAGGTGCTGCAGTTCTTCATCATCATCGCCGCACTGCTGCCGCTGACCATCATCGGCCTGCACAGCGTGGGCGGTTGGAATGGCCTGAAGGAGAAGGTGTCCAACCCGAACCACTTCCACACCTGGCCGGGCACGGAAATCTCCGGCTTCGATAACCCGGTCGTCTCCGCCATTGGTCTGGTGTTCGGCCTGGGCTTCGTGCTCTCCTTCGGTTACTGGACCACGAACTTCGTTGAGGTGCAGCGCTCCATGGCAGCGGATTCCCTGTCTGCTGCCCGCAAGACCCCGATCATCGGCGCGTTCCCGAAGATGTTCGTGCCGTTCATCGTGGTCATCCCCGGCATGATCGCCGGCGCCACCGTGGCACCGCTGATGGACGGCACCGCCGAGCCGAATGACGCGATGCTCTACCTCATGCGTGACCTGCTGCCGAACGGCCTGCTGGGCGTGGCCCTGGCCGGCCTCCTGGCGGCGTTCATGGCCGGCATGGCCGCCAACATCTCCGCGTTCAACACCGTGTTCTCCTACGACCTGTGGCAGACCTACGTGGTCAAGGATCGGGACGATGACTACTACCTGAAGGTCGGCCGCATCGCGACCGTGGGCGCAACCTTCATTGCCGTGTTCACCGCGCTGCTGGCTTCCAACTTCGGCAACGTCATGGATTACCTCCAGACGCTGTTCGGCTTCTTCAACGCTCCGCTGTTCGCAACGTTCATCCTGGGTATGTTCTGGAAGCGCATGACCCCCACCGCAGGTTGGGTGGGCCTGGTCGCCGGTACCGGTTCCGCCATCGCCTACTGGGTCATCGCAACGTTCGGCAATACCGATGCCAGCTTCTTCAACCTGCCCGGCCAGGGCACGGCGTTTGTGGCCGCCTCCTTGGCGTTCGTGGTGGATATCCTGGTGTCTATCGTGGTCTCCCTGGTCACCAAGCCGAAGCCGGACGAGGAGCTGGTGGGCTTCGTGAAGTCCGTGACCCCGAAGGAGAACCTCACGGACTCCGCCGAAGATGGCCTGCCGTGGTACCGCCGCACCGTCCCGCTGGGCGTGCTGTGCTTGATCCTTGTCCTCGGCCTGAACATCGTGTTCGCGTAAACGAAAGGAGCGAAGCACAATGGCTACAAACCAAAACACCGCCGACAAGCCCGTGGGGCACCGTTCCCACATGGCCGGCGCCTTCGATATCCGCAACGTGATCGGCTCCCTGCTGGGCATCTATGGCCTCGTGTTGCTGGCGAGCTTCCTACTGCTGGACCCCGGAGTGGATCCTTCCACCGGCGCGCCAAAGGAGAACATCTACAACCTCTGGGCCGGCCTGACCATGATTGCGGTGGCCGTGGTCTTCGCCGTGTGGACCAAGGTTGACCCCATCAAGATCGAGGAGCCGGTGGAGGAAAGCTAATGCCTCACCCCTACCGCGTGACCCGCACGTCCCTGTCCGATGGGCGCGAGCTGCTGTACTTCGACGATTCCCCGGAGTACGTGGATGGCTCCCGCACCCGCGAGCTGGTGGATTCCCGGGGTCTCCCGGCCGCCGCAACGTCGTCTGAGATGCGGCAGGATCCGCTGACGGGTCAGTGGTACACCTATGCCGCGCACCGCATGAACCGCACGTTCATGCCCCCGGCGAATGAGAACCCCTTAGCGCCGACCCGCCCCGGCGAGCTGCCCACGGAGATCCCCGCCGATGACTATGACGTGGTGGTGTTTGAAAACCGCTTCCCGTCTTTGTCCATGCACGTGGGGGAACCGGCCGAGGTCGCTGGCGTGGAGACCGCCGCTGGCCGTGGCCGCTGCGAGGTCGTGTGCTTCACCCCGGATGTCTCCGCCAGCTTCAAGGACTTGCCGTACACCCGGGCCCGCACGGTCATCGAGGCGTGGGCGCACCGCACCCGGGAGCTGGGCGCGCTGCCGGGCGTGAAGTACGTGTATCCCTTTGAGAACCGTGGTGCGGAGATCGGCGTGACGCTCCAGCACCCGCACGGCCAGATTTACGCTTACCCGTTCGTCCCGCCGCGGGCCGCGGAGGTTGCTGCTCGTGCGGCTGCGCATAGGCAGCGGGAGGGTTCGGATTTATTTGGCGACGTCATCGCCCAAGAACTCGCCGCCGGCATCAGAGTGTTGGTTGCCGGGGAGCACTTCACCGCTTTCGTGCCTGCGGCGGCGAAGTGGCCGGTGGAGGTCATGGTGATGGCGAACCGCGATGTGAAGAACTTCGCGAAGTTGAGTGATGCGGAAAAGGATGAGTTGACCCGCATCTACTTGGACATGCTGGGCCGGATGGACCGCTTCTTCGAGGGGGTTGAGCGCACCCCGTACATCGCCTCTTGGAACCAGGTGCTGGAGGGGGAGGGGAGGCTGTACCTGCAGCTGTTTTCCATGATGCGCTCCCCGGGGCGGATGAAGTTCTTGGCGGGTAGCGAGTCCGGGCAGGAGGCCTGGATTTCGGATACTACGCCGGAGCGCATTGCCGAGCGTTTCAAGGAGGTGGCCCAGTGAAGTGGTCTGAGACTCGTGAGCCGGCGCAGGCCGCGGCGGATGTCCAGGCGCTGTTTGCCGCCGAGTTCGGCGGGGAGGGGCCCGTGTGGTCCGCGCCGGGGCGGGTGAACCTGATCGGGGAACACGTGGATTACGCCGGTGGTATCTCCGTGCCCTTCGCGCTCTCCCAGCGCACCTATGTGGCGGCGCGCTCGAACGATGATGGCGTGTACCGCGTGGCCTCCAGGTTCGGCGGCGAGGTTATGCGGGAGACGGTGCGTGAGGTCGGCCCAGGTCAGCCGACTGGTTGGGTCGGCTACGTTGTCGGCACCATCTGGGCGTACGGGGTGGAAGGCGGCTTTGACATTGCCATCGAGTCTGACGTGCCAGTCGGTGCCGGACTGTCCAGTTCCGCGGCGCTGGAATGTTCTGCCGGTTTGGCAGCCGCGGAACTGGCCGGGGATGTGGATAGAACCCGCCTGATGGAGGCCGCGATCCGCGCGGAGAACGAGGTCGTGGGCGCGTCCACGGGCGGGCTGGATCAGCGCATCGCGTTGTTCGCCCAGCCGGGCCACGCGCTGGCGATTGACTTCGCTGAGGACACCGCGGAGCAGGTGCCTTTTGACATCGCCGCCCGGGGCCTGGCGGTGCTGGTGATGAACACGAATGCCCCACATTCCCTGGCGGATGGGCAGTACGCCTCCCGCCGCGCGGTGATTGATGGGGTGACCGCGGACCTGAACGTATCCAGCCTGCGTTATGCGCAGGATGCGGAGGCGCAGTCGGCGCGCTGGGCTGCGGCCCACCCGCAGGGCGATGTGAGCGAGTGGACCGCCACCGTGGCGCGCCGAGTGCGGCACGTGGTCAGCGAGATTGAGCGCACTGCCGGGGCTATTGAGCAGCTGAAGGCAGGGGATATGAGCGGGTTCGGTGAGTCCATGCAGGCCAGCCATGCCTCCTTGCGTGATGATTACGAGGTCACAGTGCCACAACTAGACGTGGCCGTGGATGTGGCGATGAGCCAGGGAGCCTTGGGCGCGCGCATGACCGGCGGTGGCTTCGGCGGTTCGGCGATTGCACTGCTGCCGATGGAGCGCGTGGAGGACACAGCCGCCGCCGTCCACGCCGCCTTCGCCAAGGCTGGGTTCAACGAGCCCGAGTTTGCAGTGGCGCTCCCGGGTGCGGGAGCGCGTTGCGAAGCTTGAGAGATGATTGGCTAGCGCCGTTTGGTGCGACAGTTTAGTGTTAAGTCCCGGGTTTGGTAGAGGGTCAGCGTCTATCCCCCAGGAGGTCAGGACCCGTCCCCACCGGAACAGTAACCGCGGCCGACTCGGCATCCCAGTACGCGGCCTCCGCCTAGCACGGGGCGGTGTACCCAATCGCCGAGTGAGGCTGTGGTATGTTCTTAGTTAAATACACCCACAGAGTAAGGAAATCCATGTCTGTACTGTATTTGGGCTATGATGCGCATTGTTCGATCTGCGCTCGAACCGGAAAACGAATTGATGCCTAGATCGGAGAGGCGATCACTGTGATACCTCTTCAATCATCTTTGATGAGGAAGTTTCGAGACGAGGCTTTTGAGGGAAATCCGCCGTGGCTTCCAACTCTAGTTGAGGTAGATGAAAAGAATACACAGGCTTGGGTTGGCTGGAAGATGGGACCTCGGCTTGCGCGGGAAATCGGTGTGAAAAACAGTGCTCGCGTGCTGTCTGTAGTCGGTCAAGAACAGCCATTATTTATCAATTCGCTATTTCATTCCACTCGGGATCGCCGGTCGGTATTGAAGTTTGCTGTAGGGGCGGCTATCGGTGCTTTCGCTTTGACTGGTATTAAACCTCAGTCGGTGGCAAATGCAGTTAAAAGAAGTCAGGTTTCAAAGTCGGAAGAATTTTTTCTGTCAGAACAGATATCAGAAGATTATTTCGGCCTTCTTGAATCGCCAGATGCTCAGGTGGCGTTCGCTGGGTATAGCATAGCCACTGATGTTCAAAATCGTTCTGCAAATCCTGGGTCTCGTTTGCAGAAAATCGAAGACATCGACTCATATTCGACAGGGATCCATCCTATGGGGCATGTGCGCACGTATCAGGACGGATCAAAAGAACGATCCATCGGTGTTATTGATCTTGATAACAAGAAGATTTTTCGTGCGTATGAACTGAAAAAGGGAAGAGTAATTATTCAAACAGGGGCGGCTGTATACTCGCTCACTGAACAGCGTGGAGTTAAAGTCCTGTCAACAAGCGTCAATGGATCGTCACCGGAAGTGGTAGAAGTCAGAAGTTTGGAACGTGCTGTTGCCAACGGAGAAGACCCTTGTGGAGGCTGTAACGGCCCCGGAGGGCCGGGTGATCAATCGAAGATAAGCGGTACCGAGTGTGATTCGGAAGTAGACTTGGGCTGCGCTCTTGGGCTTGCGGGATGCGCTGGATGTACTGCGGCGTGTCTTGGTACCGGAGGCTGGGCATGCGGATTCTGTTTGGTCACGAGCTGCGGTGGTTTTATCGCATCTAACGGATGCTGCAAAGGTGATGGTTCCTCGCATCATGTCTGCAAACGTTGCTCGGCTCCGCTATGAGTAAAAAATTATTTGCAGTGCTCTTCGTCATCTTCGCTTTTTGTTCTTTGTCAGCCGGTATTCTCAACTGGTTAGATGGGCAGCGTGTGGTTTCCGTTTTGTTTACGCTTGGAGCGTTGATCTTCTTGGCGTGTGCGCGTCACTCTCTGAAGAGTGATCCTAAAATTTCTTCACAGAACAATCATGTGTGAGTGGCCTAGGTGATGCGCACTTGCTGTTTGTCGCGCCACGGAATAGCCAACCCACGCTCGCCCGAGTAAGGTGTTCCACCGTGTTGCGCACCATGCTGAAATCCAAGATCCACCGAGCCACGGTCACCCAGGCTGACCTGCACTACGTTGGCTCCTGTACCATCGATGCGGACCTCATGGAGGCCGCGGACATCTTAGAGGGTGAGCAGATTGACATTGTTGACATCAACAATGGCAATCGGTTGACCACGTACGCGATCACGGGGGACCGTGGGACCGGCGTCATCGGCATCAATGGTGCCGCTGCGCGCCTGATCAGCCCCGGGGACCTCGTGATCATCATTGGTTACGCCCAGTACTCGGAAGAGGACCTGAAGGATTATCACTCCCGCGTGATTTTCGTGGATGAGAACAACAGGCAGCTGGAGCAGGGCGATGACCCGGCGCATGCGCCACAGGGCTCTGGCCTGCTGAATCCTCGGCACCCGGAGCAGTTGTCTGATTCCTCACAATAGATGTATTTCAGATGCATGATTTAACTGTTTTGCCCTAAGGTGGCCTTATGCACTTGACCACGTTCGCAGATCTCGGCCTGCGCACCCTCATGATTCTGGGGGACCTGGACGAGGGGCAGAGAATGACGATCTCTGACCTTGCGACATCCATCAACGCCTCCGCCAATCACGTGGCAAAAGTCAATGCCCGGTTGGTGGAGCTGGGGTGGGTCACTGCCGTGCGGGGCAGGAACGGTGGAGTGTATCTGGCGGATGGCACCCGCCAAGCCAGTGTGGGGAAGATCCTGCGCCAATTGGAAGGCCCCGGCGAAGTTGTTGACTGTGAAGGCGGCGCGCCATGCCCGCTGGTCTACCGCGGCTGCGCGCTGCGCCACCGCCTCGCCGATGCCCGCGAGGCCTTCTTCGCGGAGCTGGATGGGGACACCATTGGTGACCTGATTGCGAAGACCCCGCCCGCTGGTTCCGGAGGGAAAGAAACTCTCCGCCCCCTTGGGCTGCCGCACGTGCCCGGGAGGTCATCGGCCACGGCATAAGGAGTTTGAAGAGAACACCATGTACACCACAGCTCAACCCCAGACCCAGTCCGTGCATCTCACTGACAAGAACGCGGAGATCATCAAGGCCACCCTGCCCATCGTGGGCGGCGCAATCGAGGACATCACCCCGGTGTTCTACCGCACGATGTTCGGCAACCACCCGGAGCTCATCGCGGACCTCTTCAACCGCGGCAACCAGCGCTCAGGGGAACAGCAAAAGGCGCTGGCCGCCTCCATCGCCACCTTCGCCGCCATGCTGGTGGACCCCGATGCCCCGGATCCGCGTGAGATGCTGTCCAGGATTGGACACAAGCACGTGAGCTTGGGCATCACCGAGGACCAGTATCAGATCGTTCATGACAATCTCTTCGCCGCCATCGTGGAGGTCCTGGGGGAGGAGACCGTCACCCCGGAGGTCGCCGCAGCCTGGGATGAGGTCTACTGGCTGATGGCTAAGGTACTCATCGATTTCGAGCGAGATCTCTACCGTAGCGCCGGCGTGGAGGATGGGGACGTGTTCCGCGATGTGACCCTGGACTCTACCCGCCAACTCTCGGAGCGCGTCACAGAGTTCACCTTCACCGGAGTCGACTTCTCCGGCGCGCTCCCCGGCCAGTACGTGTCTATCGGCGTCACGCTCCCCGATGGTGCCCGTCAGCTGCGCCAGTACTCCCTCACCAACACCACCGCGGACGCGTTCTCCATCGCCGTGCAGCGCGATGGCGAGGTCAGCTCCTTCCTCATGGACGAGGTGAACCCCGGCGACACCGTCCAGGCGACCCTCCCCGCAGGCGACCTCGTGCTTCAGCCCGGCGAGGAGCCGGTCGTGTTGGTCTCGCAAGGCATCGGCTCCACGCCTATGACGGGAATGCTGGCCGCGCTCGTCGCGGATGGCTCGGGCAGGGCAGTCACTGTTATTCATGGCGACGCCGCCGCGGCCTCCTACGCCCAGCGGGAAGTCACCGACCTGCACGTTAAAGCCCTGGCCGAGCGCGGTGAAGCCAAGCATGTTGTCCGTTACCGCGATGCCGGCGACACCGTGGACCTGGCCGCCCTGCTGGAGGCCTCCGACGTTCAGCCCGGCGCCCGCTGGTACCTGTGCGGCGGCAACACTTTCCTCCAGGACGTGCGGGGTCAGCTGGCCGAACACGCCGCACGCCTCCGACCCGCTGGCGTGCACTATGAGCTGTTCAGCCCCAATGACTGGCTCATCTAGAGTGCGCTAGACTAGTGAGCCGTGACTGACGCATCGAAGACCCCCGCCCAAGACCTGCCCGAGCAGCTGCGCATCCGCCGTGACAAGCGGCAACGCATCCTGGATTCCGGCCGCGAGGCCTACCCCGTGGAGGTACCCCGCACCCACACGCTGGCGGAGGTCCGCGAGAGCTGGGCGGTGGATAAGGGGGACGCGGCGGCGTCGCCACACAATGAGAAGACCACCTACCTGCAACCCGGCGAGGAGACCGATCAGGTTGTGGGCGTGGCCGGTCGCGTCATGTTCGTGCGCAACACCGGCAAGCTAGCTTTCGCAACTCTTCAAGATGGCGACGGCACCACGCTCCAGGTCATGCTGAGCCTCGCCGAGGTCGGGGAGGAGGCCCTGGCGGCGTGGAAGAATGACGTGGACTTGGGGGACATGGTGTTCGTCGAGGGGCGGATCATCAGCTCCAAGCGCGGTGAACTCTCCGTGATGGCGAGCCGCTGGTTCATCACCGCGAAGTCCCTGCGCCCGCTGCCGGTGGCGCACAAGGACCTGAGCGAGGACACGCGCGTGCGGCAGCGCCACGTGGACCTCATCATGCGGGAGCAGGCGCGGAAGAACGCGCTGACCCGCATCAAGGTGATGCGTGCGCTGCGCAACGCTTTGGAGCGCCGTGGCTTCCTGGAGCTGGAGACGCCGATGCTGCAGACGCTGCACGGAGGGGCTGCGGCGCGGCCCTTCGTGACGCACTCTAACGCGCTGGACATTGACCTGTACCTGCGCATCGCCCCGGAGCTGTACTTGAAGCGCGCCGTGGTGGGTGGCTTGGACAAGGTCTTTGAGGTCAACCGGAACTTCCGCAATGAGGGCGTGGATTCCTCCCACAGCCCGGAATTCGCGATGCTGGAGACGTACCAGGCGTACGGAGACTATGATGATTGCGCTCGCACCACGCGTGAGATCATCCAGGAGGTCGCCACCGAGGTCTTCGGCTCCACCACGGTGACGCTGGTGGATGGCACCGAGTTTGACCTGGGCGGGGAGTGGAAGTCCATCGAGATGTACCCCTCCTTGAACGAGGCCCTGCAGCGCAAGTTCCCCGGCCAGCCGGAGGTGACGATTGACTCGAGCGTGGAGGAGCTGAAGAGCATCGCCGAGGTGATCGGCCTGAGCGTGCCGGAGAAGGGCGGCTGGGGCCACGGCAAGCTCGTGGAGGAGATCTGGGAGGTGCTGTGCGAGGACCAGCTGACTGGCCCGATCTTCGTGCGCAACTTCCCGGTGGAGACCTCGCCTCTGACCCGCCAGCACCGCAGCCAGCCGGGTGTCACCGAGAAATGGGATCTGTACGTGCGCGGCTTTGAGCTGGCCACGGGCTACTCCGAGCTGGTGGATCCGGTGATCCAGCGTGAGCGTTTCGAGGATCAGGCCCGCTTGGCTGCCGGCGGCGACGACGAGGCGATGGTGCTGGATGAGGACTTCCTCACCGCCATGGAGCAGGGCATGCCACCGACGGCCGGCACGGGCATGGGTATCGACCGCCTGCTGATGGCGCTTACGGGCCTGGGTATTCGGGAGACGATTCTGTTCCCGCTGGTGAAGCCGGAGCGGGATAACTAGTAGGGGCGGTTAACCGAGGGGGCTCACTTGGCTCCGGGGAGGAGGGCCTGCAGTCCGCACCGCAGATCGGCAATGATCGTCTCGGGGGAGGCCGGGGTGTTGAGATAATCCAGGGTGAGGCCATTAACCAGGGCCGTGGTTAGCCTCCCGGCCTGGGTGGGGGTAAGAGCGGGGGCGAGGAGACTGTGGTGCTTGTCGAAGAATTCGACGAGTGCCGTCCTGAAGGTGGTGAGTTCTGCGGTGTGGATCTCGGCAAGCCACGCGCGGGTGGATGCAGCGGCTCCGAAGATGACCCAAGCGGCGGCGTCTATGCGTTGTTCGGGGCCGATGGGTAAGAGTTCTGACAAGGTATTGGTTATCGCATCTAGTGCCGTTGAGCCGCGGTGAGCACATTGTGTGCGTTCTACTTGGCGTTGTATAGATTGCCGGAACGCGGTAGCTAAAAGTTCATCCTTCGATCCCATGTGGTGCTGGATGGTGCGGGGGGCTACGCCGACCTCGGCTGCGACGGTGCGGATGCTTATCGCGTCAAGCCCTTTGTCCACGATAATCCTGAGGCTGGCTTCCGCTATCTCCTGAACACTTGTGGCCATGTATACGATCGTATACCATCATGTGCATTATACGATCGTATAATCTTGCGGAAGGAGTGCCTTCATGATTGTGTTGCAGCTGATTGGCTTGGCGTTGGTGGATAGCTTGAGTGCAGGAACGCTGGTGATCCCCCTGGGGTTATTGCTGATATGGGGGAGGATGCGCTGGCGTTCCTACAGTGTCTACCTCTCCACAGTGGCTCTTGTGTACCTAATGCTGGGAGTCGGTCTACTCTTCGGCTTGCGTGTTGTGTTCGACGTGGCATCCGAACTCCAGGACGAACGCTGGTTCTCCTGGGTGAAGCTGGTACTTGGAGTAGCGCTGGCGGCCTATGGAATCCTTTCGCCTAACCCGAAGAAGAAACCCAGCGGCACCTCTCCTGTGAAGCAGCGCCTAGGTTCCGCTGGTCCGGCGGCAATGGTTGGTCTGGGACTGACGGCCGCTGTGGCTGAGGCTGCGACTATGCTGCCATACCTGGCTGCGATGGCGATCACCCAAGATCTGAGCGTTGCGTTTCCGTTCAAGATCCTGGTTGTCGTCTTCTACTGTCTGGTGATGATCCTGCCAGCTGTGGTCATAGGTATTGGGGCGGCAAAGGTGGGGTCACTAACATCTCCGCGCTTCCAGCGCTTCACTGACCGGATGCAGTACGAGGCGAAGGTGACGGTGTTGTGGATCGCTGCCATCGTGGGCGTGTGGTTGGCTCAAACAAGCTTCTGGGAACTGAACTAGTCTCCCTTGGAGTGTTGTGCACCCATTCGGGGGCTTATAGTGGGTGTTCTGGATAGCAATGCGACCATAAATGTCACCTACGCCACTATTGTGGTTTATGCTACGTCTATAACTATCCGCACATGCAGATAAGAAACATTTGCGCTGACAATCAGTGAAAGGTGGCCGCACACACATGAGCGACCAAAGCAAGCGTGACAACTCCACCCCCGGCCTGAACGGCTTCAAGCGCGATGCCATCGGCACCGCCATGCGCGTGATCACTCGCTTCACCGGCTCCGAATTGGCCGAGAAGTATGGCCTGGGCAAGAAGGTTGATCGCGTGGCCTACCAGTCTACAAAGACCGGCATGCGCACCCTAGGTGCCGTGAACCGCCAGTTCAAGAAGGTCAAAGGCTCCGGCAAGCCGGTACGCCTGGAGAAGCAAACTACTGATGAGAACAATGAGCCGGTCAACACTCCCACCCCGGCGCCGGGTAAGGCTCCTTTCGACCTGAATCCCACTGAGGATCAGGAGATGATCGTGGCCGCGGTGCGCGAGTTCGCTGAGGAGCGCCTGCGCCCTGTAGCTTCTGAGTGCAACGAAGCCTCTGAGCCCGCCGAGGGGCTGCTGGAGACTGCCTCCGAGCTGGGCGTGGCGCTGATCAACCTGCCTGAGGAGTTCGAGGGCATCGCCACTGCCTCTGGCGCGACGACCAACGCTCTCATCGCCGAGGCCCTGGCCTACGGTGACATGGGCTTGGCCGTGGCCGTACTGGCGCCGGCTTCCGTAGCGAACGTCATCACCAACTACGGCGATGACTCCCAGCAGAAGACCTACCTGCCTTCCTTCGCCGGCGAGTCCATGCCACCCGCCGCCGTGGTTGTCTCCGAAGCCCGCCCCCTGTTCGACCCCTTCGAGCTGCAGACCACCGCCACCCGTGAGGGCGATGACATCGTCATCAACGGTGTGAAGACCATGGTGCCGAACGCCGGCGCTGCCGAGCTGTTCATCGTGGCCGTGGAGCTGGACGGGCAGAGCACGTTCGTCATCGTTGAATCTGACACCGAGGGCCTGGTTGTGGAGGCTGATCCCTCCATGGGTCTGCGCGGAGCAGCCCTGGGCCGCTTGCTGCTCAAGGATGTCCGCGTACCTGCTGCCAACCTCCTGGGCGGCGCTGACCTGGGTGCCGAGGAGCGTAAGGAGAACTACGCGGAGATCGTCCGCCGCTCCCGCCTGGGCTGGGCCGCACTTGCCGCTGGTACCGGCCAAGCAATCCTGGACTACACCAAGACTTACGTCAACGAGCGCGAGGCCTTCGGCGAGCCCATCTCCCACCGCCAGGCCGTGGCCTTCATGGTCGCCAACCTGCGCATTGAACTGGACGGCCTGCGCATGATCCTCCTGCGCGGCGTGTCCCGCCTGGACCAGGGCCTGTCCTTCCACCGCGAGGCCGGGCTGGCCCGCCGCTACGCATCTGATAAGGGCATGGTCATGGGCCTGGATGGCGTGCAGCTGCTGGGCGGCCACGGCTTCACTAAGGAGCACCCGGTGGAGCGCTGGTACCGGGATATGCGCGCCATCGGTGTAGCCGAGGGCGTTGTGGTTGTCTAACCCGCCAACAAACGCAAAAATCGCACAATCCCAAGAGAAATCTAGAGGACACTCACAATGATTAACCTGGAACTTCCCAAGCGTCTCAAGGCGGGGGCTAACCAAGCACACCAGGCCGCCGCAGAGATCTTCCGCCCCATCTCCCGCAAGTATGACCTGGCGGAGCATTCCCGCCCAGTGGAGCTGGACACCATGGCATCCCTCGTGGAGGGAATGGCCGATGCCGGTCAGGAAATGGCCGGCGCCTCCGGTGGCCGTTCCGATTCCAAGAAGAAGGACAAAGGTGGCGTGAAGAATGGCGGCAACATGGCCTCCATCCTCAACGTGCTGGAAACCTGCTGGGGTGACGTGGGCCTGACCTTGTCCATCCCTTACCAGGGCCTCGGTAACTCCGCGATCGCCGCCGTGGCGGACGATGAGCAGCTGGAGCGCTTCGGTAAGGTGTGGGCCGCCATGGCCATCACCGAGCCGCAGTTCGGCTCTGACTCTGCGGCCGTCGCCGCCACCGCGAAGCTCGATGGTGACGAGTACGTGCTCAACGGTGAGAAGATCTTCGTCACCGCCGGCGAGCGCTGCACCCACGTGGTGGTCTGGGCTTCCGTGGACAAGTCCGCTGGCCGTGCCGCCATCAAGTCCTTCGTGGTTCCCCGCGACACCCCGGGATTCGAGCTGGTGCGTCTGGAGCACAAGCTGGGCATCCGCTCCTCCGATACCGCCCACTTCATCCTGGATAACGTGCGCATCCCGAAGGAGAACCTGCTTGGTTCCCCTGAGGTGGACACGAAGAAGGGCTTCGGTGGCGTGATGGCCACCTTCGATAACACCCGTCCGCTGGTGGCCGCCATGGCCGTGGGTGTGGCTCGCGCGTCTCTGGAGAAGTTGCGCGAGATCCTCACCGATGCTGGTGTAGTTATTGATTACGACGCCCCCGCGTGGAACCAGCCCGCAGCCGCCAGCGAGTACATCCGCCTAGAATCCGACTGGGAGGCCGCATACCTGATGACCCTGCGGGCCGGTTGGATGGCGGACAACAAGATCCCGAACTCCAAGGAAGCCTCTGAGTGCAAGGCCAAGGCCGGCCGCATGGCCACGGACCTGACGCTGCGCGCGGTGGAGATGGCCGGTGCCTACGGCTACTCTGAGCGCGACCTGCTGGAGAAGTGGTCCCGTGACTCCAAGATCCTGGACATCTTCGAGGGCACCCAGCAGATCCAGCAGCTCATCGTCGCCCGCCGCGAGCTAGGCCTGTCCTCCAAGGAACTGAAGTAACCAGGGGTAGCTGACAACGCGAAAGCGAGCTAAAAGGCAGCGCGAGCGCCATGACGGCTCCCATGTTGATGGGGCGGCGTGGCGCTCGTTAGGGCAGCTGGTCGGCAGGGCGACCGGCTTTTCGTGCCATGGCCTGGCCACCCCTCCACTCTACGACCTGACCAACCTGGCCTGCCTCGGGGCGTCAGAGGCGAAAATAACCGTTGACTCCCCCTTGGGTCCCACGGTGCCAGGAACCGAGATGCACCGACTCCGCTGCAGTCACCACCGTGCCTGTGGTTTCTGCAAATTTTTTCGCGACGGCCACAGCCTCATCCCTTTCTCGTGGAACATCGGTGTTGGCCAGTAGTGCTAGTTCCGGGATGTTGGGTGTGATTACGTCCGCCAGTTCAGTGAATTGTCGTAGCGCGTTCTCTGCCTCGCGGGTGAGGAGCCGGTCCCCGCTGCTTGCGATGGTGACGGGGGCAATGACCAGCACGGGTACTGGGTGGGAGGCGAGGAAGGAACTCACGGTGTCTAACGTTCGGACATCTCCAAGCATGCCCACCTTGACGCCGTCGCACACAACATCATCAAAAACGCACTCCAGATGTGGGGTAGGAGAGAAACGCGCAACGAACCAAAAAGCTACTCGGGCGCAAACCAAGGTAGGGCTTGACAAGGAAACGGTTGTCTGGACAAGTAAGTTATGATCGTACACTCACCACCGCTGGGAATATCGTATGAAACCCAAATTTCGTCTTGTTGCGGCAGCTATCAGTATCAGCGCAGTATTGTTCGCCACCCCCGCCTTTGCTAACCACCACTTCAGCGGCGCATGAACGCCACGGCGAGGTGGTGCAAGGACGCATACTGGAAACGTATAAACGACTCGGCGGTTATCGAACCTTCGGGAATGCGATCATACCCGAAAGTGATGCAGGGCGAGGAGGGAAGTTCCAAGTTTTTGAGCAGGCATCCTCGATCTACTGGCATCCTAACGTCAGCCATGGTGTTGCGCGTCAAGTGAAGGGCGCCATTCGTGATCGGTGGCGTGATTGGGGCTGGGAAAATGGTCCCTTGCGATACCCCACTACTGATGAGCTCACCACACCTGATCGGGTTGGTCGCTTCAACCATTTTGAAGATGGTTCTATTTACTGGACACCCGGTACAGGGGCGCAGATTGTAAAAGGCCGGGTGCGTGATTATTGGGCGTCAAGAGGATGGGAAACAGGGCTTCACGGCTACCCGGTTGGCGAAGAATATTTTGTAGATGGCGGGATAAATCAAGATTTCCAGAATTTATCAATCCAATGGGTTGAGCCTATATCGCGCCGTTTGCCAACTGGCGACCACATTAATTGGGATGGCTACCAAATGTAATTCCCGGTAGTCGCTCAGGATGAACGATGGACTCCCCAATCTGTGGCGCGAGAAGTCACGGAGCATTTTGATGCATACTTTACATTTCGTGGGTGTGGGCACAAAATTCGGGTCGGTGATTACTGCGGACTGAATACCATTGCTAATCCTGTATCGGGTCCTGCTCCAATTGAAATAACCTCCATCGCGCCAGATGGATTCAGCTTCAAATCACTTGAGGGGCACCCTGAAGGGGCCGGGAGAACAATTAGTTTTCGTTTCGTTTCGCGTCCTGGCACTAGTGACCCGGGGAAGCGCAATGTGTACTTAATCGTTACGGCTTGGGGTCCCCCAACAGGAGCGAGCGCTGCTGGTCCACTTAATTCAGAAACCTTGGCGCGCTATGCCTGGGGGAAGTTCTCTCGCAATTTAAATTCCCGCCTCAACAACGCGGGGACTGATTACATAACGGTGGACAAGTATGTAGGTTCTGCACGAGCTAGGTTCCGATCGTTTGATGATGTGGGACAGGGTTCACCGGTTGTCAATCTCTCGGATGAGCAGCTGGCTTGGGTCCCATCCTCTGTGCCCTTGATTCCTTTAGATGGCGAAGAATCCGCGGATGCGATACCTCAACGTATTGTCGATGATGTTTTAGCAGAAAAGCGGCAATAAGGAGTTGGAGTCTAGCATGATTCAAACTGAGTCTCGGGTAGTTTAAACAATGACAGCCTTTCCTGGTGCCGTACTTGGAATCATATTCTCTTTTGCCCTCGTTATTGTCAATTGCGCTCTCGTTAGGTTCAGTAAGCGCGGCGTAAGAATTTCGGCCAAGAATTTTTTGAGAGTATCTATTGTGGCTACGCTGCTTTTGTCTACGGTTCTTCTTATTTTAGATGAGGGGCTAAAAAGTGGCGCCTGGATAATATTCTTCTTTATCGGGTTTCATTTAATAATCCTCATCACCTCTTATTTCTTCACCGATGCCTCCGAGGTTGAGCGTTTTGATTAACCGATCCCGGCGCAGTTAGTGTCCATTTTGTTGAGGGGCGCTCTTTTTAAGTGTTCGGTGATCTCGTCCGACAGTTTTCTTCAGTGCGGTGACGTGGAAAGACTTTAGCTTCATAGATTCCTTAGTCGTCAAGAGTCCTCAAATGGAAGAGTTCTTTGTCTCCATTGTGGAGCACACACCGGCCCCGTGATCCACCGGCCCATTGCTCCCGCCGACTCGCAACTTTGCCCCCGCCTGGATAGCCCCGTTGAGCCACGGGGTTGCCCAGTCCAGTGCTTCTTCTACGCTGGACCCGCCAGCCATCCGCGTGGCCAAAGCGCTGGAGAGCGAACATCCGGTTCCGTGCGTGTTGGTCGTGTCAATCCGCGGCGAGCTCACCGCGTGCGTTCGCCCATCTGGCCGCACCGCAATGTTGCCCGCTTCCGGGCCGGTGAGGTGCCCCATTTTCACGATCACCACTGTGCCCGTGGATTCTGCATATTTTTTCGCGACGGCCACAGCCTCATCCTCGCCCCGCGGAATATCGGTCTTTGCCAGCAGTGCTAGCTCCGGAATGTTTGGTGTGATCACGTCCGCCATCCCCGTGAACTGCCGCAGCGCATCTTCCGCCTCGCGCGTGAGGAGCCGGTCCCCGCTGCTCGCGATGGTCACGGGGTCAATGACCAGCACGGGTACTGGGTGGGAGGCGAGGAAGGAACTCACGGTGTCTAACGTTCGGACATCTCCAAGCATGCCCACCTTGACGCCGTCGCATACAACATCATCAAACACGCACTCCAGCTGTTCGATGAGGAACTCCTGCGGCGGGGTATGAATGCTACGCACCCCGCGGGTGTTCTGGGCGACGAGCGCCGTCACCACGGACATGCCGTAGCCACCTGCGGCCATGATGGACTTGAGATCAGCCTGGATGCCGGCCCCGCCAGTCGGGTCGGTACCGGCGATGGACAGGACACGGGGGCGCGAAGGAGTTGCGTTCATACCTGCCATTATGGCTGGAGTTTAGGGCTGTGGCAGCTCGCGGGGGACAACCTTGCCCACCTCATTGCGGGGCAGCTTGTCCAAGAACACGAAATACCGTGGGACGGAGTGGCGGGCCAGCTTCTGCTTCACGGCGGTCTTGGCCTCTTCTTGGAACTTCTCCTGCTGCTCCTCGTCCATGGGGGAGGCCGGTACTATCCACGCGCACAAGGCCTGGCCGAAGTCCGGGTCATCCACGCCGCGGACCGCGGCCTCCGCAACCGCATCCATGCTGTTGATGACGTCCTCGGTCTCTTGGGGGAAGACATTCTCGCCTCCGGAGACGATCATGTCATCGCTTCGGCCGGAAATATAGAGCAGCCCGTCTTCGTAGTAGCCGAGGTCTCCGGTGGCCACCATCCCATCGATGACCTCCTTGTCCACGCCGGGGCGGGTGTAGCCCTCGAAGAGCATGTCATTCTTGACGAAGACCCGGCCCACTTCGCCTTCGGGAAGCTCGTTGCCGTCTTCATCGATGATCTTTAGCGTGGTCGCCATGGGCGGCTTGCCCGCGGTGCGGGGGTGCTCCCGCAGTTCCTCCGGGGTGGCAATGGAGGCCCAGCTGACTTCCGTGGAGCCGTACAAGTTGTAGAGCACGTCACCGAACTTCTCCTGTGTTTCCAGAATGACCTTCGGGGGAAGTGCCTCGCCGGAGGTGGCGATGATCTTGGTGCCGGGGTTGAAATCCTCCGGCACGGCCTCCAGCAGCTTGCGGAGCATGGTGGGGACCATGGCGATGGTGTAGGGCTTGTTCTTCTCAATGAGCTTCACCGCGGCCTTGGGGCTGAAGCGACGCTGCAGAATCATGGTGTTACGCAGAGCCAGTGCCAGCTGAATCTGGGCGAAGCCCCAGGTGTGGAACATCGGCGCGGCCAAGAAGACAGGCCTGTGGTGTTTGAGCGGGATGCGGCTCATGATGGAGCTGGCGGGCATGTAGGTCTTTGGCTCGGGGCGGCGAGCACCCTTCGGCGTGCCGGTGGTGCCGGAGGTCAAGATGATGGTGCGGCCCATGCGAGGGCGGGAGGGGATGGAGAGATGGTCCGGGGTGGAGGTGATGATTTCATGCATCGTGGACCAGTCAGGGTTGCGGGTGGCGTAATCGCCGGAATCAATGGCGCCCCGAACGTTGGAAGGTTGGGGCAGCTCCGCCTCAGCGTCAGCGGAAAGACCCAGGGTGTCACCGTTCTCCCAGGCAAGGACCACGGGGCAGGCGTTGAAGTTCTTCGGCAACAGGGGCAGGAATTCTTCATCGATGAACAAAACGTCAATCTTTTGCTCCTCCAGCACAGCGCGGGTCTGTTCTGCGGAGGCGCCGGTATTGAAGAAGACAATATCCGTGCCTAGCCGGCCGTGGGCGCAGAGCGCTAGGACGAGGCCGCGGTGGTTGCGGCAGAGCACACCGATGCGGTCACGCTCGCGCACTCCCGTGCGGAAGAGGGCGCGGGCGAGGCTGTTGGATTGTTCGTGAAGCTCTTGGTAGGTCATGGAGCCGGCATCATCGATGATGGCGGTGTGGAATGGATCCCGCCCCGCACCGATGGCGAGGAGTCCCGCGGGAAGGAACCGCCATTGGAAGATGCCCTTGATGGCCTTGCCCGCGGCGGTGGGGGTCATGCCGCCCAGTACGCCGGACTTGAACAGCGGAAGCGTGCCTTTGGCGAGGTTGGCGGCATTGCTGGCGTGGTCCACCAAGCTGGGCTTGGGGTTGGGGAGTGCAGCGTTCACGGCGCGGTCCCTCCTGTAGGGGGTATTCCATTACATGGCCGAGGTTAGTGCGTGAAGTGTGCCTGCGTGCCAGAACCGGAAACTCGGCGGCTGTTCGCTGAGGGCGTACAGCGGTGCAGGTGTCCGCATAAATGCTGCTTGACCAGTTGTTATTAGGCTTTCCTTCTGCTACAAACACCGGAATAAAACGCTGTCCGGGTGCGCTGTCATAGAAACACGATGTGCCACACCCGCCACCGGCATTAAGGTGGGCACCATTAATCAATGAGCACTTAAGGGAGATCGCCATGTTTGAGAGGTTTACAGACCGCGCGCGGCGCGTAGTGGTCCTGGCGCAGGAAGAAGCCCGGGCGCTGAATCACAACTACATCGGCACGGAGCACATCCTGCTGGGCCTGATCCAGGAGGGCGAGGGCGTTGCCGCTAAGGCGCTGGAGTCCATGGGCATCTCCCTTGACGCCGTTCGCACGGAAGTCAAGGAGATCATCGGCTCTGGCGGCAACCCGCCCAGTGGTTACATCCCCTTTACCCCGCGCGCCAAGAAGGTGCTGGAGCTGGCGCTGCGTGAGGCGCTGCAGCTCGGTCACAAGTACATCGGTACGGAGCACATCCTGCTGGGCCTCATCCGCGAAGGCGAGGGCGTGGCAGCCCAGGTGCTGGTGAAGCTGGGCGCGGACCTGTCCCGCGTGCGCCAGCAGGTCATCCAGTTGCTGAGTGGCTATGAGGGTAATGATCAGGATGGGGGCGACGGCGCCGAGCCCGCCACCGCAGGAGTCGGCTCCGGCGGTGATTCCGCAGGCGGCGCTCCAAAGCCGGGTCAAAAGTCCAATTCTCTGGTGCTGGATCAGTTCGGCCGCAATCTCACCCAGGCCGCCAAGGACGGCAAGCTGGATCCGGTCGTGGGCCGCGAGAAGGAAATCGAGCGGGTCATGCAGGTCCTGTC
>DXFZ01000058.1 GCA_019114175.1 Candidatus Corynebacterium gallistercoris
GCAGCGGTACAATGACTTCCACCCGCATTCCTCGCTGGGCTACCTCAGTCCACGGAAGTATGCGGAACAATGGAAACATGAAAACACGGTCAACGCTTAAACCAACTGGACCGAATTCTTAGGCCACCCCACGACGCCACCCCACCTACACCAAACCCGCCAAGCGCCACGGTGTTCGGGCGGCTTAGCGGGTGAGGCGTTGCGGGGATGGAGAACTTCTAGGGCTTAGAGCTCCAGATCCTCGGTGAAGTCCGTGTTTTCCAGGCGATCCTTCACGGTGGACATGAAGCGGCCCGCGTCTGCACCGTCGATGACTTGGTGATCGTAGGTCATCGGCAGCAGAACCATGTGGCGGATGCCGATGGCCTCGCCGGAGTCCTCGCTTAGGACCACTGGGCGCTTAACGATGGCGCCAGTGCCCACCATTGCAGCCTGTGGCGGAACCAGGATCGGGGTGTCCGTCAAGGCGCCTTCAGAACCAATGTTGGTGATGGTGAAGGTGCCGCCGGAGATGTCCTGTGGCTTCAGCTTCTTGTTGCGTGCGCGGTCCGCGATGTCCGCGATAGCCTTTGCCAGCTCTGGCAGGGACATGTCCTGAGCGTCGTGGATGACGGGGCTCAGCAGGCCATCCTTGGTGTCCACGGCGATGCCGAGGTTCACCTTGCCGTGGTAGGTCATCTCCTTGGTGTCCGCGTTGTAGGACGCATTCACGTTCGGGTGGGAGATGAGGGCCTCCACCATCGCCTTGGCGAAGAACGGCAGGTAGGTCAGGTTTACGCCGTGCTTGTCCGCGAAGGCCTTCTTGTTGGCCTTGCGCAGCTCTGCAACGCGGGACATGTCCACCTCGTGCACCTGGGTCAGCTGAGCTGCAGCGTGCAGGGACTCCAGGGTGGTGCGGGCAGTGATCTCGCGGATGCGGTTCACGCGCTGCGTGGTGCCACGCAGACCCTGCTTGTCCGGATCCACCTTGTGGGCGGATGCGCGCGGGCCGGCCGGGGAGGCCGCGGAAGGTGCCTGGTTCTCGGCGGAACCAGCTGGCTCGGAGCCCTGGTTGGACTCGCCCTTAGCCGCAGCCAGCACGTCCTGCTTCCGGATGCGGCCGCCCACACCGGTGCCGTTGACCTTGGAAAGGTCCACGTTGTGCTTGTCGGCGAGCTTGCGCACCAGAGGAGTCACGTAAGGCAGGTTGCCCTCGGAAGGCTTGGAGGAGGCGTGATCCTTGGCAGGCTCGGTCTTGCCGGACTTGTCCTCGGACTTGTCTTCCTTCTTCTCTTCCTTAGGCTCTTCAGCCTCTTCTGCCTTGTCGGAGTCTGCAGAGTCATCGGAGGAGGCGGCGTCTGCGTCGCCGACGCGGGCGATGACGGTGCCCACGTCCACGGTCTCGTCTTCCTCGGCGAGGATCTCAACCAGGGTGCCGGCAACGGGGGATGGGATTTCGGTGTCGACCTTGTCGGTGGAGACCTCCAGCAGGGGCTCGTCTACCTCAACTTCGTCGCCGACCTTCTTCAGCCACTGGGTGATGGTGCCCTCGGTGACGGACTCGCCCAGCTCTGGCATGGAGACGTCCTCGGCCTTGCCGGAGCCACCGGAGGACTTCTTCTCGGACTTCTCTTCCTTCTCCTCGGAAGCGTCATCATCCTCGGAGGATTCGCTGGAATCCTCGGAGGCGGAGTCATCCGCAGCGCCGTCGCTATCAGAATCAGAAGCAGACTCAGACGCTTCCTCGCCCTCCTCGCCAATCTCGGCAATGACGGCACCCACGTCAACAGTGTCATCCTCATCCACCAGGATCTTCAGCAGAACGCCAGCGGCAGGGGAGGGGATCTCAGTGTCAACCTTGTCGGTGGAGACCTCCAGCAAAGGTTCGTCAACGGCGACCTCGTCACCGACCTTCTTCAGCCACTGAGTAACGGTGCCCTCAGTTACGGACTCGCCCAATTCGGGCATTTCGACGGAGTACGCCATGGTGTTGCCAAGCTCCTCAAGCTATACGGAAAAACAACGGGATCGTTTGCTAGAAATACTACATAAGTCTACGCGTTTTAGTTCCAGCAGTCATTTAAGATGGGGAGCCGTGTTTAACCTATTCGGCCGAAACAAGTCCGGTGGCGTGAAACCTCCCCGCGCACCCGGGGAGACCATTCGCCCAGGGGACCTGGCTTACCTGCAACAATGGGCGAGCACCCGCAGCGGCGTGGAAGGCTTTGTGGAGCCGGAGACCATCGTCAACGAAATGTCGGTGGTGCTCGTGGATGGAACGGGCGAATGGACGCGCCGCAAGATCGGCGGGCCCAAGGGGATTGATGTGGTGGCGGCGAAAGTGGATATTCCGCTGTACTTCGCCGAAGAGACCGGGTACCCGCAGCGGATGCGCGACCGGATGGAGCGGGACCGGTTGATCAAAAAGCGCCTGGAACAGCGTGAACGCCGCGCCAAATTTGAGGCGCGGCGCAACGGCTCCGAGGACTAACTCAGGGGACTAGCCCTGCGCAATGTCCTCGAGCGCGGCGATGATCGTGCGCACGGGCACGCCGGTGCCGCGCTTCGGCGTGTAACCGTGGGCGGAACCGGTGTTGAAGGCGGGGCCAGCCACGTCAATGTGGACCCATTCCACGCCTTCGGTGACGAAGTTGGAGAGGTAGTGGCCGGCCACGGACATCCCGCCCCAACGGCTGCTGGAGATGTTCTTCAGGTCAGCCACGTCAGACTTCAATGCCTCACCCAGCTCCGCGGGTAGTGGCATGGGCCAGCCGTTCTCACCCACGTCCTGGGAGAGCTGGCTCACCCGGTCACGGAAGGCGATGCTGCCCATGATGCCAGGGGTGCGTTCGCCCAGAGCGACCAGCTGTGCGCCGGTCAGGGTGGCGGTCTCGATGAGGTAGTCCGGCTCATCCTCGCAGGCGCGGGAGATCGCGTCAGCCAGGATCAAGCGGCCCTCGGCGTCCGTGTTGAGGACCTCGGTGGTGAGGCCGTTGTAGTGGCGCAGAATATCGCCCGGGCGGGTGGCGGAGCTGCTGGGCATGTTTTCCGCCAGGGGGATCGTGGCGGTGACCTTCACTGGCAGCTCCAAACGAGCGGCGGCCAGGGTGGCGCCCACCACGGCGGCGGATCCGCCCATGTCAGAGATCATGTGGTCCATGTTGGCGCCTGGCTTCAAGGAAATACCGCCGGTATCGAAGGTGATGCCCTTGCCCAC
>DXFZ01000059.1 GCA_019114175.1 Candidatus Corynebacterium gallistercoris
AATTCCATCCAAATTCGGCCTCTTTCACCGACTTCAGAAATAGCTGTCCTCCAGATTCGGGGGATTATCGACTATTCGGCTAGTGCACCTGCCGGGTTGTAGCAAAATAGCGGAAAATCCTAGCAAGAATCGACTATTTTGCTACATCCAGTCTGTCGCGGTAGCAAAATGGTCGATTTCTGGCGCATCTAGAGGCCCCCGGCTCCAGCAGCGCCCACCACGGGGTGGAAGCGGACCGAAGGCTCAAACCCAGGGTCCAACCCAAGCCCAAGCCCAAGCCCCCCCCCGGAACTAACCCCCTACTCCGCGGTAGCGGCCTCCACGCGCTCCTTCAGCACGTTGAACTCATCCCACACCTCAGAAGGCACCCGGTCGCCGAGGAATTTCAGCCATTCCTCGTTGTCAGCGATATCCGCCTCCCAATCGGCGGGGTTCACGGACAGCGCCTCGCGGATGTCTTCCTCGGTCTCCTTCAGACCCTCAGTGTCCAAGTCCTCGTAGCGTGCGGTGTAGCCAACCACGGTCTCGTCGGCCTCCACGCGGCCTTCGATGCGGTCCACGATCCACTTCAGCACGCGGGAGTTCTCACCGAAGCCGGGCCACAGGAAGCGGCCGTCTTCACCACGGCGGAACCAGTTGACCAGGAAGACCTCCGGCATCTTGTCGCCACCCTTTTCGCCCATGTCGATCCAGTGCTGCAGGTAGTCACCGGCGTTGTAGCCGATGAAGGGCAGCATCGCCATCGGGTCGTGGCGCAGGGAGCCCACCGCAGCCTCCGCAGCCGCTGCAGTCTGGCCGGAGGCCAGGGTGGCACCGATGTAGGTGGCGTGGTTCCAAGAACGCGCCTGGGTCACCAGCGGCACGGTGTCCGGGCGGCGACCGCCGAACAGGATCGCGGAGACCGGCACGCCCTTCGGGTCATTGAACTCGGGCGCGGCCACCGGGCACTGCTCGATCGGGACGCAGTAGCGGGAGTTCGGGTGGGCGGCCACGTTGCCGTCGCCTGGGGTCCAGTCATTGCCCAGCCAGTCGGTGAGGTGCTCCGGCTTGTCCTCCTTGGACTCCCACCACACGTCACCCTCATCGGTCAGGCCCACGTTGGTGTACAGCGTGTTGCCGGGCTCCATGGTCTTCATCGCCACCGGGTTGGAGGCGTAGTTCGTGCCTGGCGCCACGCCGAAGAAGCCGTTCTCCGGGTTCACTGCGTACAGGCGGCCGTCTTCGCCGAAGCGCAGCCACGCGATGTCATCGCCCACAACCTCGGCCTTCCAGCCTGGGATGGTCGGCTGAATCATCGCCAGATTCGTCTTACCACACGCGGAAGGGAACGCCGCGCAGATGTAGTAGTTCTTGCCTTCCGGGCTGATCAGCTTCAGGATGAGCATGTGCTCGGCCATCCAGCCTTCGTCCTTCGCCATGGCAGAGGCGATGCGCAGCGCGTAGCACTTCTTCGCCAGGATGGCGTTTCCGCCGTAGCCGGAGCCGTAGGACCAGATCTCACGATCCTCGGGGAAGTGGGTGATGTACTTCGTGTCATTGCAGGGCCACGGCACGTCCTGCTCGCCAGCCTCCAGGGGCGCGCCCACGGAGTGCCAGCCCTTGACGAACTCACCATCGGCGCCGATCTTGTCCAGCGCCTCCTTGCCCATGCGGGTCATCACGCGCATGGACATGACCACGTAGGGGGAATCCGTAATTTCCACGCCCAGCTTCGGGTCTGGGTCGGTGATGGGGCCCATGCAGAAGGGGACTACGTACATGGTGCGTCCGCGCATGGAGCCGGCGAAGTGCTCCCGCATCTCCGCGCGCATCTTCTCTGGGTCCATCCAGTTGTTGGTGGGACCAGCGTCTTCTTCCGTCTTGGAGCAGATGAAGGTGCGGGATTCTACGCGCGCCACGTCCGCTGGATTGGAGCGCGCGAGGAAGCTATTGGGGTTCTTTTCTTCGTCTAGCTTGACCAGGGTGCCGTGGCTCACGAGATCGTCTGCCATCCGGTTCCACTCGTCTTCGGAGCCATCGCAGAACACAACCTCATCTGGCTGAAAGAGCTCTACGCTCTCTTCGATCCAGCTGAGCAGCTCCTTGTTCTCCGTGGGTGCCTCGCCGACAAGCCCTTTGATGGTCATCGCTAATCTCCCTATTGGTCGAGCGTTGTAGTAACTAAAAGCGCCACTGCGCCGTGCACTTCCAGCCTATCCCTCTTCGCGGGCGGTCATGGCGGATTCACGCGCAGTAGATATGCGTTTAAATCTACCCTAGCCCCACTCCCCCCGTTCCACACATTTCCAGGTGCCCGTTTCCCACTCTTGCTGACCATTTTCGGGGGTGGTTGGGTGGTTGTTGTTTTTTGGGGCGACGCCACCCCGCCCCTCCCCGTCCCCCACCCATCGCCAGGCACTCCAGCGTCCGTTGAACTGCACTGATGAGACGTAATCCACCTTCCCGTCTCCGTCTGTGTCGGAGAGGATGCTCATGGACGTGTCATCGGCCAGGGTCACTGACTCCGGCGGGGACGTGGCCGCCGGGTTGCCCACGGTGTACTCCCTGCCGTGGTGCTCCACCCGGAGGTAATGTCCGTCACGTCCGGTAAATTCACCCCCATGTGAGGGCTCACTGGAGGGATCCGCCGGGGTGCCGTGTACCGCGGGGTGCGCGAGCAGACGCTGGAGGGGGTCATCCGCCGTGCCCAAGAGATCGCCTTCCAGCAGGAAGCCTTGGTGCCCGGAATCCAGCCAGGCTTCATCCGCCCCCAGCGAGTCCGCCGCCAGCGGCGTGTCCAGGGTTGCGGGTCCATCGTCAAAGAAGAAGTGTTCCACGGGCATTGCGCTCTCCTTAGGTCGTTCGAAGGGTCGTTGGGGCGTGTGTCAGCGTGTCCGCCACGCGGGGTATGTGCAGCCGGGAGATCACGTCCGCCACCATGCGCGCCCAGCTCTCCCGCAGCCGCTTGCACTGCTGCGCGGATTCCAGCTCCATCCTCCCGGCGCGGCGGCTCCACCACCGCGCCGCCACGGAGAGTCCTGCCACCACGAGGCCCACCAGCAGCGCGGCCACCAGCGCTCCTGTGAGCCGCCAGGTCAGCGCCCCCATCCCGGCACCCGCCACTAGTGCGCTGAGCCAGGCCCACGGCTCCACTGCTTGCCACACCGGGGCCGCTTCCTCCTCCGGTTGCGGGGCCAGGGACGTGTCCACGCTGGGGAACGCCACCCCTTGCTCCAGCACCGCCTCCCGCAGGCCGGCGCAGAAGACAGCGTGTAGCTCTGGCACGTCGTCCGCTCGGATGGGGCCTGCGGGCGGCGGCGCTCCGGGCTCTCCCACCAGCCGGTGAGCCAGCCGGTTGGATGCCAACCGGATGGCGATGCCCACCCGCTGCTGGCGCTCGTTATCGGCCCGGTGGGCGTCTGACTCCCAGCGGTGCATATCCACCCCCAGGCCAGCCACGAGCTCCGCCACCTCCTGGATAGAGCCCGCGTGGAGCCACCCGGGGTGGGTGGGCCAGGGGGAGGCGGAGGTGGCGTCGTCCCCAGAAACAAAAACAACAACCAACCCCTGCGATTCCGCGACGGCCTGGACCACATCAACATCCTCCGCTGTGGGAGCGCCCACCGCCGCGACGACCACATCCGGCCGCGCGTCCGGCCCCGCACCAGCCTTCACGGCATAACCGGGCCCCAACTCCGCCCGCAGCGCATCCGCCACCTGCGCTTGCGCGCCGGAATCCGGACCGATCACTGAAATAACTGTAGGAACCACTTCCCCCACTTTCCCCCGAACATCTGCCACAATGAACACGATGAATAATGTTGATAATAACGCAGGCTCCCTACCCCAGGGAAGGCCTTTACAAACAGAGTTTAATGACGGGCGTGACTATCCGCGACTGGGCAACTTCAGCTTCCGCCGCGGCACCCTGACCGATAACCAGGAAGCCACGTGGGACGAGCACTGGCCGCGGCTCGGCACAGTGCTGGCCGATGAGGTCATTGACCTGCAGGAATGGTTCGGCCGCGAGGCGGAGACCATCGTAGAGATCGGCAGCGGCACCGGCACCTCCACCGCGGCGATGGCGCCGCTGGAGGCAGAGACGAACATCGTGGCTGTGGAACTCTACCGGCCGGGGCTGGCGAAGCTGCTGGGCTCCGTGGTGCGCGGGGAGATTGACAACGTGCGCATGATCCGCGGCGATGGCGTGGAGGTGCTGCAGCGCATGTTCGCGCCGGAATCGTTGGCCGGCGTGCGCATCTTCTTCCCCGACCCGTGGCCGAAGGCGCGGCACCACAAGCGCCGCATCATCCAATCCGGCACGCTGCACCTGATCGCCAGCCGGCTCAAGCCCGGCGGGATCCTGCACGTGGCGACCGACCACGCGGACTACGCGGAGTGGATCGACGAGCGCGTGGAAGCCGAAGAGCAGCTGGAGTACCTGGGCTGGCCGGAGACGGACGAGGCGATGGCCCAGATCCCCGTGCTGACCGACCGGCAAGTGATCACCAAGTTTGAAGGCAAGGGCCTGGATAAGGACCACGTGATTAAGGAGTACCTGTGGAAGAAGAAGCCCCACGGCTCCTCTTAGTGTGGGACGCGCCCAACATTGATATGGGATTGGGCGCCATCTTGGGAAGCCGCCCCACCGCCAGCCACCGGCCGCGTTTCGATGCGGTGGGCCGGTGGCTGCTGGACCGCGCCGAGGATGTGGCGGACGAGTTCGGCGGGTACGTGGAACCGGAGGCCACGGTGTTCACCAACATCGTCCCCGGCAGCGCAGACGTGGTCCGCCCGTGGGTGGAAGCCCTGCGCAACGTGGGTTTCGCGGTGTTCGCGAAGCCGAAGATCAGCGAGGACTCGGACGTGGACCCGGACATGCTGGACCTCATCCACGCCCGCCGGGATGCGGGGCTGCTGGACGCGCTGGTGGTCGCCAGTGCCGACGGGCAGAACTTCCGGGAACTGCTGGAGGAACTGGCCGATGAGATCCCTGTGACAGTGTTGGGATTCCAAGAGCACACCACCTGGGCACTAGGCTCTGATGTATTGGAATTCATTGACCTGGAAGACATCCCTGGGGTGTTCCGGGAGCCATTGCCGCGCGTGAATCTGGACAACCTGCCGGATGAGGGCGCGTGGCTGCAGCCGTTCCGCTCGCTTTCTGCGTTGGCGGAGTAGAGGAGATTTTTCACGTTGTTTAGCACCTGGGGCGATGTTGCCTACCGGTTCCGCAGGATCATTCCGCTGGTGATCATCTCCGCCGTGGTGGCCTTGTTCGCCATCTTCGGCACGCAGCTTGGTGACCGGATGAGCCAAGAGGGCTGGGATGACCCGAACTCGGAATCCACCCAGGCGGCGCAGCTGGAGCAGGAGAAGTTCGGCCGCGATGACAATGGCGATGTGATTGTCCTGGTCACCTCCCCGGAGCCCGGCGCGGTGGCCCGCGAGGACGTGAAGGCCAGCGTGGGCGAGCAGCTGGAGGCCTTGAAGGCGGAGAATCCAAACCAGGTGGCGGGCCTGACCAGCTACTTCAACCGTGGCCCGGCTGCGCTGGCCAATGAGGATGGCACGGCCGCGTTTGCCATCGTGAGCCTGCAGGGCGTGGAAGAGGACGTGTTGAAGAACTTCCGCGCCATCGAGGACGACCTGCGGGCCATTTCCGTACCGGAGTCGGCGCCGGGGGACTTCACCGTGGAGATCGCCGGCGCCACTGCCATTTCCGATTCCTTGGACCAGGGCATGGCCGGGGACATTCACCGCGCTGAGATCTTCGCGCTCCCCGCCGTGGGTGTGCTGCTGTTCTTCGTCTTCGGCGGGCTCATTGCCGCCTGCATCCCGCTGCTGGTGGGTGGCCTGTCCATCCTGGGCTCCATGGGCGTGCTGGCTATCTTGGCGAACTACACGCAGATCAACGTGTTCGCCCAGTCCGTGATCACCTTGCTGGGCTTGGGCCTGGCCATCGACTACGGCCTGTTCATGGTCTCCCGCTTCCGCGAGGAGCTAGAGGAGGGCAACCCCACCCGCGTGGCTGTCCGCAACGCCACCGCCACCGCCGGCAAGACTGTGCTGTTCTCCGCCGCGATGGTGGCCGTGGCCTTGTCTGGGCTGCTGATTTTCCCGCAGGCGTTTCTCAAGTCCGTGGCCTTCGGCGCCATGGCGGCGGTGGGCCTGGCCGCGCTGCTCTCGGTGGCGGTGCTGCCCAGCCTGTTCGGCCTGCTGGGCCCGAACATCGATAAGTTCGCCATCCGCCGCCGCACCCGCAAGCGCAGCGAGGTTGTGCAGGGCATGTGGGGCCGCATCCCCGCCTTCGCCATGCGGCACTCCAAGAAGCTGGTGTTCCTGGTGGCCGGCGCGCTGATCGTGATGACCGTCCCCCTGGCCGGCATCAAGCTCGGCGGAATCAATGAGACCTACCTGCCGCCCACGGATGAGACCCGCGTGGCCCAAGAGCACTTCCAGGAGGAGTTCCCGCAGTTCCGCACGGATCCCATCAAGCTGGTGGTCCAGGGCGATGGCCAGGCGGTCTCCACCGTGTACCAGCAGGCCAACCAGGTGGAGGGTCTGACCGGCCCCTTCCAGGTCTCCCAGCCCACAAAGGATAAGGTCACGGTCCTATCCTCCGGGATCGTGGACCGCCTGGATTACAGCCGCGTGGTCAACGAGCTGGAGGAGATCCAAGTTGATGGCGCCACGGTGCTGGTCGCCGGCACCCCTGCGCTGGAGATCGAGTCCATCGATGCGCTCTTTGAGAAGCTGCCATGGATGCTGCTGTACATCGCCGTGGTGAGCTTCGTCCTGATGGCGTTGATCTTCGGCTCGCTGATCATCCCGGCGAAGGCTGTGATCATGAACATCCTGGGCATCGGCGCCACGCTGGGCATGCTCACGCTGCTGTTCGTGGACGGCGTGGGCGCGGATTTCTTCAACTTCACTCCGGGGCCGCTGATGAGCCCGGTGCTGGTGCTCATCATCGCCATCCTCTTTGGCCTCTCGACGGACTATGAGGTCTTCCTGGTCTCCCGCATGGTGGAGGCCAGGGCCCGCGGCGCGTCCACGGATCAGGCGATCCGCTTCGGCACCGCCACCACGGGCAGCATCATCACTGCTGCGGCGTTGATCATGATTGTGGTCTGCGGCGCGTTCGGTTTCTCCACGATTGTGATGATGAAGTACATCGCCTTCGGCATGGTGATCGCCCTGGTCCTGGACGCCACGATCATCCGCATGTTCCTCGTCCCCGCCGTGATGCATCTGCTCAAGGAGGACAACTGGTGGGCACCGCGGTGGGTCAAGGCGCTCAGTGAGAAGGTTGGCCACAATGAGCAGTTGGAGGATTTGGGGGGCGACGCCACCCCCGCCTCCCCGGACTCACCCGCAGGCTCCCGCCTGCGGGTGGCGGATCTGACCGGGCCCACACCGGTTGTCCCCGCTGAGGATGCGAAGCGGGAGCGGACGGTACCTTTCAGTGAATTGATGCGGCAGGTCCAGGAGCGTGAGAACCGCGGCGGTGATGGCCGCTAATGCTGGATTTTCTGAAACGCCCGGCGGTGCGCGCGGCCTTGGCCTTGGTGCTGCTGCTGGCCATCGGCTTCATCGCCAGGGAGCACCTGCATTTCATCGGTGACGGCTGGCGGGAGCTGGAACACGCCAACCGGGCGTGGATCAGCGCGGCGGTGGCTGCCTTGGCCGTGTCAATGATGGCCCAGGCCGAGGTGATGGTGATTCTGTTGCGGTCCGCGGGCGTGGCGGTGAAGCGGGGCTCGGTGAATGCGCTGGGCCTGGCGGCAAATGCCTGGTCAGCGACGTTCCCTGGTGGCCCTGCGCTGTCTGCCGCGATGATTTTCCGCGAGCAGATGAAGTGGGGCGCGACCCCCGTGATCGCGAGCTGGTACATGGTCCTTTCCGGCGCTCTGGCTTCCGGCGGCATGGCGATCCTGGCCATTGGTGCGATCTTCTTCCTCGGCCTGACCGTGAAGCCGGTGACCCTGGCCCTGTCCGTACTGGCTTTGGCTGGGTTGGCGTGGCTGACGAACTGGATCGCCACGCACCCGCGGACGGTGGAGAACTGGCTGATTAATGTGCTGCGCAAGTTCAACCGGTGGCGCGGCAAGCCGGTGGATCGCTTCACCGAGTCCATCCAGGGCTTGGGCAAGCAGCTGAGTGCGGTTCAGCTGCCTTTGCCGAAGTTGACAGCGGCGATCACCGCCAGCCTGGGCAACTGGATCTTTGAGATCCTGTGCCTGATGGCTTGCATTTTTGCGATCGGCGCGGAGCCTCCAGTGGCGGGCGTGGTCTTGAGCTTCCTCACCGCGAAGCTGGTGGGCCAGGCCCAGGTCACGCCGGGTGGGCTGGGTCCGGTGGACCTGGCCTTGACGAGTACCTTGGTCGGCTTCGGCGCGATGGCCAGTTCCCAGGCCTTCGCCGCGGTGATCGTGTTCCGCATGTTGAGTTTCATCGGGCTGGCCCTGGTGGGCTGGGTGGTGTTCTTCGCCACGAAGTTGGCGAACCCGCGCGCGCAGGAGCCCGAGCCTGCCACGACTGGCTGACCCCGCCACTCCCCCGCCTCACCCCCTTCCCTTCGCACCCTCCGGCCCTTCCCTTCCCTACCTCCGCTCCTTTCCGCCCCATTGGCACCATTCACCACACTGGCCCCATACATCACACTGGCCCCATTTGCCCTTGCGCATCGGGTAGGCCTCAACTTCACTGCAGACTTATTACACACTTTTGGCGATTTCTGTGCATTTACCCTGTAGTCTTTCTCGCCAACCACGACGAACACCACCCAACACCGCCAAACACCGCCCACCCCCGAAAAGATTGTTCCTAAACTATACGTTTGAGCCCGATTTCGTATACTTTAGGAACAATTTTCCGGCGCGGTCCGGCGCTGCCTAGGATTAACGTATGACCACTGAATCCTCGCTGCCCGTGAAGGCCATCGCCTTCGATGCCCTGGCTATCGCCCTCTTCGCCCTCCTAGCACGCATCGCCCACAACACCCCTGAGATGCCGCTGAGCTTTGTTGGCTGGCTGCAAACGATGTGGCCTTTCCTACTGGGCGCGGGCCTGGCGTGGGTGGTGATCGTGGTGATGATGGCTCCCACCCCGGCAAGCCCGGCCGCCATGCCCGCAGGCTTTGGCTTCCGCACGGGTGCCGTGGTGTGGGTGCTCAGCGTGGCCGCCGGGCTCACCATCTGGGGCATGGTGCACGGTGCGGTGCCCCACTGGAGCTTCATGCTGGTGGCCACCCTCATGTCCGGCCTGCTGATTATGGGGTGGCGTGCGCTGGCCAGCTTCCGCCGCCGCTGACACCGCCACCGTTGGTTGTTCACCAAAAATTCAACTCACCGCCACCAGTCGTTAGATCCCGCGCCATAAGCTCCTCAAGTGACGAACACTCACGCCTGCGCGCATGGCTGGCCTGACAACCAGCGTGACCAGGCATCACAACCTTGAGAAGGGGAGCCTACCGACTATGGGCCTTTTGGGTAAGAACCTGCTGAAGAAGATGGACTTTACGTCCAGCCGCACCCACCGCACCTGCGTGTACAAGTGTGGCGATGCCTGCTCCAAGCCGGTATCCAATGAATCCAACAACAGCTACTTCCGGGACATTATCCAGGGCCAGTACTCCCGCCGCACCGCACTGCGCGCCGGCGGTGCCGCAGTGGTGACTGTCGGTGGCGCGTCCTTCCTGGCCGCCTGCGCGGATGACTCCGGTTCCGGCAGCACCTCCAGCTCCGCTGCCAGCTCCAGCGAGACCACCGCGGCGGAGGTCGCAACCCCTGAGGGCCTGAACTTTGAGATGGTCGCCCCCAACACCAAGGATGAGGTCGTGGTCCCAGAGGGCTACAGCTCTGACGTGGTCATTCGCTGGGGCGACCCCGTGGTGGAGGGCGCAGCCGAGTTTGACGTGGACAAGCAGACCGTCGAGGACGCGCAGAAGCAGTACGGCTTCAACTGTGACTTCGCCGCCCTGCTTCCCTTCCCGGATGAGAAGAACCGTTTCCTGCTGGTCTCCAACCACGAGTACACCACGCCGCAGCAGATGTTCCCCGGCTATGACGCGGACAACCCCACCGAGAAGCAGGTGAACATTGAGCTCGCCAACCACGGCATGTCCATCGTTGAGGTGGAGGGCAATGACAAGGACGGCAAGCTCAAGCCAGTCATGGGCAAGTACAACCGCCGCCTGCACGGCACCACCGAGTTTGAGCTGCGCGGGCCCATCGTGGGCCACGAGCTGGTGAAGACCTCCAAGGACAAGGAGGGCAAGCTCGTTGAAGGCACCCTTAACAACTGCGCCGGTGGCGTGACCCCATGGGGCACCATCCTCTCCGGCGAGGAGAACGTGGACCAGTACTTCGCCGGCGGCGAGAACGTGGACGATGAGGACCTGAAGAAGCGCTTCAAGCGTTACGGCATCGAGGATGCGGAGACTGCCCGAAAGTGGGAGAAGTTCCACGACCGCTTTGACGTAACCAAGGAGCCGAACGAGCCGAACCGCTTCAACTACATCGTTGAGGTCAACCCGTGGGACCCGGAGTCCCGCCCGGTCAAGCACACCGCCCTGGGCCGCTTCAAGCACGAGGGCGCCAACATCCACGTCACTAACGATGGCACCGTGGTGGCCTACTCCGGCGATGACTCCCGCTTCGAGTACATCTACAAGTTCGTGTCCTCCCGCAAGATGCGCTCCGGCAACTCCCCGGAGGATCGCGAAGAGAACATGAAGATCCTGGATGAGGGCACGCTGTACGTCGCCACCTTCGAGGGCAACTCCGATGACTTCTCCGAGTCCGGCGAGCTGCCTGAAGATGGCGCCTACGATGGCACCGGCAAGTGGATCAAGCTGGTCACCGTCAAGGAGGACGGCTCCGCCGAGTCCCACGTGGATGGCATGTCCGCTGAAGAGGTCATCGTCTACACCCGCCTGGCCGGCGACGAGGTTGGCGCGACCAAGATGGACCGCCCAGAAGACGTGGAGCCGCACCCGACCACCGGAAACGTGTACGTGGCTCTGACCAACAACAAGTACCGCGGCGCCAACCGCGAGGGCAAGAACGATGCCCCGATCGCGGAGTACGCACCCATCAAGGAGAACAAGAACGGCCTGGTCATGGAGATCATCGATGACCACACCGGCGAGGACCTGAAGTGGAACCTGCTGCTCGTCTGCGGTGACCCGGAGGAGGCAGAGACCTACTTCGGCGGCTTCGATAAGGACAAGGTCTCCCCCATCTCCTGCCCGGACAATTTGACCTTCGATTCCTTCGGCAACCTGTGGGTCGCCACGGACGGTAACGCGCTGGACTCCAACGATGGCCTCTTCGGCGTCGCCCTGGAAGGCGAGGCACGCGGCCTGACCAAGCAGTTCCTCACGGTGCCGAAGGGCGCTGAGACCTGCGGCCCCCTCGTGTTTGAAAAGCGCGTCCTGGTCAACGTCCAGCACCCAGGCGAGGACGAGGAAGCGACCGTGGAAACCACCGAGTCCAGCTGGCCAGATGGCGGCGATTCTGTGGCCCGCCCATCCACCGTGGTGGCCTGGAAGGATGACTTCGGCACCATTGGTGCTTAGGGTGGCGTCGCTACCTCAAAAGACCAACCGGTGACGAACTCGCGGAACGCGTCCGCCGCCGGCGCGCGGGACGCATGAGCCCGCCACACCATGCCAAGCTCCCGCTCCCGACTTTCCTGGAGCGGGAGCATTGCCATGCCCGGCACCACGATGTTCGGGTCCCCCATCGGCAGCAGCGCCACCCCCAGGCCCGCGCTCACCAACCCGGCCAGGGTGGTCAGCTCCATGGACTCGAACACCAGCTGCGGGCGGAAACCCGCCCGCGCCGTGAGCTCGTCCAGCAACATGCGCGTGCCATAACCGGGCAGCATCGCCACGAACGGCTCCCGTGCGGCCTCCGCGATGCTCACGGACTTCCGGCCCGCCCACGGGTGAGTCGCCGGAACCGCCAGGGCCAGCTTCTGGCTGGCCAGCTGCAGCCAGGCCAGCTCCCCGGACTCCACGAAGCTCGTGGGCTTCGGCCCCACCAGAGCCACGTCCGCCTCCCCCGCCAGCACGTGATCGATCAGAACTTGGGCCGCACCCTGGAACAGCTGGAACGTCACCCGAGGGTGCTCCAACCGGTACGCCCGCACCAAGTCCGGCACCAGCCACGTGCCTAGCGAGTGCATGAAGTCCAGCCGCACGGTCCCCTGCTCCGGGTCCATGAGCCGCCGGACTTCCTCGATGCCGCGTTGCCACACATCGGTGGCGTCGGCGGCGGCATCGGCCAGCGCGCGGCCGCACTCGTTCACCGCCAAGTGGCGGCCGTTGCGGTCAAATAACTCCGCGCCCACCTCCCGCTCCAAGGCGGACAGCCGCCGGGAGAGCGCGGACTGGCTGATCCCCAGCGTCAGGGAGGAGTCCACCATGTTTTGCGTCTCCACAAGGTTGAGGAACCACGCCAGCTCCTTCACCGCACCTCTCCTTCCTGCCGGTCATTCTGCGGGCGGTCATTCTGTGGCCAGTCATCCTTCGACCATGCAAGCTTCTTTATTCCTCAAAGTATTGCACAGTCCTGGACAAAAATGGCCGATTATTGCATTTAGGGAATCTTATACCTTCCACCAGAATGATCGTTATGGATCAAGCGAAGGAACCCGCGCAGCAACAACCCCGCCCCTACACCCCCAAAGACCGCGGCTACACCATGGCGCTCATCGCCAGCCTATGCTCCGGCCTGGCCAGCTACAACGCGCTCTACGCCACCCAGGCAATCCTGCCCACGCTGACGGAGGACTTCGGCGTCACTCCCTCCACCGCCGCACTGACTGTCTCCGCGGCCACCGGCGGCCTCGCCCTCATGGTGATCCCCACCGGCATCATCTCTGAACGCTTCGGCCGCCGCATCATCCTGCAGGTTTCGGTCCTGGTCTCCACCTTCCTTTCCCTGCTGCTGGTAGTGCTGCCCTCCATCCAGTCCATCATCGCCATCCGCCTGGTCCAGGGCTTCGCCATCGCGGGCGTGCCGGCCGTGATGATGGCGTTCCTCGCCGAGGAAGTAGACAAGAAGTACCTCCCCAGGATCATGGGCTTCTATATCGCCGGCAACTCCCTCGGCGGTCTCATCGGCCGCCTCATCCCCGGCATAGCCCTGGACTTCTTCCCCTGGCGCACCGCCATCGCTTTGTCCGCCGTCTTCGCCATCGCCATGGCCATCCTGACGGTCTTCACCCTCCCCCACCAGCGTTTCTTCCAGCCGAAGAAGATCACCCTCGCCCACGAGCTCCACGCCTTCGCCACGCACCTCACGAACCCCACGTTGGTGAAGCTGTTTGCCCTCCCCTTCCTCACGATGGGCGCCTTCGTGTCCCTCTACAACTACCTGGGCTTCCGCCTGATCGACCGTTTCGGCCTCCCGGAGGCGCTGGCCGCGCTGATCTTCATCACGTACTTGTCCGGTACCTGGACGTCCACCCGCGCAGGCAATTTGGTGGAGCGTTTCGGCAGCCGCAAGGTGGTCGTGGGGTGCACGGCCACGGCGTTGTTGGCGTTGCTGGCGCTACTCATTCCGTCGTTGCCGGTGACGGTCATCGCCGTGTTCCTGTTCACCGGCGCGTTCTTCGCGGGCCATTCGGTGGCCAGTTCGTGGGTGGGCGAGGTGGCCACGCATGACCGCGCGGAGGCTTCCAGCTGCTACATCCTGTGCTACTACGTGGGCAGTTCCATCATCGGATGGTGCTCCGGCTACGTGTTCCACTTGGGTTGGGCGCCGCTGGTCGGGTGGCTGGTGTTGCTCTTCGGAGCCGCGCTGGTCACCGCGTTCTTCATTTCTTCTTCTAGGGCGACGCCACCCTGATCCTCCCCGCCTTCTAGCGGCTCGGGGGAAGGTGACGCGGCATGACCTTACCGGTGGGGTTGCGGGGCAGGCGGTCCATGAACACCACGTCCCGCGGCACGGAGTGTTCGGCGAGCTCATTGCGCACCCACTCTTGCACGGATTCTTGCGTCAGCGCTTCGCCTTCCGGGGAATCCTCCCGCACGAGCCACACTGCTAACCGCTTGAAGGTCTGTTCGTCATCTACACCGCGGGCGTAGAGATCCTTGATGCCGGGCATGGGGGCCAGTACCTCCTCCACGGAGCGTGGGTAGACGTTCTCCCCGCCCACGATGATCATGTCATCGGCGCGCCCCAGCACGTAGAGATTACCGCGGTCATCGAGGTAACCGCGGTCACCGATCTCCAGCAGTCCGTGCTTGATCTTCATCTTGTCCCGCTCATTGGCGTACCGGCGCATGGTCATGATGCCACGGCAGTAGATCCGCCCCGGGGTGTTCGGCGGCAGCTCATTTCCCTCATCGTCTAAGATCTTGACGCGGACACCGGAGACGGGTCGGCCGGCCAGGGCGGGGTCTTTAGCCAATTCTTCCTTGGTGGCAACAGCGCACACGGAGTTTTCCGTGGACCCGTAGAAGTTCACGGTCACTTCACCGAATTGCTTGTTGAGGCCGCGGATGAGGTCCTCATGCATCGCGTTGCCGGAGCTGACGATAAACTCCACGTGGGAGTGGTCATAGTTGCCTTTCTGGGCAACCTTGAGCTGTTCCTTGACGAAGATCGGAGAGGTGATGATGCCGTTAATCTTGTACTTCTCCACGTCTTCCATGGCATGCACGGGGTCAAAGACGCGGCGCAACACCACGGTGCAGCGGTGGGCGAAGAGGATGTTGATGTTCGCCCAGCCCCAAGAGTGGAACATGGAGGCGGTGAGCTGCAGCATCTGGAAGGGCCGCCACGGGATCATGTACGCCAGGTCAATAACGGGCGTGGGGAACAGCGGTTCGCGGTGGATCACGGCCTTTGGCGTGCCGGAGGTGCCGGAGCTCATGATCACAATGTTGCCCTTGGTAGGCACTGCGGGAAGGGTGGGCAGGTCTTCACTGCCTGCCTGATCCAGTTCCCGCGCGGTATCAATGACCTGCTGGAACGTGGGCCAGGCTGGATTGGGCGCAACCGGGTTGCTGAGATCCTCAGCGTGGCCGATGATCACCTGGGCGTGTGGATAATCGGCAGGCAGGTGACCGGCGAATTCCTCATCGATGACGATGACCTCAATACCCAGCTCCTCAATAGTCTTCTTCAACTGTGCTGGGGAGGAGGCGGGGTTGAGCAGGTAAATGTCCGCGCCGATGAACGCCTTGGCAGTCAGGGGATAGATGATGGCGCGGGAATTACGGGCCATCACTCCGATGCGGGACCCCTTGCCAAATCCGGTGGACATGAGAGCGCGGGCGAAGAGCTGGATATCCTCACGCATTTCCGCGAAGGTGCGCTCCCCCATGTCATCAATGAGCGCGGTGCGCTCAGGGGCAACTTCCGCGGCGTACCAGATCTGGCGGGCGGCGGTGAATCCGTAACGCACAATGCCTTCCGCCAGTTTCAACTTGGACTTCAGTCCCCCGCCACGGTGCACGATACCGGACTTCAATAGTGGCACTAGGCCTGTGGCGATGGTGGACACTTCAAAGCCGAAGGTCTTGACGCCCAGGGTGAGGTTTTGCGCACGGGCCTTCAGGTTCTGCGCGTTGGGTGTAAGCATTGTGCCTTTCCGGTTAGTCTTCATCCTGGTCCCTAGGCTTAGTGCCCAGTAGACAATCACGTGAAACCCAGCAGGGTTGATTTAGATCATCCTCCAAAAACGTCTCTACCGTAGAAGATGTTACCTGAGTGACTCTGTGTGCATAGTGGCGTGCTCCTTCCTTTTCTACCGGGAAGACGGGCAGCAGCCACCTGGAAGAACGAACCCCACCCCTGCTCCCCACCCCCAAGACTTCCGCGACAATGCGGTGCGTGTAGCCCGCAACAGCGAAGACGACACCGTGCTGCCCTGGTCGCCGCCACTACTGGTGGCGCGAAGCCCGCGCCCGCGACGACGCCACCCGCGTCGGGCCCACCCGGGAAACCGCCGCCGAGCTCCGCCAGCGGACCGCGTGGAACGGTTGACTCCCGTCGAATACGAGGTCATCATGAGACCTGCCGTGAGCCTCACGGAATGACACCCCGACTGTCACCTGACCGTGCAGCAGCGTCCACGACAGAGAGCAAGTAAGTAACGCAAACGTGCTACGGCAGTGAAGAATCCTGGAGGTTTCACAGACTGACGCCCTGGGATGCTATCATCTGTGGTAATCATCACAACGGTGATATTCAAGTCGATAATGATCGACACAAGAAAGAGGAACTCCAATGTCTTCCGACACCATGACTGCCTCGATCTCCAACGCCGAAGACTTCAATACCACGATTCCCGCATCGGAGCTCACTCAGGCTGAGGAGAAGGGGCGCGCAGTGGTTCGGCCAGCCAACGGTCAGCCAACAGCCCAGCCAACGGTCAGCCAACGGTCAGCTTACTGCTTAGGATGAACCCACACGACAACATAGGGGATAAAGAAATTACTTTCTTCCTTTTATGCGAGCAGACCATACGAAGGTCGATAACGCCTTCCTTTTGAATCTCAATTATCTTAAATTGCCATCTAGGGACATGGATACGACAAGGTTCACTGAAGTATTCAAGAGACCTATTCTTGCTCAAAACGCAGACGAAACAATGCCGATGTTCTACCAGTTGAATGGCGTTCTATTTTCTCCGAAACATGAGAATATCCTTTCATGGCACCTCGATAGCGGCGCACGCTGCGCAAACAAGCTAGTTGAGTGCGTTTTGGCAGGCTATTAGTCGTTCACTCGAGGCACTACCGGAATGGTATATTCGAGAGGTTAAAAGGTTGAGGGAACTGCCCGGTTTATCTGTTTCATAATTGATCCACTTTGGCGATTTAGGAAATATTGTTTAGATTATACTCATTCCTGACTGCCGTCAATCTTGTTGACGGTTCCGTTAGAGTACTCCTACCGTTGCTGGCTGCTGCTTCCGGATATACTCAGCTTGAAGTTTCGGTAATATCCTTCTTCCTTCTTCTTCCATGGCTGGCAGGACCGTTTGCCGGAACATGGATAGACAGATACGGACCGGCTTTCACAATTTTTTGGGCTGCACTTGCTCGAGCCACATTCCTTCTCCTAGCTGCATTAGTTGTATCCATTGATGGCGCCGATGATTATACGTTCGTAATCTGGATTGTTTCGGCATTTATTTCTGGTTGTTGCGACATGTCAACCGACGTGGCATCCATATCGCGAGTAAATGAACTTTCTAAATCTGGACGCGGTTCAGTAACTGAGTTTTCTCGGCTCGCTATTGTTCAAACATTGTTTGGTAACCTCTTGGCGCCCTCTGCAGCCGGGATTCTTGTTGCTGCTCCGCAAAGTATGTCTTTCTGCTTACTCGGGAGCCTCTCCGTCCTTTCTATTGCAGCTCTTCGTCGCCAACCAGTAGTACACGTCACGCCTACTAAAGATCACGCTTTTAAGCGATCTATTATCCGAGATTCTTTTCGCGGTTTTCGCGTGATTCAAGGGAACGCGTGGCTTACGAGGACGATGTTGACGGTTTCCCTGTTCAACATTGCGTCTGCCGCCTCATCATCAGTGGCCCTCGTGTACTATGTGCAACAATTAGGCGTGCCTGCAGGTACTGTTGGCGTTTCTTTCATGCTCGTTGGCGTAGCCTCGGTGATTGGTGGATACATTGCGCCTTTCATATCTTCGAGGTTTGGATTCAAGGTATCCGTAATAATCGGGATTACTGGCATCCTCGGAACACTGTTTTCCCCGATTATCTCCAGCGAGTTTATGGTGATAATCGGAACGATGTCTTTTTTTAGCCTGCTTTCCCCCATTTTCGGCGCGAATATGATATCGAAACGACAAGATGTCACCCCGGTGGAAAGTTTAGGTAGTGTCAATGGCGCTTTTCAATTCGCTGAGATAGGAATATCTCCGCTGGGTTCACTGATGGGTGGTCTTTTTGCTACGTTTTTTGGTTCAACTGCGGTCCTTTGCACCGTTCCTTTCATTGGCCTTACTGCATGCTTAATTTTTCGACCTTGGTCATTACCAGTTGAGTCCGACGGTTTGTCGGAGGGGTCTGTATAATAGGCTCTTCCTGTTTTAGTGGGCATAGCTGTGTGGCTATCTAACTGACGCGGGCGTGGTTGGACCGAGGACTAAGAGTGCATAAGGGCCTTCGGGAGATAGCGGAGTGGCACGATGAGAGACTCCAGGCGGTGCAAGATGGTTGTTGCTAACAGCCCCACCAAGCCGCCTAGGCTCCTACTCGTGAAGCTACGGTCAACCACCTGGTTGCCGGCGCCGTCAACCACACTGAGGAGCGCACTGACATGCTTACATCGGCATGATCGTGTGCTTCTTCGGTGGTTCCAGAACCTGCTTACCAGCCAGCTGGCGCATGGCCTGGCGCAACCGCACTCGGGTCTCCTCCGGTGCGATGACGCCATCCAGGTAGCCGCGCTCCGCCGCCACGTAGGGGCTGGTCATGTTTGCGTTATAAAAGTCCATGAACATCTTCTTCGCCGCCGGGCGCTGCTCTTCCGGCATCGCGGCCAGGGCCTTGCCCTGCATCATCACCACGGCCGCTTCCGCACCCATCACGGCGATCTGCGCGGTGGGCCACGCCAGGTTGATATCCGCTCCGAGGTTCTTAGAACCCATCACGGCATAACCGCCACCAAAAGCCTTACGCACCACCACGGTCACCTTCGGCACATTCGCCTCCACCGTGGCGAAGCCCAGCTTTGCGCCGCGGTGGATCAGCCCGGCCTTTTCCTGCTCCACGCCGGGCATATAACCAGGGGTATCCACAACCCACACGAGTGGGATGTTGTAGGCATCGCAGATGCGGATGAAGCGGGCGGCCTTATCCGCCGCTTCGGCGTCCAGACAGCCGGCCAGCACCATCGGCTGGTTGGCGATGACACCCACGCTGCGCCCGTCAATGCGGGCGAATGCGGTGATCACGTTGGAGCCGTAGTCCTCTTGGACCTCCAGCACGTTGTCATCGTCGAAGATGCGGGTGAGTACCTCCATGATGTCGTACCCCGCATTGGGATCATCCGGAATGATGTCCGCCAGTTCGTAGTCCCGCTCGGTCAGCTCATCACCGGGGGCCCAGAATTCTGGGGCTTCATCGAAGGTGCTGGTGGGCAGGAAGTCCAGCAGGTCTTTGACGTAGTTGAAGGCCTCTTCCTCCGTGGGCGCAACGTAGCTCACGTTGCCGTTGCGGGCCTGTTGGCGCGCGCCGCCCAGTTCCTCCATGGAGACCTTCTCGCCCGTCACGGACTCGATCACCGCAGGCCCGGTGACGAACATCTGGGTGCGCCCCTCCACGGCCACCACAAAGTCCGTGGTCACCGGCGCGTACACGGCACCACCGGCAGAAGGTCCCAGCAAAATGGAGATCTGCGGGGATTGGCCGCTCAAGGGCAGCTGGCGGCGTGCGATTTCTGAGTACATCGCCAGGGACATCACCGCATCCTGGATGCGGGCGCCGCCGGAGTCATTGATGCCGATGACGGGGCAGCCGATGCGGATGGCCATGTCCATGACCTCCACGACCTTCTTGCCGAAGGTCTCGCCCACGGAACCGCCGTACACGGTCTTATCGTGCGCGTAGATGGCGACCGTGCGGCCGTTGATCTGCCCGTACCCGGTCACCACGCCATCGCCATACGGCGCGTCCGGCTCACCCGGGGTTCGCCCAAGCGCGCCGATCTCCACGAAGGTTCCCTCATCCAGCAGGCTGGCGATGCGCTGCCGCGGGGTCGTGAACCCGGCCTCGTCGCGCTTGGCCTTGGCCTTTTCACTACCCGGATCCTGGGCACGCTCCAGCCGGGCCTGCAGGTCAGCCAGTTTGGCGGCCGTGCTGCCCTGCGGAGCAGAATCACGCTGCGGAGCAGTTTCGCCCTGCGCTTCGGTGTTGTCTTGGTTGTCAGCCACGATTGCTACCTCTTTACTCCTTCGCGCCCGCAATGTGTTGCGCCATCACACGCCCCACCTTAGAGATCTCCGGCTCGTCCACGATCGCCAGGTGGTCGCCGCGCAGCTGCACGATCTCCAGATCCTCCACGATCTGCGCCCAGCCGCCGTCTTCCGCGATCTCCGCGTAGGCCGGCTCCAGCTCGATCGCGCCATCGTGCATCCGCTCCGCCCTGAACAGCGTCACGGGCACCTGCACCGCCTGCCATGCGGCGAAGTCCAGGGATTCCAGGATCCGGTTGTCCACGAAGCTAGCCCGCTGGTGCTCCAGCACGCCCGCCGGCAGGCCCATGCCCTTGGCTTCAGGCGAGTTCAGGAACTCCTGGAACATGGTCAACATGACGGACTCGCCGTGCTCGTCCAGCAGCTCGTGCGGGATCTCCAGCGGCAGGCCGTAGGTCTTCTGCGCGAATGTTGCGTACCGGTCCCAACGCGCGTGCATCTCCTCGGGAGTATCCGGCGCCGGGTTCTTCGGCTGCACCGTGTCCAGCAGCACGATGCGCTGGATCCCCGGCGCATCGGCCCGCTGGCTCAGCTGGTGCGCCACCTCATAGGCCAACGCGCCACCGAAGCTCCAGCCGCCCAGCACCACTGGCCCATCTGCGGCGAGCTCCACGATCTCATCGAGGTACTGCGCCGCCCGGTCCGCCAGCTCACCTTCGAGGCGCTCCACGCCGTAGACGGGCACCTCCTCCGGCAGCCGCCTGGTCAGCGGCGCGTACACCACGCTGGAGCCACCGGCCGGGTGGAACAGGAACACCGCGGGCGCGGCCTTCGCCGCCTCGGACTCTCCGCGGGCGCGCAGCACGCGGATGTTGCCCTCCACGTCGCTTTCCAACCCGGCGCGCACCTTCTCGCTCAGCGGCTCGAGGGTCTCGGCCGCGGCCACGTCCTCGGCCGTGATCTCCGCCCCGGCGCGTTCAGTGAGCCGCGCGGAGATCTTCTCCGCGACCTCCCGCTCAATCTCCGGCAGCGGGCTGGTCACGCCCTTCGCCGCAGCACCCGTGATGGCGGCCCAGGTGGCGAACACGAGGCGCTCGGAGGCATCGCGCGGGGCCACGCCGCCGGCCGAGTAGTCGGTCACGGTCTCTTCTTCCTTGTGTGGCGACGCCACCGCCGCCTCAGCGCCCTCCACTGCGCCCGTGGCGTGGCGCTCGGCGATCTGCCGCTCCACCATGGCGATCACGTCATCCACCGATGCGTCCCGCAGCGCCTGGACCTGCAGCGGTGGCAGGTCAAAGTCATACTCGACGCGGTTCTTGATTCGCATGCCCATGAGCGAATCGAGGCCCAGGTCGATGAGCGGCAGCTCGCCGGGCAGGTCCTCGATGTCGTAGCCCATGGACTCGCTGACGATGGCGCGCAGGCGATCCGCCGCTGGCTCCCCGCTGGCGGGGTCCCAGCGCTCGGCGGCGTCATCGAGCTCCGGCAGCTTGTTCCTCGCTTGGTCCGCGCCTGCCGCTGGTGCTGCGGCACCATTGGCTGTGGCGGTGGCGGCTGGGGCTGGGGTGGCGTCGCCCCCAACAGAAGATGACAACAACCCGGAGATGAATGCCTCCGCGACCAGCGGCATCGTGGCCTGTTCGGCGTCGAAGATGGAGACGGACCAGCCGCCCAGGTTGCGGGTGGCGATGGTCGTCAACTGGCCGGCGGTGGGCAGCGGCGCGTGATCCTGCGTGGCCACCACGTTCGCGCCTTCGGCGAGTTCGGTAGCGACGGCCTCCGCCAGCGCCAGCGAACTCGGCACCAGGTCGGCAGCCACGGAGAACGCGACCGAGCCATCCGGGAGGTTAACCCGCGTGCCGGGCAGATCCACGAGGTTGCCGGACGATGGCCGGGCGTTCGTCCAGTGGCGGGCAAGGTTCCAGTGCACGCCGGGCACATCCGCGCGGGCACCCGGACCGGCGAGGGTCTTGAGGTCAATGTCCTCGCCCAGCACGTACAGCTCCGCGAGGGCGGCGAGGAAGGTCTGCTCCGCTGGCTCCTTGCGCTTGAGCAGGAAGAGCAGCTTGGACTCGCTGGCGTCATGGGCGAAGGAGTTGTTCATCAGCGGCATGAGGGCCACGGGGTTGGGGGCGAACTCGATGAAGGTGCGGAAGCCATCATCGAACTGCTTGCCCGTGGCATCGCTGAACCACACCGGCTGGCGGGTGCAGCGGACGAAGTACTCCGCGTCATGGAAGGACTCGCCCGGCTGGTACACGCGGCCGCGGTCCACGGAGGAGTACAGCGGGGTGTGGATGGGGCGGGGCTCAATGTCGCTGATCTCGAAGTGCAGCTCGCCCAGTATCGGGTCCAGCATGGAGGTGTGGCCTGCGCCCTTGACGTTGAGGAGGCGGGCGAACTTGCCCTGCTCCTCCAGGTACTCCACCAGCTTGGCGACGGGCTCGCGCGGCCCGCCGACTGTGGTCATGCCGGGGGCGGCGTACACGGCGGGTTCCACGGCGGCGAATTCTGGGTGCTCGGCGGTGAAGGTGGCCAGCTCCTCCACGCCGAACTCCACGAGGGCCATGGCGCCCTGCTTGTCCTCGGTGAGGGTCTGCTCGCCCTCGCCCATGAGGCGGGAGCGGTGGCAGGCCACGCGCATGGCATCGTCCTTGGAGAGCCCGCCGGTGGCGTACGCTGCGGCGATCTCACCCATGGACATGCCGACCACGGCGGCGGGCTTGGCACCGAGGTGGGTCATGAGCTCCGTCAGGGCGATCTGGATGGCGGTGATGCCCACCTGGGCATGCTCGGTGCCGAAGTCCTGCTCGTCATCGAGAACCATCTCCACGAGGGACCAGCCGGACTCCCGCTGGATGGTCTTATCCAGCTCCACCAGGCGCGCGGCGAAGAATGGGGAGAGCTCGTAGAGCTCCTTGCCCATCTTGCGGTGCTGGGAGCCGAAGCCGGAGTAGACCCACACAGCACCGTTGACTGAGGGGGAATCCGCGAACTTGAGCATGGTGCCGGAGCGGCCCTCCGCCAGGCGATTCAGGCCCTCCAAGGCCTCTTCCGTGGTGGCGGCGGTGACGACGCCGCGGGAGCGGCCGTGGTTGTGGCCGGCCAGGGCGCGGGCGGTGTCAGCGAGGAGGCTGTCTGTGGTGGCCGCGTTGGACTCCAACCAGTCCCGCAGGTCCGCCGCCGCTTGCTTGCGCCGGGAGGGCAGCAGGCCACTGACTGGCAAGAGATGGCGGCCATCCAGCCCCACGGGTTCCGCGTGCTCTTGGCGAGCGCCCACGTTGCGGCCCTGCAGATTCCGGGAGTTCTCCAGGTCCTGCTGGTCTGGAGCCGCGATGACCACGTGCGCGTTGGTGCCGCCGAAGCCGAAACCGGATACGCCGGCGATGGCGCGGCCGGAGTACTCCGGCCACTCGCGCGGGTCCTCCACGACCTCCAGGTGCTCCCGGTCAAAGTCGATGTAGGGGTTGGGGCCGGAGAAGTTGATGGAGGGCGGCAGCACGCCGTGGCGCATGGCCAAGGCCACCTTCATCACGCCCGCCACGCCGGCTGCGGCCTCCGTGTGGCCGAAGTTCGTCTTGGCGCTGCCGAGCAGCAGCGGGGAGGCATTATCCCGACCACGGCCGAGCACGGCGCCCAGGGCGGTGGCCTCAATGGGGTCCCCCAGGATGGTGCCGGTGCCATGGGCTTCCACGTAGTCCACGGCCTGGGGGCTGATGCCCGCGTCCGCGTAAGCGGCGCGCAGGACGTCCACCTGAGCATCGGGGTTGGGGGCGGTGAGGCCGTTGGAGCGGCCATCAGAGTTAATGGCGCTGCCCTTGATCACTGCCAGGACGTCATCACCATCCGCGCGGGCATCCGCCAGGCGCTTGAGCACGACCACGCCCGCGCCATCGGAGCGGACGATGCCATCGGCGTCATCGCTGAAGGCGCGGATGCCGCCGGTGGGGCTCAGCACGCCCAGCTCAGAGAAGGCGACCGTGGCAAAGGGGCTGGCCAGCAGGTTCACGCCACCGGCGATGGCCACGGTGGAGTCCCCATCCCGCAGGGACCGCACGGCATGGTGGATCGCCACCAAGGAGGCGGAGCAAGCCGTGTCCATGGCCACGGAAGGCCCGCGGAAATCAAAGGCGTAGGAGATACGGTTAGCCACGATGGCCGTGGAGTTGCCGGTCAGGGCATAGGGGTGCGCCTCAGCGGGGTCGGCGCTGATAAGCATGCCGTAATCATTGTTGGTCGTGCCCATGAACACGCCCACGGGTAGGCCCCGCAGCTGGTTGGCGGGGATGTGCGCGTTCTCCAACGCCTCCCACGTCAGCTGCAACAGGATGCGCTGCTGCGGGTCCATGTTGGCGGCCTCCAGCGGGGAGAGCCCAAAGAACTCCGCGTCAAAGCTGGCGATGTCCTCGATGTAACCGCCCGTCAGCTGGGCCTGCTCCATGCGGGAGGACATGTTCTCATCCCCCGCGTATTCGGACCAGCGGCCCGCCGGGGGCTCCCCCACGCCGGAGCGGTAGTTGCTGAACATTTCCCACATCTCGGCGGCGTTCTTGGCGCCGGGGTAGGACCCTGCCATGCCCACGATGGCAATGTCCCGCTCCTCCTCGGTGAGCATGGTCCCGCTGCTGGAAGTCACCGCAGGGGCGAAGGCCCCGGTGGCGGCACCTTCAGGGCGGCCGTTGATGAGGTAATCCGCCAGGGCAGCGATGGTGTTGAACTCGTAGGCGATGGTGGCATCGAGCACGCGGCCGGTGAGGCGCTCCAAGTCTCCGGACAGGACAACGACATCCCGGGAGGACAGGCCGAACTGCTCCATGGAGCGGTCATCGCTAATCTCCTGGGCCTCCAACCCGGTGGTCTCGGCCACCCAGTTGCGCAACCAGGTGCGCATCTCTGTGATGGTTGTGGGGCGGGCCGGAGCATCCATGTACGTGTCTCCTATGCACTAATAGCTGATAATTACTTAAACTTTTATTCTAAAAATCTTAAGCGGCCACCGGGTGTTGGGACAGTGGCCGCATGCTCGATTTATTCTAACGCTCCCCGAGCCGGAAACGTGACTGAAACGCAACGCTTCAGCGTCAGGCTTTCCGCCTGCCGCTCCCGCGCTACAGGCGACCCTCCACGTAAGCCTTGGCCGCCACGCGGCGGGCGATCTTGTTCGCGGAAGACCGCGGCAGCTCACCCGGAGCAACGATGCGCACGTCTTCCGGCTGCACGCCGTGCTTGGAAGTCACCGCCGCGCGGATCACCTCCTTCGCCTCTGCATCGCCAGACTCATCGGCATCCGGGTCACGCTCCGCCACGATGACCAGGCCCTCGATCTGCTTGGACTCATCGGTCACCGCAAAGGCGGCGATGACGGCGGCGGCGGTGTGCTCCGTGGATTCATCGGCCGTGGCCTCAATGTCCTGCGGGTAGTGGTTGCGGCCCGCCACGATGATGAGGTCCTTCAACCGGCCCGTGATGTACAGGTGCCCGTCCACCACGACCGCCAGGTCGCCGGTGCGCATCCAGTTATCCTCAGGGGCATCGCCCGCCCGGGAGCCTTCGTCCAGCCGCTGCTCCGCCGCCAGGGTGTTGCGGAAGGTCTCCTTCGTCTCATCCTCACGGTTGAGGTAACCGGCGGCCATGTTGTCACCATGCACCCAGATCTCACCCACGGATCCATCGGCCAGCTCCTGACCGGTCTCTGGGTCCACGATGGCCATGTACTGCGGCGGGCAGACCTGCCCCAGGGAGACCAGCGGCATGGCCTCCGCAGAACCCTCCTCCACCGTCACGGCCGTGCCCGCGTTGAGGTCGTCGCGCTGGAACCACTTGGTCAGCGGCCGCTCGTCAGTCTGCGGGGTGGTCACAATCAGGGTGGCCTCCGCCAGGCCATAGGACGGGCGGATCGCCTGCGCCTGCAGCCCATGAGCGCCGAACACGTCCAGGAACTTCTTGACGGTGGAGTGGTGCACCGGCTCAGAACCGGAGATGAGCCCATCCACGCGGGAGAGGTCCAGGTCCTTCAGCTCCTCCACCTGCTCCGGGTTGGCGTAACGCACGGCCAGCTCCATGGCGAAGTTCGGCACCACGGTGTACACGTTCTCTTCGTCATTCTGCTTATCCAGCTGCTTGAGCCAGCGCCCGGGGTCTTGGATGAAGTCCCGGGGGCTCATGAGGTCAAAAGGCAGGCCCAGGATGATCACGAAGGCGGCCAGGATCACGCCCATGTCATGGTGCAGCGGCAGCCAGGTGGACAGCCGCAGCGGAGTCTGCAGGTTCGCCGCCTTCCAGATCTGCAGCACGTTGGTCACGATGGACTTGTGGGTCAGCACCACGCCGGCGGGCGTGCGGGTGGAGCCGGAGGTGTACTGCAGGAACGCCTCATCGCTGGAGTTCGGCGCCAGGGACGGGTCCGCCATGATCGCGGCCATGGGGTTGACCCACTCCGCCGCCAGGGAATCCGGCAGCGCATCCACCGTCAGCACGCGCGGGCGCTGCGCCGCCGGGGTGTCCGCGAAGTGCTTGCGCACGGCCGCGGCGGAGCGCTTGTTGGTCAGCACCACGGTCGGCTCGCTGGAGCCCAACACGGCGGAGAGGTGCCCGGAGTGGCCCGGCTCGTTCGGGTCGTAGAGCGGCACCGGCACCATCTTGGCGTACATCGCGCCTAGGAAGGAGTACATGTACTCCGGGGAGTTGTTGGCCAGGATGGCCACCCGGTCGCCCGGCTGCGCCACCTGCTGCAGGCGCACGCACACGGCCTTGATGCGCGTGTTGACCTCTTCACGGGTGATCTCCCGCACCGTGCCCTCCCGGGACTCTGAGAAGTCCCAGTAGCGGATGAGGGTATTGCCCGTGGTGCCCTCCATCTGCGCCATGGTGTAGAGCATTTCGCACATGCCGGAGAGCGTGAGCTGGTCCGGGACGGCCATGTTGCCCTGTTCATCGAAGAACTGCCCCATTGCGGACGCGATATCCATGCCTGCCAATCTCCTTCTTAAGCTTCGCCTAGTTTAGTATTTTTACTTTAGTATTTTTACTAGGGAACTATAGCAAATCTGTTAGCTTTCGGTGCGGGTTTAGGCGCCGTTAATGAGATCCCTTGTCCAATTGACGATCCACTGCGGCACCGTCTGCCCCGGCACCACCGTGCCGTTCGTGGCGTATTGCGCGTGCACGGCGTTGGCCGCCACGAGGTCCCGTGCCCGTCCCACGGCGTCCACCACGTTCGGTGGGGCGTCGCACACCAAATCCGCCGCGGCGCAGAAGTTGTTGACCCTGTCCTCCAACGCGCCGAAGTTCTGCGGCCGCGGGCCCCGCATCGTCGCACCAGGCACGATGGGCTGCACCAGCCCGCTCACGGGGTTGAGTGCCACCTCGGCACCCACTCCCCCGATGCCCTGCGCGCCCACCAGGTTGCCCTTGCCGAGCTCCTGGCGGCCATCGGCGATGAGCGCCACGCCCGCGATCCTGTCCGCCGGCACCGGCCCGCGCCCGTTGCCGATGTCATTGGCGAGGTCACCCGTGATCACCGCGCCCTGGCTGAATCCGGTCAGGGCGAACGTGGTGGCGGGGCAGGCCTCGTGCGTGGCGCGCAGCTCTTCGGCCATGCGCGCGAAGCCTTCCTGGCGGGAGTCGTCATAGGTCATCTCATGCATCGCGTTGTAGTTGCGGAACTGCGCCGTGTACGGCAGCGTCCACACCTTCACCCGGTCCGCCGGGAATTCTTCCTGCAGCGGGCGGGTGATCGAAAGCATGAGGCTGTGCGGGTTCGCCTGCGGGTTGATGGGGTCATCGGTGGCGGAGGATTCCCAGGTGCCGGGCGCGGCGATGACCTCGAAATCCACGCATCCCGGCGGGTTGACAGCCTCCTCGCCCCCGGGCTCCTCCGTCGCAGGCGGTGTCGGCTGCCCCTGCTGGCCGGGCTTGGTCTGGTTGAGCCAGTTGCCCACGCCCACGATAATCGCCAGGACCAGCACCACAACCGCGATGATGGTGAGAATCTTCTTCACGCTCGTTCCTCTTTCTTTTCTTTTTTGGGGGCGACGCCACCCCGCGCACTCCCCCTCCCCACACCATGTACGGGTCGCTGCAGCGGGTGGGCGGGCGAAAGGGGTGTGAAAGGACTATAGCCAGTCTTCCGGACAGCTCCCTGGGAGCCGCCTTGGAAAACTGGCTATAGTTTCACAGGTTTGCTACTTGCAGTAGCTAGAGTTCACCGCGTCCCGCAGGATCTTCTCCACCTGCTCCGGGTCCTTGTCCGTTACGCCCTGGGTGGTCAGCTGGCCGGCCGCCACGGGGAGGAAGACCTCCGGGGAGCCTTCGCGCTGGGCACCGCACTGAGACTTGCCAGCGGCAATGACCTGGTCCTCCAGGCCACCCGCGTTGCCGGCGCCTTCCACGCTGCCCAGGTCAATGCCCTTGTCCTTGAGCACGGCGAGGAATTCCTCATCCTCGGCGGAGCGCTCCGGGGCGCTAGGGACTTCCTCCACCTGATCCACGCCGCCGTCCTGGGGAGCGGGAGCGGGGGCAGCCGTGGCGTTCGCCTCTGATTCTTTGTCCTTGTCCTTCGTAGCGGCGTCGGACTTGGAAGAAGAAGGAGTGACGGACGCGACCGTGCTGGATTCGGAATTGTCCACCGTGGCATCGCTGCCGCAGCCCGCGAGCAGAAGCGTGGCACTGCCGGCGGCGATGGCCATGGTTGCCTTGCGAAGCATTGGCATGTTCCTACCTGTCATCAATTGGTTTCGGCTTAGCCTCGGAAGTCTTCCTGGACTCCACCGTTGATCTCACGGATGGTGCCCTTCTGGAAGACCTGCTCGTTGCCGCCGGATGGGATGGCGCGGAAGTCCTCGGTGGGCCAGCCGTACTTGCCCTGCTCGTAGCCGTGCTCGCCCCACTTGTCGAAGATCTTGCCGTACTTGATCATGTGGGCGCCGGAGTTCGGGGACCAGTAGATGTTGCCGTGCTCGAACTGGGAGAACGCTCCACCTGGGATGCTGATCTCCCTGTCCTTCGGCCAGCCGAGCTCGGACTCCGGGCCGCCCAGCTCGAAGTACTTGTTGGAGATGAGGCCCTGAACAGATACAACCTCGCCGTTTGGCTTCTTCAGCAGCGCGCCGTTCTGGAACTTCAGCACCTGGCCGCCGGCCACGTCCTTGAGCTGCTCGGTGGGGTAGCCCAACGCGCCGTGCTCGTAGCCCATCTCCTTGTACTTATCCATCATGTTGTTGTGGATAGCCACGGCCCCGGTGGATGGGTGCCAGTAGATGTTGCCGTGCTCGAAGTGGACGATGCGGCCCTGGTTGCCCGGGCCAATCGCGATCTCTTGGGAGGTCGGGTAGCCCAACCAGGAACCCTCAGCGCCCATGCCTGCGTAGAGGGCGCCGATGCGGCCCCACAGGAAGTTCGCGCCAATGCCCGGCTTCCAGTACGCGCGGCCATTGCGGTAGTCCTGCACCTTGCCGCCGTTCTTGCCGTCGTACTCCTCGCTGGTGCAAGGGCCAACCTGGCCGGACATGTCGGTCGCGTCGTACTTCTTCTTGATGTCGCCACCGATGTTGCAGGTAGCGCCACGGTCGCCCTCGGCCAGGCCGAGGGAGTTGGCGATGTGCGGCCACGCCTGGGTCATCTCGAACTGCCAGTAGGGCCAAGAGTGGGTGCCGGAGGGGCGGAACTGGGTGATGACGTCCACGCCAGCGCGCTTCGCGTAGCGCACGAAGGTCTCGGTGGTCAGGCGGGACATGACCTCCAGGCCGAATCCGGCCATGTTGGTCGGAATGCCCGGGATGGCACCGTTCTGGTCAAAGCGGCCGGTGTTGCCGTTACCAGCGGAGACGTACACGCCCATGCCCTTGAGGTTCTCCACGCCCAGCTTCGGATCGTGGTCAACCCAGTCCTGGGAGCCGTAGGGGCCCCACATCTTCTGCGCGTCATAGCCGCCACCATCGTTAGTGGCGTAGCCGATGGCCTGAGGCATGCCGTAAGAGGTGGTGTCCAGGTAGCCGGAGAAGGAGCCGGCGAACTTGAACATGTGCGGGTGGCGCTCAGCCAGGTTGATGGCGGCGGTGCCACCCATGGACAGGCCGACCACGGCGCGGTCATCGTTGGTGCGCCAGCCCTGCTTCAGCACGGCGGGCAGCTCCTGAGTGAGGAAGGTCTCCCACTTGTAGTTCTTGCCGTTATTCGGCTGCTGCCAGTCGGTGTAGAAGGAGGACTCGCCGCCCACCGGCATGATCACGTTGACGTTCTTGTCAGCGTAGAAATCATGGATGTTGGTCTCCAGCGTCCAGCCAGACTCATCATCGCGGGCGCGCAGGCCATCCAGCGCCCACACAGACGGGAAGGTCTGGTTCGGCTTGGAGTACCAATCACGCGCCAGGAGGATCTGCACCTTCATCTCCTGCTCCGGCATAGCGGCAGACTTGATATAGATGTTTGCCCAGCGGTTGGTGATCCACTCAACGCGGGTCTCCTCCACACCCTGGGGCAGGCCCTGGATGTCGCGGTGCTCGGTCTCAATTGGCGTGCGCTCCGGGTAACTATCCGGGCGGATGCTATCCGTGCCAGAGCCGGCACCCCAGCCCTCAGAGATAGAGGACTGTGCATCAGCGGTGGGAGTCACCACCGCTGGCACAGTCATGCCCAGGGCCAGCGGAAGTGCCAAGGAGGCTGCGCCGATGCGCCGTGCGGAGCGGAGCCGGGGGAGTTTCGCGGTTGAACGCATAGGTGTTGTCTTTCCTTCGTGAGCGTCAGTCAAGTGTGTAGGTCATCTATAGGCCATCGTGGTAGCGATCCCGGAGCAGGTTCCCCTCCTGCTCCGACACTGCTTCACAGTATGTACGCAGCCATTATGGCAGCGCCCCGCGCATTTCGCTGGCGAAACACGCAGAAAACCTAAAGTTTTACTTGAGGGTTGTCAACATTTTCAGGTTAGCACGGTGATTCGCTACCCGAAACCTGCCGACCTGCCGTGCGCTGGACACACGCATATAACTACCAACTACAAAAGAACCCACATCGTTACGATAACGGTGCGGGTTCTCCTCCAAGCGCTAGCTAAACCCCCAGCGCTGCCTTGATGTGCGGCTTTGCGTTAACCAGTTCCTGGCTCCACAGCGGCCAGCTGTGAATGCCCTGGATCGGGTAGCTCACCACTGGGTTGGTGCCGGTCAGGCGGGCTGCGGCCTCAAACTTCGCGGTCGAGGTGCGCGCCATCCACTCCAGACCAATGCCCATAGTGATACCCAGCGGATCCTTCAGGAACTCCTCGCCCGGCTGCGGGATACCAGCAGCGGCGGAGAGGTACATCGGCATGCCGTGCAGGCGACCAACGTTGAGCAGCGGATCATTGCGGAAGCGGTGCAGGTCCAGCGGGTTGCCCCACATGTTCCAGATCTGCGCGCCCATGCCGGAGGAATCCAGCTGCGCGATCTGCAGGCCCGCGTACATGCCCGGCCAGGTGGGGTTCAGGTAACCAGACATGGAGGTCACGTGCTTGAACTGATCGCGGTGCCACGCAGCCAAGTTCATGGCGCCGGTCGCACCCATGGACAGGCCGGCGATGGCATTACGGTGCGGATCCACACCGAAGTGCTGCTGCAGGTAACCGGGCAGCTCACGGGTCAGGAAGGTTTCCCAACGCGGAACCTGAGGGCCGTTGGAACCCATCCACGGGCCAATCCAGTCCGTGTAGAACTGGGCAGCGCCACCGGTGGGCAGCACCAAGGTGATGTCCTCATCCACGAACTGCTGCAGCGCGCCACCCCACGGTGCCCACGCATTGAACTCGTCCCGCGCACGCAGGCCATCCAGCATGTACAGACCAGCGGAACCGCCGCGGGCCGCAGGCTTAATCTGCACCTTGATGTTCTGCCCCATCGCCGGGGAGAACACATCACAGTTCTGCAGGAAGTAGTTATCCGGCGCCCAGGTGCAGCCGGGGCGCAGGAATGCCCGCGGGTCAGCAGAGGCACTTGGGGCGGCCACCACGGCCATACCCAGAGCAGTTGCCACTGCCACAAGCAGGGCTGTCAGCTTGCTGCCGAAGCCCCTGGTCTTGTTTGTGGAGGTCATACGTCTCTTCTCTCTCCTCTTCACACGATGCGGGGAACGTTACCAAAAAGTTATGAACGGTTCTAGTCAGATGCTGAGAAAGCCCTGATCGCCCGCTGCCAGCGTGGTGTTAATCATAACCTGTTACGCTGACAGATCTATATGCGTTCATATCTTTTAGTGCTCTCTTAGCCCAATCTCAGAATGAAAGGAATGCGTTACTCTTGTCAGCCTTAGCATTCTCCCGCCGAACGGTACGTGCCGCTGCGGCAGCCGTCGCCGTCGCAACGACCGCCATGATCGGCCTGGCGACCCCCGCACCCGAAGCGACCGCCGTACCGAACGGCAACGTCCTCTACTTCGGCGACTCCTTCACCGCCAACCCCGATGGCGTCAAGTCCGCCATCCGCGGCTTCGTCCCAGAAGTATTCGAGGACTACCCCTCCCGCAACGGCTGCCTGCAGGCGCCCGATAACGCACCACGGCAGCTGGACGGCATGACCCCACGGCCCGTCACCGACTACTCCTGCAACGCGGAGACCTCCCGGTCTACGCTGCACCGCATTGAGCAGGCCATCCAGGCCGGCGACCTGCACCCCGGCACCAGCAACGTGGTGCTCGCGGCGGGACTGAACAACTACAACCCATTCGAGCTGCGCAACGAGCACAACGTGCTCAACCCGCCAGCGGTCCGGGAGGGCTACCTGGCCGATACCCGCCGCGCAGCAGAGCGCATCCGCCAGGTGGCACCGGGCGCGCGGATCATCCTGGCCGGCTCCCTGTCCATCGCGGACCCGAACACCACCGTGTGGTGCGCCATCAACGTGGTGCCGAACCTGCCCGCAGGCATCCCGCTGCCCGTGCTGCGCGACGCGGAGAACTGGCACCGCGGCAACCAGATTGAGGCCGCGCGTCAGGTGGGCGCCACCTATGTAGAGGTCAAGGATGGCTCCGCCGGGAACAACACGTGCGCGCCTGACCAGCAGCGTTACGTTGCCGGCGTGATTGATACCACCACGCCGCACTACAACATGACTGCTCACCCGAGCCGTGCGGGCTCCAACTTCATCGCCCGCCAGATCGCAGGCGCGCTGCAGTAGCGGCGGCCTGGCTACCCGGGGGTTGGAGCTGGGGGCTTGGGGCCTGACTACCCGGGGGCAGGCGCCTGCGGGGCTCGCTAGACCCCGGTTCCAGAAATAGGACAAGCTCAGATCGGAAATTCGGCGATTTTCCGATCTGAGCTTGTCCACTTTTGCTGAGGGGCGGCCGATCCGTAGCTGAGCAGCGGCCGATCCGTAGCCCACCACCAGCCTTCACAAACCCAACCACCACAATGAACACGAGAAAAAGGGGCGGCGGCAGTGTGCCGTCGCCCCAAAACCACCAACCTAGAACAGCGGCACGATGTACACCGCCATCGCCACGCACCCCAGCCACGCCAGCGCCAGGAGCTGCAGCGTCCGGTCCTCCAGCGCGATCTCGTCCGGCGCCCCACCCTCGCCACGGTCCACGTCCGCGGCATACCGCAGAATCGCAATGGTGAAGGGCACCATGGACACCTGGTACCACACCGCGGCCGCGCCGGACTCCACCTGCTGGCTCAAGTCGAAGCCCCACAGCGCGTAGCTCAGCACCACCGCCGTGGCCGCCAGCGTCCACACAAACCGCAGGTAGGTGGGCGTGTAGCTCTCCAGGGACTTGCGGATCTTCGCCCCCGAACGCAGCGATAGCTTCAACTCCGCGTACCGCTTACCCGCCGCCATGAACAGGGAACCAAACGCCGCGACCAGCAGGAACCACTGGGAAAGCACGATAGCCGCGGCCACGCCACCCGCCATCGCGCGCAGCATGAACCCGGAGCTCACCAGGGCAATGTCGATCACCGGCTGGTGCTTCCACCCGAAGCAGTAGCCCAGCTGCAGCGCAATGTACACGCCCACCACGATGGACAGGCTATACCCGCTAGAGGCCAGGAAGGACCCACCGACCGCCAGCACAATCAGCACCACCGCCAGCACATACGCCAGGTTCACCGGCAGCACGCCCGCGGCGATGGGCCGGTAACGCTTGGTCGGGTGCGCGCGGTCTGCTTCCACGTCACGCGCGTCGTTGATGAGGTAGATGGAGCTCGCCGCCAGGCAGAACACCACGAACGCGATGAGCACGTCCAGCAGCACGCGGCTGTGGAACAGCATCTCGCCACCGGCGGCTGCGGGCGCGGCCACCACCAGCACGTTCTTCACCCACTGCTTGGGGCGCATCGCCTTGATGATCGCCTCGGGCAGGTTCTTCGGGGCACGCAGTTGCTTGCCCGGCGCGGTCACCTGCGTGGTTTCCCGCTCCAGGCCGCTCGTGTGCGGCTCGTGGCCGATTAGCGGCTCGAGGCGCTGTTGCTGTTCGCTCACCGTGTGCTCCTTCTACTTCTTCTTCTTTTTCGTGCGACGCCGTCCCCGGACAACCCGTCCCACAGTACTCTTCGCGGCCATGGCAGTGGTGGCTCCGATGACGGATCCGAGCGCCACATCCGTTGGGTAGTGCACGCCCAGGACCAACCGGGATGTCGCCATCGTGGGGATACCCACCAGCGGGGCGGGGTTGCCCCACATGTTCGCCATCGCCACCAGGGCCGCTGTGGAGCTGGTGGCGTGGCTGGAGGGGAAGCTCAGCTTGGAGGGGGTGCCCACGCCGATGCGGATGTCCGGGTGGTGTGGGCGCGGGCGGCGCACGATGCGCTTGAGCACCACGCTGGCGGCGTGGGCGGTGAACGCGCTGGCGCCGACGGTGAGCCAGCCGATGCGCTCCGGGGAGTCCTCCGGCTTGCCCTGCAGGTACGCCACGGCGTAGCCCGCTGCTGCGGTGCCTATCCAGCCGAGGGCATGCTCGCCGAAGTGGCTCAGGGCACGCGCGCCGGCCAGCACGCCCGGCTTGTCCGCCAGGGTGTTCTGGATGGCCACGAGGACCTGGGATTCTCCCAGCGGATCACCGGTAATCTTCTCGCTCATTACTGGGAGTCACCTGCCGCTTCGGGCTCGAAAATCCGGGCCCAGGCCTCCACGCTTGTGAGCTCTGGGTGGGCTGCCCGGTAGCGGCGTCGCATCTCATCAAAACGATCCGCGACCTGCTTCTGCAACCTGGCCGATTCCTTCGCGAGCGCGACCATCTGGCCGCGGTCCCGCTTGCGGAAGACCACGCCGCGCCCGTCCGCGGTGGTGACGGTGGCACCATCGACGCGGGAGAGGGCGAACCAGCGCGCCTCGATCGGCGGCAAGTTGACCTGCGGGGCGTGGTGGTGGCGCGCGTCCGCGGGCTTGATGTTATTGACCAGGCCCTGCACCAGGGACTTCACCTTGGTGACCGGGTTGATGGGGATGTTCGTCAGGCCGGCAGGTCCGCCCGTGGGGGCGGGCAGGTGCGCTGCGGAAGGGACCACCACGGCATCGCTGTAGTTCTTCCGCATCTTGTTGATCCGCGGCAGGGCGGTCTCCAGGATGTCGAAGAGGTGTTCCGGGCCGGCGAGGAAGTCCTTCATGGCCTCGTTCTGCACGGCCACGGTGGAGTACTCGAGGCATAGCAGGTGCTTCGCGGTGGCCTTGGCCATGGAGGTGATAAGGCCGCGAGTGCTGCCCTCATGCTGGATCGCGGCCACGATGAGCCGGTTGCGCAGGTGGAAGTACGCCTGCCAGTCGATGGCATCATCCTTATCGGACCAGGCCATGTGCCAGATGGCGATGCCGGGCCAGGACGCAGTGGGGAAGCCCGCATCCTTGGCGCGGAGGCCGTACTCGCCATCGTCCCACTTGATGAACAGCGGCAGGGGCTGGCCGATCTTGTCCGCCACGAAGCGGGGGATCATGCACATCCACCAGCCGTTATAGTCCACGTCAATGCGGCGGTGCAGGTCCTTGGAGTCAATCACTTCGCCGGAGGCGTTTTTACCGTACTCGCCGCGGTCGCGCAGCGGGTGGCGGGAGAAGTCATGGTCGTAGTGCGTGTGCGGCGCGGCGGTCCACATGAAGGGGCCGCGGTCAATGACCTCGCCCATGGAGTGCAGGTGGCTGCGCTCCTGCAGGTTGAGCATCTGGCCGCCGATGAGCATGGGGGACTTCGCGTAGCGCGCGGCTGCGAGGGCGCGGAGCACGGAGTCCGGCTCAATCGCGATGTCATCATCCATGTACAGGATGTAGGGGCTGGTGGTGCCGCGCTCCGGGTGGCGGGCCTCGTACATGATGCGGGAGTAGCCACCGGAGCCGCCGAGGTTGCCCTGGCGCACCAGGCGCAGCCGGTCGCCGAAGTGGCTTTCTACCGCTGGGAAGCCGGGCTCATCGTTGGGGTGCTTGTCGCCCTGGTCCGGCATGATCACGGCCTCGATCACTGCGTCTACTTGCGGGTCGCTGGCAAGGGCCTCTAATGCAGCGACGGCATCCGCAGGCCTATTAAACGTTGGAATACCGACCGTGACGGTAGGTGCGTTGGCGGGCAGCTTCTGGCCTTCGAACTCCTGCTCGCCGGCCTCCTTGGTGGCGTACCAGCCGGCGGAGTGGATGGTGGTTTCAGATTCGCAGGTGATGTCGAACCAAATCCAGCCGCCATCTTCGAATGGCGCCAGTGAGATGGTGAATTCTGCGGTGCCGCGGGTGTCTGCGGTGGCATCCACCTGCCCGCCCGTGACGGCAATCCTGGACCCATCAATCTTGGACCGGTAGATGTCAATGCGTGCGTCACCGGTGAGGTCCACGCGTAGCTGCACTTCGTCCAGCTGGGACCAGCGGCGCCAGTAGCTGGCGGGGAATGCGTTGAAGTAGGTCTCGAAGGAGACTTCGGTGCCGCCGGGGATGACGGCCTCCGTGCGGGAGAGCGCCGTGACGCGCCCCGGGGTCGCGGACTCGTTTTCCACGATGTAGAGGGAGCGCACGTCCCGTGGCTCGCCGCGCTTGGGCAGGATGATGCGGGCCAGGCGGGTGGGGTCCACCTGCGCGCTGGCCGCGCCGGAGCTTGCGCCGGCGCCTGCTGCGGCCGCCGCGCTGGAGCTTGCCTTTTCTTGGCGCGCCACATCAGCGCTGGAGCTTGCTGCGCTGGCGTCTTCAGACTGAGCGTTCGATGGCTGTGCAGTCATTGATTGAGGGACCAACCTCCGTATAGACAGTATTTCTTCATATGATTATCCACGATTCCCGCGCGCCTGTCCCATTGCGCCACACCTTCTCACTCCTTCACACTCCCTCACACACCTTCACACTCCTTCCAGGGCTTCCCGCTCTCCCGCCTCTCGTTGCGGGCCGCCCACCCCAGCGACGAAGGGCAAACCGGTCGCTTTGAGCGACCTGAACGCTGAAGTCGGTGAACTAGTCCAAATCTGGGCAAAATTCGGTCAAGTTGAACGACCCAAATGCTGAAGTCGGTGAACTTGCACGAATCACCTTGCAGGACACACCCGCCAGCCCCGCCACCACTCCCCATCCCGCTTGCCTGGCCACTGGCCGCCAACTTCCGAACCACCCCTCACCCCAGAATCCACCGGAATGTTACGGCCACGAACCGAGTGAAGCAAAATGGCTGAAAATCTCCATCAGAGTCCACCTTTTTGCTTCACTGGGCGATCAGCGAAGCAAAATGCTCGATAACCCTGGCCGGCAATAGCCCCTCCACCGTGAAGTCGGTGAACTAGGCCGAATGTGGGCAGAATTCGGACCAGTTCACCGACTTCAGAATCAAGGCAACGCTTCAGCAGAGCACACCTTCCCAACCAATGACCTAGCCACCACAGACCACAGCTCGGGCGGTGACAATCACCACAACACGTCAGTAGCGTGGAAACCATGTTCAGCTACAGCAATTCCACGGCAAAGAACACACCGGAACCTCAAGAAGCAGCTGCCCCTGGCGCCACGCCTAGCACCAAGCTTGGCACCAAGCGCGCCAGCATACCGCTGAAGAAGCCCGCGGCCCTGGCCGCGGCAGGGCTCCTCGCGCTGGGGCTCGCTGCCTGCTCAGAAGATTCCCAGCAAGAGGCCGCAGACAAGGCCGCGTCCGCCACAGACGCAGCCGCAGACGCTGCCGCCTCCGCCACAGACGCCGCAGGTGACAAGGCCGGCGAGCTCACCGGCGACGGTGCCTGCGAGTACGACGGGAAGCAGGTCCGCACCGTCGAAGGTAAGGTCGACTGCCAAGAAGCCACCGCCACGCTGGACGACTACCTAGACCGCCGCGATGCAGAAGGCGGTGGCAACGCCAACGTCGTCAACCTCGGCGAATGGACCTGCAACACCCCCACCGCCGCAGTCGCAGGCGCGAACACCAGCTCCAACACAGAAGCAGAGCAAGAGCGCACCGAAGTAGAGTGCACGCGCGCGGCAGACATGGCCATGTTCCACCTCGTCGCCACAGAGACCAACGGCACCACGGAGCACACAGGCACCACAGGCACCACGAACTAACCCCCAACCCCACACGCACAACTAGGGAAGGGGCGGCGGTGCCGTCGCCCCAAAAAACCCAAAAACAGTAACCTACAGCAGCGGCTCCAGCTTGTTATCGAACATGCTCAGCGCCGCACCGATCGCCATGTGCATGTCCAAGTACTGGTATGTGCCCAGCCGCCCACCGAAGAACACGCGCGATTCCGCGGTCTCCTTATCCGCCAGTTCGCGGTACTTCAGCAGCATCTCCCGGTCCGCGGGGGTGTTGATCGGGTAGTACGGCTCGTCGTCGTTCTCGGCGAAGCGGCTGTACTCCTTCATGATGACCGTCTTGTCCTTGGGGTATTGGCCCTCGCGCTCCGGGTGGAAGTGGCGGAACTCGTGGATGCGGGTGTAGGGCACGTCCGCGTCGTTGTAGTTCATCACCGGGGTGCCCTGGAAGTCTCCGGTCTCCAGCACCTCGGTCTCGAAGTCCAGGGTGCGCCAGCCCAGCCGGCCTTCCGCGTAGTCAAAGTAGCGGTCCAGCGGGCCGGTGTACACCACGGGTGCGTCTGGGTTGGCCTCGCGCACGGCATCGCGAACCTCGAACCAATCCGTGTCCAGCTGCACCGTGATGTTCTCATGCGCCGCCATGTTCTCCAGCCACTTCGTGTAGCCCTCGACCGGCAGGCCCTCATAGGTGTCATTGAAGTAGCGGTTGTTGAAGGTGTAGCGCACGGGAAGGCGGGAGATATTGCCCGCGGGCAGATCCTTGGGGTCGGTCTGCCACTGCTTGGCGGTGTAGTCCCGCACGAAGGCCTCGTAGAGCGGGCGGCCGATGAGCGCGATGCCCTTTTCTTCCAGGTTCTTCGCATCGTCCGGGTTGAGGCCATCGGTCTGATCCTTGATGAGCTGACGGGCCTCATCTGGGGAGTAGTACTTGCCGAAGAACTGGTTGATCAGGCCCAGGCCCATGGGGAATTGGTAGGCCGTGCCCTTGTGCATCGCGAAGACGCGGTGTTGGTAGTCCGTGAAGTCTGTGAACTGGTTGACGTAGTCCCAGACGCGCTTGTTGGAGGTGTGGAACAGGTGCGCGCCGTACTTGTGGATCTCGATGCCGGTGTCTGGCTCGGCCTCCGAGTAGGCATTTCCGCCGATGTGGTTGCGCTTTTCCACGATGAGCACTCGCGCGCCCTTCTGGGTGGCTGCGCGTTCAGCCACGGTGAGGCCGAAGAAGCCGCTGCCGACAACGATGAGGTCATACTTTTCTTGGGTTGCGGTCATGGTTTCTTAGGTTACCTGGTGCGTGTGGGATTTTTTGGGGGCGACGCCACCGCGGGGTCCGCGGGTTAGACGAGTCCGTGAGTTGGTGGAAATTTTTTTGTTTTGGGCCTTGACAGGGTATGTGAATGGGTGTACGATGAAGATTAGTTAGCGCATCAACCACACACCACATTGACGCAGCGCATAGCGTTGTTATCAATCAGCACAGTACTTATTGGGGATTAGTATTAAAACTGGTCTTCGGGGAGTTCTGAATGTTGTTTGAAGGGAGGGTACAGCCAGTGTCAGAGTCCGTATCGGCGCCACAGTCCGTAGCGAGTTTTGCCGATCAGATCTGCGCCGCCGTGGAGGGTCTGCAGGATCTGCTGGCCGAGCCTTCCGTGAAGTTCTTTGACGAGAACGAGGCGGAGCTGGTGCGGGCGCTGAACGCGCTGAACCGTACGGACGGGCTGTTCGGTAGTTTCGCACACGCTGCGGACATCGCCGGGGCCTCGCGGCGGGTGGGGTCCACGCGGACCTCGGATTACCTGCAGAAGCGGCTGGACACCACCTTCGTGCAGGCGATGCGCTGGTTGGATATCGGCAAGGCGATGCACCAGCCGGAGCCGGTGGAGCCTGATGAGCCTGTGGAGCCGCAGAAGATGGAAGAACCTGCTGATCTCTTCGGGGAGCAGGCGGATGCGGAGGCGGATGCTGGGTCAGAAGCAGAGCCAAATGCTGAGCCGCCGCAGGAAGACACGAAAGCTGCCGGCGATGAGAGCAAGGACTCACGGGATGAGGAAAAGGAGCGGGAGAAGCGGCGGCGGCGTCGCGGAATAAGCAATGCGAAGCTCACGATCATCCGTGACGAGCTGCGGCATTTGGACGATGCCATTGTGGACGCGGTGCGACCCGGCCTGTTTGAGCGGGCGTGTGAGCAGGCGCCGGACCGCACGCCGGAGGACCTGCGCGTGTGGGTGCAGCGGGAGGTGCGGCGCGCGAATGCGGCAGTGAGTGACCCGCTGCAGGATATCCGCAACCGCTCGATGAGCTGGTCAAAGCCGGACCACAACGGAAACACGACGGTGCGGATCGTGCTGCCGCGATTCGCCCACTCGCTGCTGGACACGCTCTTCGCGCCGCAGAACCTGGTGGCGATGGAAAAGCAGCGCGGGGACTACGTGGAGGGAGACAAGCGCAACCTGCAGCAGCGCAGGTGCGATGCGTTCATCTCCCTGCTGGAAGGCGTGGCCTCCGCTGGCGATGCCGCTCGTACCGGCCGGGAACGCGGGCTGGCCTCCCTGGTGGTGGCCGTGAGCGCCCGGGACCTGGAGCGGCTGGCGGAGAATGCGGCGCTGCCGGAGGGTGCTGCGGGGAAGATCGCGTCTGCGGGAACCTCCCAGCTCATGCCAACGAACACGAACGCCGGGCTCTCCGCGCTGGACATCCTGCGCCTGGGCCTGGCTGCCTACGACTACGGCGTGGCGCTGGACCCCTTCAGCGGGCGGGCGAAGGCCGGGGGTCGCGTGCAGCGGCACGCCTCTGTGGAGCAGAAGCTGATGCTCATCGCCGAGCAGTTGGGGTGCAGCCACCCGGGGTGCACGGAACCGGCGTGCAACTCGGACGTGCACCACATCGTGGCCTTTGCCCAAGGTGGGCGGACCGATATTGAAAACCTGACGCTGCTGTGCCGGCGCCACCACCGGCTCAACCGGGATGCGCGCGATGGCCGCGCCGGCATGGGCAACGCGGCGGTGGATCCGGTCACGAAGCGGAAATGCTGGATGGACGGGTTGGACAAGGCGTTAGGCGAAGAGCTGGGCGGAGCATCGCAGAACGGGCCGCCGCGCCGAAGAATCCGCTTCAACCACTCCACCCGCGCACAAAACGCGCCCGGGTATCGAGTGGCCAAACAACGATGGAGAAGCATGGACCTCTGCGCGCGGGCCGAATCGGGCGCGCTGGCGAAGCTGGGCCTGGAGTTCGACCTGCCCGGCTAAGCCGCACGCCGCTTAACTAGCGTGGCCAGTCAGCGCGCCCCATCAGCTCAGCCCCACCCAGTCCGGCAGCTTATCCACCCACTCCTGCAGCCACGGCCGGGTGAAGTCCAGCATGCCCATGCGCCACCCCACCCAGAACAGAAGCGCGAACACCACCCAGATCAGCACGAGCAGCAGCCCCGTCAGTACCATCCGCATCGCGAAGCCCTGCCGCATCCACCAGGCATCGAATTTGTCGTACTGCCTGATCCCGAACCCCAGCAGCCGGTGCGGCCACTCCAGCTCCAGTGACAAAATCCCCACCCCAATGAACACGGTCAGCCATCCCGGGCCGGGGAAGGGAATCGTCACCAGCCCCACGAGTACCACCAGCCAGCCGCCGGTGAGCGTCAGGGGCCGCACCAGCCACCCGTGCTTCTTCTTTTTCAGCGAGGCATGATTCGCGCGGATCTTCTCCATCCGCTCCTGAACCGCCTGGCCCATCTTTGACATGCTCTACAACCTACTAAAGTCCCCCTCTTTTTGTTGGGCAGCAACGCCACCCCCCCCCCACCCCC
>DXFZ01000060.1 GCA_019114175.1 Candidatus Corynebacterium gallistercoris
GCTTGGGCGACCTTCTTGAGCATGCCGGTTGCCTGCAGAAATGGTTCAGCCATCTGTCTTCCTTGGGTTTGTTTTGGGTCTTCTAGGGTGTTCTCGGAGCGTCTTGAGGTCTTCACGCGATGGTCAAGAGAACTGCTATCCACCCAAGTCTAACCAGCGGCCGCGTAGGCGTATTCCTCTGCCCCGCTGAGCATATCCCCCAGCCGCTGCTTCGCCCGCGCCTTCCTAGACTTCACCGTGCCCAGCGGAATCTGCAGCTCATCGGCGATCTCCCCCTCGCTCATCCCGTGTGCGGACAACGTAATAACCGCCCGTAGTGGAGGTGTAAGGACCTTCAGGTAGCGGTGGATATCGAGCCGAGTGACCGTCACATCCTCGCGCATGTGCACCCCGGTGGTGACCCTCTGCTGCTCCTCCACTTCAGACTCGTAGAGGTAGTGCAGCCCTGGTTGTGCCTCCCGCCGGTGGCGCTTGAGGTAGGTCAGTGCGCTGTTGCGCATGATTCGTGTCATCCAGGTGGCGACGCTAGCCTGGCCTTCTCCGTTGAAATTCCGTGCGAAACGGTGGATCCTCAGCATCCCCTCCTGGAGCACATCCATGCGGTGTTCTTCTGGAACGCGGGTGGCCTTGAGAACCCACCAGAACTGGCGGTGATGTCTGTTGACGAGATCCGCAAAGGCCCCCGGGACTCCGTTGACGTGGCACGTGAGGAGTTCCAAGTCTGACAAGTGTGCGTGCTGTGGCTTGTAGATGACATTGCTGTACATCTCTATCCCCCTTGTAGTTATCTTCGGTGAGCCGGCCTCCCCAGCGGCTCATTGCACTTCACTGTAGGACAGATTCGCCCGCGGCGCTGGCCTCGGGGCGAATCTGTGGATAACTCATTGAATGGGGTGCGGATGCTGTGGATAACTCCTCGGATTCGGCCACCCCTTTCCCCTTCCCCTCCCTTCCCTCATCTCCAGCGGTGGATCCCAACTTCAACTCTGATCCCCATTCACAAGCGCAGGTCAGGGGCTGTCAACCCGCAGCACCAAAATATGTCAAGGCTGCCGTACACTTTTTGCCCGATTTTTCGCATCCTGCATTGACAAGATTTGGTGCTGCGGCTTGACACCCCGGGTGGGGGGAGAATCCGCGGTGGGGCAGGGAGACGTGTTGGGGTCTGGCTTCGTGGCTGCGAGTGCGGGCGAGGGGGTGGCGAGGGAAAAGTGAGGGCGGGCTATGGGGCCGGAGCCGGCGTGGAGGCCGGAGCCGTCTCCTCCCCACTCATGCCCTTCCACGTGCCGGTGGCGGTGACCTCGCTGATCGTCACCCCATTCGGCATCGGCAGCTGCGTGATCCAGATCAGCAGCCGGTCGCCCTTCGGCCGCCGCGGATTCACCGGCGCGGTCGTCTCCGCCGGGTGCCCGTCCACCGCACTCGTCGTAGAGGGCTCCGCCACCTTCTTGTCCAGCGGAACAACCAGCTCTCCGGCGTTCTCCGGGGTGACAGTTACCGTCTGCAGCAGTGTCGCGTCCTCCACCGTGGCCGGGTTGCCCGTGGCGCTGCGCAGTTCAAAGGTGGTGCCAGGGGCAAGGCCCTGCAGGCTCACGCTGTGCAGCCGCGTCTCTGCAGGCAGCGTCACCAGCAGACCGATGCCAGACTTCACGGATTCCGGCCCGGGGCCCAACTGGTTGAGGTAGACATCGGAAGCCCACTGGGTGGTGGGGTTGCCGTCCACGATCAGGCTGGCCTGGCCGGGATTGTCGTAGGTTCCTCGGCCACCTTGGGGCATCCACGTCCGCGCGCCCTGCAGGGGCACTACTGCGGGTTCGGACTCAGAGATCGCCTCCGCGCCCTGGCGAAGGGAATCGGTGGAGAGCGGGGAATCGGTGCGGTTGCCGCCCACCACACTGATGACCAGCGCGATCAGCGTGGCAAGCAGCACCACCGTGATGAACGCCATGCCGCCGGCGGTGACCAGGTTGCCCGCCCGGTTGCGCTCGGCACCGAAACCGGCCCGGCCGGAAGGATCCGGGGTGGAATCCTCCGTCACTTGAAGCTCACCGGAGGCATCACCGCGCACCTCCGCAGCCACGGCGCGCAACTGATCCGCCGTGACACCCTGGGTGCCCAGCTGGGAGATCTTGGCGTACAGTTCCGTTGTCGATTCCGGCACCTCTGCGGCAGGAACGTGCTCCAGCAACAACCCCATGGCCACGCCCACGCCGTGGACGTCCTGGCGGCTGGAATTGTTCGGCAGCACGCCCGGGAAGGCCAGCACGGCCGTGCCCTGCGTGGTGACACGCAACCGGTCCCGGTGATCCAGGCCCAGGCACGTGCCCGCCTCTTCAGCGGCGGCAGCCGCATCGGCCAGCGCGGCCACCGCCACGCCAGCGGCGTGCGGATCCGGCTCCGTCTCCGCCACGGACTTCAGCGGGGAACCTTGCACCCACGCGGAGACCACAACCACGAGGGACCCGTAGTCGATCACACGCTGCACCTCGGCCAGGCCGGGGATACCCTCGCGCCCGGCAGCCGAAGAAAGCTCCTTCAGCTTGCCCGAGCGCCGCAGCATTTCCGCCTTCGCCTGGCGCACCGGCGCGCCGTTCGGATTCACGAACTCCCCCGGCTCCGAATACGCCTTCACATAGGCATAGGGATCCATGATCGTCAGGGCAACGATGGCACCGGTCTCCATCTCCCGGCCCTGCCACATCCGCGCGCTGGAAGGACCACCGTGATCCGCCAGCAGGCGGTAGCGGCCCTCCAGCAGCGGGGCGCCCGGAACCAAACGTGGTCCGCGTACCCGGCCGGCGGACAGCGGCGGAAGCGCGGTGCCCATCATGGATCCGTCCATGCCAGCAGACTCGCGCGCGGCAAGCTCCTGGGCAGACATGCCCGTCCCCTCCCCCAGGGATTCTGAAGACTCTGGGGCGGAGGGGCGTCGCGAAGAAGAAGGAAGAAGACGAGCCATGCCGGGGATGCGGCCCAGCGCCGCGGAGATCATCCTGATCTCCGGCAGCGGCGCGCGCAGCAGTACCACGCCCGTCACACCCAAGAAGACCACGCCCGCGATCACCAGTCGGATCAGCATCCACGGGTTCACCGGATCCGGGAAGAGGAACCGGTGGATCAGCACGTCCACGCGCCACGCCACCAGCGCGCCCAGCAAGGAGGCGCCCAAAGACCACAGCACCGTCTGCGTGACCTTCCTAAACTGCAAGTCCCCCAGGGAGCGGCGCAGCAACCGGTCACCGATGATCGCGCCGGCCAGGAAACCGAAGCCGTTCGCGGCACCCAGCAGCACCACCACTAGCCGTGGCTCCGTCGCAATCAATGGAGCGGTGTAGGCCAGCGCTAGCTTGGTCACGGTAATACCCGCGATGATGAACGTGGGCGTCCACACTTCCTCACGCGCGTAGAACACGCGCAGGTGCAGCAGCACCAGCGCATAGGGGATCAGCGTGAACGCGGAGAAGGACACCGTCCAGCCCAGCACGTTCGCATCGGTGGTGGTGAAATTCGCGTACGCAAACAGGGCGGTGGCGATGAGCGTGCCGAAGCAGGTGTAGAACACAATCACCGGCACCATCGCGAGCATCGTCAGCTTGGAAGCCACCGTGAGGTCGCGCACCACGGCCTTGTCATCGCCATCGGCGGCGTTGCGGGAAAGCCTGGGCATCACGGCGGTCAGCAGCGTCACGCCAATCACGCCATAGGGCATCTGCAGCAGCTGCCACGCCTGCATGTACACCGTGGGGGCGGTATCCCAGCTGTTGCCCGCGATGCGGTTGTTGAGAATCCAGCCCAGCTGCGAGATCGCCACGTACACCACGATCGCCACGGCCATGCCGCCGAAGGACTTCAGCCGCTCATCGAGCCCCCACAGCGGACGCAGGGAGATCCCCGCCTTGCGCAGGTAGGGCACCATGATCAGCGCCTGCACCACCACGCCCAGGGAGGTGCCCACGCCCAGCAGCAGCACGTGCGGGTTCGTGATGGTCACATGATCCGTGGGCTGCAGCTTCGTCTCATCCGGCAGCAGCAGGTACAGCGCCAGCACGGCCAGCGTGATCACGTTGTTGGCCACGGGCGCCCACGCGCCGGGCTTGAACACGCCCTTGGTGTTCAGCACCGCCATGAACACCGCGAACATCGCGTAGAACACGATCTGCGGCAGCAGAAGGTAGGCGAAGGAGGTGGACATCTGCACATTGACGAACCCCTCCTCATCCAGGCTGATCCGCACCAGTAGCGGCGCGAACAGCACGGAGAGGATCGTGACCACCAGCGTGAGGCTGAAGGTCAGGGTCATGAGCCGCCGGATGAAGGATTCGCCCCCGTCCGGGTCCTCCTTCTCCGCGCGCACGAGCACCGGCACCACCAGGGAGGTCAGCACCGCGCCGAGCACGAGCTCCGTCACCAGGTTCGGCAGCGTGTTCGCCGTGTTGAACGCGGAGGCCACGGCGCCGCCGAGCACAGCGGAGATCATCACGGCCCGGAGGAAGCCGGTGATGCGGCTAATCAGGGTGGCGATCGCCATGGAGCCGCCGGTGCGGACCATCTGTGCATCGTCGGCCTTGTTCTGGTCTGGCGTGGCGGGCTTCTTTGTCGGCGACGCCACCACCGTCCCCCCTCCCGCACCCTCTGCTGGGACGCTAGCGGAGGCGCTGGCTTCCGCCGTGGTTGCGGCGGATGTCGCCGCGGAGGTGGAGGCGGGTTGGGGCCGCGGACCCGGGGCCACCGCAGGCGGGCGGGCGGCTTTGAAGCGCCCGCGTTGCCCCACGCGCTGCGCCGCGTGTGGCCCTACCTGTTTGTCATCCTGCTCTTGATCGGAAGTCACCCCTCCATCTTTATGCACCCATTGCCTGATGCCTAATGCCGGTGTTGGTGTGTCTGATAATTCCCTTCGCACTCAAGCGGCGCTAGGAACTCAGATGCGTGAGCTTTGGCCTGCACTTGGCCTGGTTCCGGCGGGACCACAGCACCTTGCCCACTCCGGCGATGAGCACGAGGCCGCCGAGTACGAGTGCCGCGCCCGTGGCGGAGATACCGGGCACGGATTGCACCCGCAGGTCCACGGAGTCTGAGATGCGTTGGGTGTTCTTCGGGTCCGCCAGCCACAGGCTCAGGCTGGTGGTCTCAGAGCGGGATTCGTCCGCCATGTCCGTGGTCAAAGACAGGGTGATGGACCCCTTGGCGGGGATGACCTGCACGCCTTCCGGGAGGTGGATGGTGGTCGTGGCCGGGGCGTCAGAGGAGTAATCCACCTTCGCTGGAACCGGCAGCGGAAGACCGTTGCGCGCCACCACCAGCAGCGGGGAGGAATCGGAGGTGCGGGTGAAGACGTTGCCGGGGGGAAGCAGGGAGATGGACCGCCGCAGGTTGCCCACCACGGAGGTGACCGTCTCCACGCGCGCGATGGCGGACTGGCGCGTGGCCGTGTAGGCGGGGCGCTGGCGCATGGAATAGTTGCTGCTGGCGCGCAGGAGATCCGCGAACAGGGGCCGGGTGTAGGCCTCCCGGGTCACCGCGATGTGCGGGTCATTGCGCATCAGCCCGGTCAGGTCCCACACGTCCGCCGCGGCGCGGGCCACGGCCCCGGCGAAGGCCTCGCTGGTCTCACCGACATCCTGGTAGGTCTCCACCACGCCACCGCGGTCGGATTCCCGCCCCGCTGCGGTGAGGGCGGATAGCGGCTCCGCCCGGGCCTCGTCCCGGGTGAGGTACCCGGTCACGGTCTCTAGGAAGCCCGTGGCACCGACCTCGTCCACGCTCCACACCGCTGGCGGTACGGCCAGTACGGCTTCCCCCGCATCGATCTGCCGGTCCAGCACTGCGGTGGCCGCGGACATGCGCGTGGCCGGCGAATCTTCCTCCAGCTCAAAGCGCCAATCCGGGTTCGCGTACCCCGCGATGTCCGGGTTGGTGCCCGTGCCCTTCAACGCGGCACCCAAGTCCCCGGCGAAGGGCAGCGCATGCGTGTTGTCCGCGACCTCTACGGTCCGGGCGGGGGCGGCGCCAGCTTCAGCGCCACCGTCAGCGTCTTCTTCCCCCTGCGTGGCGGCCTCATCCACGCGCACCGTGTTATCGGAGACCAGCACCGTCACCGGCGCGGCATCGCTCGCGGCGGGAAGAACGGGCCTGGTGCCATCAGCCACGGCCTCAAACCACGCCGAGGAGCTGGACCCGACCTCCTGGTCCGCCCCCGCCGCAGCCAGTAGCGGTAGGGCTTGCTCAGTCACGTACCCGGAATCTGGGATGACAACGTTCTTGGTGGGCACCTGCCCCAGCACCCGTTCCAGGGTGGCAGCGCCGGTGCCCATCGCTTGGATGGCGAGCCACTGGGCGGCCGCTGTGGCGTCGCCCTCAATGCCAGAAGACCCAACAACCTCAGCCAGCGCATTCACATCAGCCCCCGCATACGGCAGCGCCACGGAACAATTGTTCTCCACGACTTTGCGCAGGTCAGCGAGCCACTGGGAGGCCGCCTCCGCACCCTGACCAGGGGTGGACTTCGGCTCCCCGCGGCCGAACAGATCCCCCCAGGAATCGCGCAGCCGCTTCTGCTCCTTCACCGCATCCGGCACCTTCGTGCCCACCTGATAGCCGCCGGACATGCGCGTCACGGCCTCCAGCAGCTCGGGATCAATGGCGATGCACGTGGCCTGCCGCAGCTCATCCCCACCGGGGCGGGCCGTGGCGGCGATATAGGCATCAAGCAGGCCCCGCAGCCGACCCCCCGGCGCCAACTGCCCAGCTAAGTCCTCGTTGCTCACAAACAGCGACGGCTGCTGCGGCGCGTCACCCGTGGCGCCTGGGGTGATGTTCGTCTGCGCCGCAAGCGGGTAGATCAGCGTTAGCGGTACTTGGTTTTCCTCTTTTTCCGGCGACGCCACCCCGCGCACCACACTCGCCCGCGTCACAGACAGGAGCTGGCTGGCAGCTTGGTCCTCAGGGGAGCCAGAGAGGCTAAACAGCAGTGGGTACGCGCCAGGGCTGGCCAGCGCGCCGGGGGGCAGCTGCAGGGAATGCACCCCGGCTGGCGGTTCGCCCTCCCACGTCACGGCCACGGTGACCTCGGTGGTCTGGCCGGGATCGATGGTTCCCGGGATGGTGAGGAGTTCGCTGGCGGTGGAGTACTCCCCCAGGTTGGAAAGCTGAGAGATGCGGACGGCCGCGCTGGTGGCCAGGGCGGAATCCGTGTAGAGGCGCAGCGAAAGGTCACTGATGGGGGTGAGTCGGTTGTTCGTGACCTTGAGGGTGTAGGTGATGTGCCCGCCGGTGACGGGCGAGGTGGCGGGGTCCGTGGAGACCACGTCTAGGTCCACGGCCTGCTGGGGGTCCGTGGAGCGGGCCAGCGGGTTAGCCCATGCGTTGGGGGTGTCCGTGGGGCTGGCCGGGAAGGAGCCCAGGGGTGCCTGGGCGTGAGCATCTGGGGCGCTCATGACCGGTGTGGTCAGCAGCGCGGCGGCGCTGAGCGCGGCGAGGGAACGTGTGCCGCGTGCAGCGCGGGAGTGGCGGGATCTTCGCATGGCAACCACCGTTTTACCGTGGCGTGAACCTGCCCGCACGCGCTTCGGCGCGGGCATACTCTTGGAGGGAATCGAAGGCCTGGCGGGCCAAACGGCGCTCATCGGCATAGGCCAGGCGTTCCATGAGCTGGTTCACCGGTAGCCAATGCACTTCGGTCACTTCTGGGTCCTCATCGTTGAGGTCGCCATCGACGTACCGCAGGAGGTAGTGGTGCACGGTCTTGTGGATGCGGATGCCTTCAGAGACGAACCAATAGTCAATGGTGCCGAGCTCCCCGATGACCTCGCCGGCGATGCCCGTTTCCTCCCACACCTCCCGTTCGGCGGTGGCGTGGTGGGACTCGTCCGGTTCGATGTGCCCCTTCGGCATGGACCACAGCAGGCGGCCGCGACGGTCAAGCCGGCCGATGAGGGCTACGTAGATAGAGGAGAAGTCCACGCTGCCATCGGGCCGTACGGCCTCCGCTAGGCCAGAGAGGACGAGGCCACCCGCGGAGGTCTCCACGGAGGTGGGCAGGTTGGAGTGCTCATCAAAGCTCGGCATGGGCCTGGCCGGGGAGCGGCGCTGGGTCTGCGCGGGCTGGCGGGTGCGGGTATCCCCCTGCTTCGCTTGGCCGCCTTGCTTCGCCTGCTTGGAGCGATTCTGCGCGTTCTTGGCATTCTTGTTGGACCTGCGGCGCCGGCGCGGGCGCTGCCCGTTGGTGCCGGTGCTTTCGTCCTTACTCATTCTGTCAACGATAGCCGTTGGGCTGCCCATTGTGGAACTTCTCTTGTGCAACCGCAGGCACGGACAATGACAATGAGCCGCCCCTCAGGCACCAAGGCATGTCACGAGACCTAGTAGAATCGCCAGGCGTGACGGATCCACAAGAAGCTAACGCATTTGCCCAGCCAGCCGAGGGCCGGTCTATCCAGACCATGATGGCCCACGCCTGGCAGACAGTGCGCGGCCTGGATCACCAACTTCTGCCCCTGGCGCAGGCCTTTACCCAGGCAGATCACGAGCTCTACTTAGTTGGCGGCTCGGTTCGGGACGCGCTGCTGGGCCGGATCTCCCCGGGCGGGGACTTTGACCTGGACTTCACCACAGACGCCCGCCCGGAGAGGATCGTGGAGATCCTCACCCCCCTCGCGGAGACCGTGTGGGACACCGGCATTGATTACGGCACCGTCTCCGCCATGGTCAAGGGCGTGATCGTGGAGATCACCACCTTCCGGGCGGATCAGTACGATGGCCAGTCCCGCAACCCCCAGGTCACCTTTGGCGACACGCTGGAGGGGGACCTGATCCGCCGGGACTTCCGGGCAAACGCCATGGCACTGCAGCTTTCCGCCGATGGTAGCCACACCTTCTGTGATCCCCTCGGGGGCATGGATGACCTGGTGGCGGGCGTGTTGGACACCCCTGATAGCCCGGAGATCAGCTTCCGTGATGACCCCCTGCGCATGTTGCGCGCCTGCCGGTTTGTCTCCCAGCTGCAGTTCACCGTCAGCGCCCGTGTGGCGCAGGCAATGGTGGGGATGAGCCGGGAGATCACGCGGATCACGGTGGAGCGTGTGGCCGTCGAACTCAACAAAACAATGCTCGGCGCCGCACCGTGGGAAGGCCTCAACCTCATGGTGGAAACGGGGCTGGCAGACCACGTGCTGCCGGAGCTGCCTGCGCTGAAGCTCACCCAGGATGAGCACCGCCAGCACAAGGATGTCTACTGGCACTCGCTCAAGGTGCTGCGCAACGCGGTGGAGCTGGAGGGTGAGCGCGGCGTGGAACCCAGCCTGGAACTGCGGTGGGCGGCGCTGATGCATGACATTGGCAAGCCCGCCACCAGGGCATTCACGGAATCCGGGGCGGTGACTTTCTACCAGCACGATGTGGTGGGCGCGAAGATGACCCGCAAGAGGCTGCGGAAGCTGAAGTACTCCAAGCAGCATGTGGAGGACATCAGCCGCTTGGTCTTCCTGCACATGCGCTTCCAAGGGTACGCCACCCAGCAGCCGAAGGGCAACCAGCAGGACGCCCCGCGTGGCGATGGCGCCAAGGATGCGCAGGAATCCACGTGGACGGATTCCGCCGTGCGCCGCTACGTCAACGATGCCGGCGAGCTGCTCCCGCTGCTGCACTTGTTGGTGCGGGCGGATTGCACCACCCGGAACAAGCGCAAGGCTAAGCGCCTCCAGGAGACCTATGATGACCTGGAACAGCGCATTGCTGACCTGCAGGAGCGTGAGGACTTGGCTGCGGTGCGGCCGGATCTGGATGGGAATGAGATCATGCAGATCTTGGGTCTCAAGCCCGGCCCGGAGGTCGGCAAGGCGTGGGCGTTTTTGAAGGAGCTGCGCCTGGACCGCGGGCCGCTGGAGCGCGATGAGGCCATCGCCGCACTGCGGCAGTGGTGGGAGCAGCAGAATGAGGAGAAGGAGAACGGAGCAGGCGATGACTAACCCAGAGGCCCACCACTCCCCGGCCCACTCCGAGATCCCGGTGACTATGGGCGATGTCCTCTTCCAATCCCCCCAGGTCATTGCGGACCCGGATGGGTTCATCGAATCCGGCGCGTGCTCCCAGGAGGTGCTGGAATCCTTCACTAGCGCCTTCACTACCCCGCCGGGGAACCTCTCCGGCCCGGGCACGGCCGCCGCGGAAGCGCTGTTTGTTCTGGATGTTGACCAGGACGAGGGGGCGGTCATCGCGGTGAAGCTGGGCGTGATGAGCTCCGAGGCCGCTGGCAACCACTTCCCGGACCTTGCGGACAAGCTCACCAAGCCGAAGGTGCTGTTCATCGGCGGCCACATGGAGCCGGTGGTGCTGGCGGTCGGGCTGGTGGACACGGACGTGGCGCTGGACGTGCCGCACAGGTTCGGCGATGAGGGCCAGTTCCTCATCATGCAGACGGGCGAGTCCGCCCCCAGCGTGGATGAGCAGGTCCAGGCTGTGACCCCGGATGGCGCCGCCCCAGTGCTGCGCGGCATGCGCCTGTTCCACAGCTACGTGACGTTTGATGCCCAGGCGGTCAATGGGTGGTTGGATTCCGGGCTGGTACAGTCCCAACCCGCCAAGAGCCAGGACGTGTTCTCCGCCCGGCCAGGGGAAACCTGGCGGGGCATCATGCGCCGCCGCCCGTTCCCAGAGAATCTGTTCTCCACGTGGGCCTTGTACCCGGAGCGGAATTAGCGTGGCGACCGGCGAGGAGCCCGCTTCCAGCCCGACCGATCGCGGCGTGCGGGTCGGCGTGCGGGTCGGGGCCGCCGATGCGTGGCCGGTCGCCCTCGGCATGGTGCCCCTGGGCCTGGCCTTCGGGCTGCTCATCACCCAGCTGGGCTTTTCCTGGTGGTGGGCGCCGGTATTTTCCATCGTGATCTACGCCGGGTCCATGGAGTTTTTAGCCCTCACGCTGGTCACGGGCGGGGCCGCGCCTGCCTCCGCGGGGTTGTACGCGCTGCTGGTGAACTTCCGCCACATCTTTTACGCGCTCAATTACCCCATCTCCAAGGTCCGTGGATGGGCGGCGAAGGCCTATGGCGTGTACGCGCTGACGGACGAGACCTACGCGATCATCTCCGCCAACCGGGAGGCGAGCTGGACCACGGCGCGGGTGATGACGGTGCAGGTGTTGCTGCAGTGCGGTTGGGTCGGTGGCGGCATCCTGGGCGCGCTGTTCGGCGCGCAGCTGCCTTTCCAGATCCAGGGCATGGAGTTCGCTCTCACCGCGCTGTTCACCGTGCTCATGATCGAGTCTTTCGCCGCCCACAAGGATCTCTCCCTGCCGCTGACCGCGCTCCTCGCAGCCGGTATTGGGCTGCTGATCTCCCCAGATAACGTGCTGATGATCGCCATGAGCATCTACTTTGTGGTGCTCATCGCCCGCCACATTCTGCCGCGGCTGGATGCGGCGATGTCTTGGTTTATTTTTGGGGCGACGCCACCCCACCGCCTCACCCCCCTCCCCTCCCCCGGCGGGGAGGAACGGTAATGCTGTACCTCGCCGATGCCGGCCTACCGGCCGGGGTGGATCTCACCCAGTCTCTGTGGATCCTGGGGGTGATCTTCGCTGTGACCGTGGCCCTGCGGGCTCTGCCCTTCGCCGCGCTGAGGTTCTTCCGGGACTCTCCGCTGGTAGCGTGGCTTGGGCTTGCGATGCCGGTGGGCGTGATGACGATCCTTGTGGCCTACACCGTGCATGAAGGTGGTGAGGCCCCCGGCGGCTACGCGATGGTGCTGCTGGCCCTGGCTGTGACCGTGGCCCTGCACCTGTGGCGCCGGTCAGCCACACTGTCCATCCTGCTGGGGACGATGTTCTACCTGGTGCTGGTGAACCTGGTGGTGTGAGTGGCGGGTTATCCTAGGGCTCATGCCTACCCCTGAATTCATTGTGACGCTGCGTGAGAAGATCGGCCACGCGGAGCTGTGGCTGCCTGGTGTCACGGCGATTGTGCTGAAGGATGTCCCTGACGATGCGCCGATCTGGGCGGTCCCAGAGGTTCTGCTGGTGAAGAGAGCAGATGACGGGCAGTGGACTCCCGTGACAGGGATCGTGGATCCGCGGGAGGAACCGCATGACGCCGCGCGCCGGGAGGTAGTCGAGGAGACGGGCCTGCACGTGGAGGTGGAGGCGCTGCTGGGCGTGGGACAGGTGGGTCCCGTGGAGTACCCGAATGGGGATGTGACGAGCTATATGGACACTGCGGTGCGCTGCCGCGTGGTGGCCGGCCCTGATGGCACATTCAACGACGCCCCGTGGGTGGCGGACGATGAATCCACGCAGGTTGGTTGGTTCCCGATCAGCCAGTTGCCACCGATGCAGCCGCGCTTCCGTTTGGTGATCGCGGATGCGGCTGCTCAGCTCAAGCACCCGGAAGGGTTCCGCCCGCGGATGGGCTACCGCAAGCGGGGCTAAAAGGTGCGGGCGCTGGCAGGGGCCTCTTCGTAGCGGCGGGCGTAGGTACTGGCCCGGATGGAGCAGATCACCAGCTGAACCTGGTGGAAGATCATCAGCGGCAGGATCATCATGCCCAGATCAGCCCCACCGAACATGACCGCAGCCATCGGCAGGCCTGCCGCCAGGGATTTCTTCGTCCCGGCGAACTGGATTGCCACCTGATCGGCGTAGCTGAAGCCCAGCTTGCGGGAGGTGACGCTCGTCAGCCACAGCATGAGGTATACCCACACCACAGAACCCATGATGAGTCCGGTGATCATCACCCAACTCACAGAGCTCCACACACCGGAGACCATGCCCTCGGAGAAACTGACGTACACCACTAGCCCAATGGAGATCTGGTCCACCTTCTTGGTCGCTGGGCTGGCAGCGAAGGAATGAACCCACCTGCGCAGCAGCTGGCCCAGCACAAATGGCAACAACAGTTGGATGGCGATGTTGATGAACGTGGTGCCGTCGATAAATAAACCATCCGAAGACCTCATGAGAAGCAGCACCAGCAACGGAGTAAACAACACACCCAACAGGCTGGATACGCTGGCGGCCACGATGGACGCGGCCACGTGACCACGGGCGATGGAGGTGAACGCCACAGAGGATTGGACGGTGGAAGGCACTAACGTCAGGTAGAGAATGCCCAGGTACATCGGCTCCCCCACCACCGCCTGCAGCGGCTTCAGCGCCAGGCCCATTAGCGGGAAAACCAGGAAGGTGAACGCCATGATGAGCAGATGGAGGCGCCAATGTAACAAGCCCTTCAGCGCCTCCTGGGGGGACAGGCGTGCGCCGTAAAGGAAGAACAGGAAGGCGATGGCGATCTTAGTGACCCAGTTGGCCACCTCCGCGGCCTCCCCCCGGACCGGGAAGAACACCGCCACCACCACAGCTATCGCGATCAACACGATCAGGAAGTCCGGGCGGTAACCCAGGATGCGTTGGAGCCAGGCGGGGCGGTGAGACGTCATAGTAAATAATCTAATGAACCGCTGGGGCGGGGTGGGCTAATCGGCGGCGATGATTGCGCCGTCCTCTTCTGCCGTGGTGGTTTTGGGGATCAACAGGCTGGTCAGCACAGCTAGGCCGATGATCACGGCGGCAACGATGAAGGCCGTGGTGTAGCCAGCAGTGGAATCGGAGCCCACTGGGGAGCCGGCCACCATGAACACGGGCAGCACAGCGAAGGACATGCCTGCACCCAAGTTGAAGGCGGCGGAGTTCATGCCCGGCAGGAAGCCCTCGTTATCCGCCGGGGAGTTCACCACGCCCAGGTTATTGATGACGATGTTGGTGATGCCCGCGTAGGTGACACCCAGCAGGATGATGGCGATGATGAGCACCGCCTTGGACTGCACGCCCACGAAGGCCAGACCCAGCAGGAGCAGGGCGCTGGCGATGTTGGACCAGCGGATCATGCGGGAGTAGCCCAGGATGGGGGCGAAGCGGCCGGCGAATGGGCCCACGGCCCAGCCGATCAGCGCGTACGGGGTGAGCAGCACCAGGGCGGCCAGGTCAGCGTCCATGCCGAAGCCCGCGTCCGGGTTCTGCGCCAGGGAGGTAGCCACGCCGTTGACTGCGGCGAATACGCCGGTCATGGTCAGCACCGTGGTGGCCAGCAGCGCCCAGGTGTGGCGGCGGGCGAGGTACTTCGGGGCGACGAGTGGCTGGGCATGGCGCTTCTCAAAGTTCCAGAAGGCGGCGAACACGGCCAGGCCCAGCACAAGGAGACCCAGCACCAGCAGCCAGTTAGCGGCGGCGGCCTTGCCGGCCTCATTCACGGCCAAGGTGATGGAAAGGACGGAAACCACTAGAAGGGCGGCACCGGCCCAGTCCATCTTCACATCCTGGCTGGGCTTAGACTCCGGTGCCCACAGCACCACGGCGGCGGTGGCCAGCAACCCCACGATGGCGATGAGCCAGAACACGGAGCGGAAGCCCCAGTTCTCGGCCATCCAGCCGGAAAGGATTACGTCAATACCGGCCACGCCGCCGTTGATGGCGGCGAGCAAGCCCATGAGGGTGCCAAGGCGGACCTCTTCCTTCACCTGGGAACGCAGGATGATCAGCGTCATGGGTATCGTGGGCCCGGCGATACCCTGCAGGGCGCGGGCCACCATGAGCACCTGAATATTCGGCGCCAGCGCAGCAACGATGCCGCCGAGGGACATCACAGCCAGCATGATGATGAGGATCCTGCGGCGGCCCACAATGTCAGACAGGCGGGGCAGGAACAGCCCGCACATCGCGCCACCGGTGAAGAAGGCGGTCTGGGTCAGGCCCACGGCAGCTTCATCCGTGTCCAGTTCTAGGGCCATGGTGCGCAGCACCGGGGAGAGCATGGAGGCGTTCAGCTGGAACGCCACCGCCGCGGCGATGAGTACCGCCATGAGTAGTGCGATGCCGCCCTTGCGGTTATCCACTGGGTCAGTGACCTTGGGCGCGCCGTGCGCCGTGGAGGCCTTGGTCATAGGAGTTGATCCTTTCTGGGGTTTCCGCGCGCACATGCTGGCAGCAGCGGAAAAAGGGGGTGGTCGGGTGCAACCTTAGCCCCAAAACCACACCATCCAAAGAACCATGTGACCGTTTCGGGGGTGAAGGTCAGCCGTCATGCAGTAGCTCACGGAGAAAGCTACTACATTCTTCAGCGCTCATGTCCCCCGCTGCCGCCTTGACCGCCAGTTCGAACCAGGCATCGTCGTGGATAACAGCATCACTGATACCGTGCACCCGCAGCATCCAGATCGAAAGATGTACTGCTAATCGCTTATTTCCATCGATGAGTGGGTGGGACGACGAGATGGAGTGAAACAGAGCACCTGCCTTGGATATCGGATCCGGGTAGAAGTCTTCGCCCCTAAAGCTTGCCCAAGGACGCTCTAATGCGGCGTGAAGTAACCCCCAGTCACGCGAGGAAAAGCCCCTGTCAATTAACCACTGCTGGATGACAGCAGCATCGAAATGGTCTCTAGGGGTCATTATGCGTTACGGAGCCGCTCGAAGAGCTCTGCCCGCTCAGCTCCAATAGCGTCCAGACCCTCCGTGATCGCGCGTTTACGCTCATGCTCGGCCCACTGGGCCTCGATCATGCGGATGAGGTACTGCTGCTTGGACAGGCGGGCAGTAGAGGCTAGTTGCGTAAGCATCTTGTCATCGGCTTCTGAAAGACGGAGGGTCATAGACATACACCGATGGTATCATTTTGATACCGTCGAAACATTGTGCGGCAAGCGCACCCCGTCGCGCTAACCGCCGGCGCCCTAGAATCCGGTGTTGCCGATCCTGCGGAGGGCCTCGCCCAATAAATCCCAAAAACGGTCCGCATCCACATCCACAGCCACCTGGTGCACCGTACCGGGCTCGCTATCATCGGCGATACCCAGCACGGAAGGATCCTGCCCTCCACCCTGGCTATTCCACGTGCGCCGCAGGTCAACGATGGTCTGGCCGCGCCCGAACTGCCCCTGCGTTTCCACGTGCACAGGCGCGCGCACCGTCCGCAGCACCGCTGGGTCCGCCACGGCGGCGACGGCCAGCGGGTCGTGCATCGGCGGCCCGGGATAGTGCCGCTCCTTCATGTACGCCGCGCCGAAGAACTCCACCAGCTCCGCCACGAACTGCGCCACATCCGTGCCAAGGCCCTTGAGCTGGTCCATCCGCTCCGGCGTGGCCAGCACCTTGTGTGTCACGTCCAGCCCCACCATCGTCACTGGCCACCCGGCCTCAAACACGATCTTCGCCGCCTCCGGGTCCGCGAGGATGTTGAACTCCGCCGCCGGGGTCATGTTGCCGGTGTGGTGGCCGCCGCCCATGAGTGTTACGCCCGCCACGCGTTCCACCAGGTGGGGGTACATGCGGGCGAACAGGGCGATGTTCGTCAGCGCACCGGTGGGCACGATGGTCACCTCCCCGGGCTCGTGTTCTTCGACGAGCCGCGCGATGAGGTTCACGGCATGCTCGTTATTTTTTTGGGGCGACGCCACCTCCGCGGTCTCCGGCAATTGCGGCCCATCGAGGCCGGACTCGCCGTGGATCTCTTCCGGAATGATCTGGGGTGCAACCAGGGGCCGGTCCGCCCCAGCGGCGATGGGCACGCCGGTGATGTTGCCCACCGTGGCCACGCCGTGGGCGTTCCGTGTGACCTTCTCCAGGGTTTGATTCCCAGCGACGGTGGTGATGGCGAGCAGCTCCAGGTTGGGGTTTCCCCAGGCCAAGAGCATGGCGATTGCATCGTCATGGCCGGGATCGCAGTCCAGGATGATCTTCGTGGGTGTAGTGGGTGCTTGTGTGTTCATGGTTCCATGGTGCCACGGTTTGTTGTTGCAGCTGGCCTCCGGTTTTGGAATGCTTGAAAGGCTTTTTGCTCATATTCTTATTACTTCTTGGAAAGGCCAAGAACGTTGTCTACTTCTTCACCTGCCGGGCCTTCATCCGCCGCGGCGGCTTTCGAAACCGGCGAGTCCGCCGGAGCACGCGGGAATAGGAAGACCATCATTGGTGCCGTAGCCGTGGCCATGCTGATGCTGTTCTCCATGTTCTTCGGCGCCGGTAACCTGATTTTCCCGCCCATCTTGGGCGCCAGCTCCGGCGATGGCTTCCCGATGGCCATCACGGGCTTCCTCATCACGGGCGTGGCCCTGCCGATCATCACGGTCATCGCCGTGGCCATCACGGGCAAGGACGTGCAGGAGTTGGCTGCCCGCGGAGGGCGGATCTTCGGCCTCGCCTTCCCCGTGGCCGTGTACCTGGCTCTGGGCGCGGCCTACGCGCTGCCGCGAACAGCGGTGGTGAGCTACTCCTCGGCCGTGACGCCGGTGACCGGCTTTGATGGGGCGCTATCTGCTGCCATCTTCTCCGTGTTGTTCTTCTCCGTGGCGCTGGCTTTGGCTTTTGACCCGAATGGCATTGTGGACCGCTTGGGCAAGTATCTGACGCCGGCTTTGCTGACCCTGTTGGCGGTATTGATCTTCTTGTCCGTGACGGGGCTGATGGGTGAGCCCCCTGCCGCCAGCGGCGATTACGCGGATAATGCCTTGGCGGCTGGCCTGATTGAGGGCTACATGACCATGGATTCCCTGGCCGCCATGGCGTTTGGCATTGTGGTCTTGAGCTCCTTGCGGCAAAAGGGCGTGGAGACTGGCCCGGCGCTGGTGAAGGGTGTTTCCGCCTCCGCGATTGGTGCGGGCGTGGTGTTGGTGGCTGTGTACGTGGGACTGGGCATGGTGGGCCAGATCTTCCCTGGTTCGGAGAACTACACCGATGGGGCGGCACTGCTTTCTGATGCCGCGAATACCACGATGGGCTTTACGGGCGTGATCCTGTTTGGCGGGATTGTGCTGCTGGCATGCTTGACCACGGCGGCGGGTTTGATTGGCGCGACGTGCCAGTTCTTCCACAAGATCATCCCCAGCGTGTCTTACCGGACCTGGGCGGTGTTCTTTGCGGGCGCGTCAGTGATCGTGTCCACCCTGGGCCTGGACGTGGTGCTATCCATTGCGGCACCGATCATTGGGTTCCTCTACCCCATTGCCATTACTTTGGTGGCCATCACGATTATCGAGCCACTGCTGGGCAGGAAACTGCATTGGACGTTCCGCGCTGCGCTGACCGTGGTGACTATTTGGGCTGCGTTGATGACGGCTGAGGAGATGGGGGCGGATGTAAGCCCCTTGATCGGCTGGGCGCCAGGTTACGATTTGCAGTTGGGGTGGATGATCCCGGCGGCGGTGACGATCCTGGCCGGGATCATTGTGGATTACTTTGTACGCCCGGACCGGGCGGTGCCCATTGGTGGCGAGCACCAGGTGGAGGCGGAGCTGCGGGGTAGCAAGGCTGATGAGGAGGCGCTGATTGACGCGATCCACTCCGCCCAGGAGATCTTCGATGAAGATGTGGACACTGTGGATCTGGATCAGGCTATCGAGGAAACAGAACAGCACGTGGAGTCACTGCGCCGCGCGGAACAAGAGGCGCGGGAGCGTTTGGCGATGGTGAAGGCAGCCCGGAAACAGGCGCGTCAGTCCCTCACCACGCTCCGTCACGCGAAGAAGCGGAAGGTAGGAACTCCGGCAGAGTAGGCGGGATTCTGGGAGCCTCCAAGCTATCGAGGAGAAGCTTGCAAGCAAATTCCTTTTTGGTTGCCACTAGCAAGCGCCGATGGGCTCCGCGCCCGTCAGTGCTCCCAGATCGGGGTTAGCGGAAAGCTGTGTCCTTCCTGGAGAAAGGCACTTCTCCTCCTAGAGGATCAATTGTGCCAACCCAAGGAAGTTCTATGCCAAAGTCCGAGGATACCTCTTCATTTCTGACTGAATACCCGCAAGTAATAGCGGATGCGTTACCCGTATTGAATAATAGGAACTGACAACTTAAAAGAAATCCTGAACCTAAGAGGCAAGTTACCGTTCTGCGGGCCGACATTTTCACTCCTATCATGTGAGGGTCGTGTATTTTAGGGTCTTGAGATAAGTGCTAAGCTAATTTTCGAGACTTAGGCTTCAGATAGTCTGGTAGAAGCGCCCAATGAGAGCGTTGGAACGACTGCGGAACATCGCCTTAGGCCTTAGAAAGTTGGGCAACTAAACTAGGCGTTCGTAGCCGCATCCAGAAAGTTGGCAGAACAAGAACAGCGCACTCTAGATCGAGAAGAGCCGGTAAACTGGAGAAAAGCGAGAGGAAGGTTGTCGTGCAGAAAAGTCGTGCGTTCTTTGGTTGGTCTACATTGTTCCTGTTGTGCTTGCTCGGTTCGTTTCCATTTCGCGGGAGTGGATTGGTGGGCGATTGGGGTGCCACTCGGTTGGCGCTTGTGGGAGTCATTGGACTAACTATTACGAGTATTCTTGCCGCTCGCGCGGCATTAAAACACTCGAAACAGCAGTAGGGGGTGCGGGTTACTCTTCAGCGAGGGCACGTACTTCCAGCTCTGAAGCGTAGCTTCCGGCGGCACCAGCCTTCTGGGTAGCGAGCGCTCCGGCGGCGGCCCCCAAGCGGCACGCCTCTTCTAACGACTCCCCTTGAGCCAACGCTGCGGCCAAAGTGCCGCAGAAGGCATCACCGGCACCGGTTGTATCAACCACATTTTGTACCCGGACAGCCGGAACCCGTACAGGTTCAGCATCCTGAGTAAGGATCACAGCACCCTGTGGGCCCAGCGTCACCACTACGGACTTAGCTATACCGTGCAACGCCGCAAAGATCTCCTCCAAGGGAGTATCGCGGGGAACCCCTAGCACGTCTGCGGCTTCGCCCTCGTTGAGAATCAGCGGATCCGCTGCGGCGATGAGATCACGATCCCGGGTGGTTACGGGGGCCAAATTCAGCACTAGGCGGGTGTCCGTTCCCGCAACCAATCGAGGAAGCTCCGCCGAATGGTCCGGGGTGAGCTCACCTTGTGCCAATACCACGGGTACAGGTCCCTGGGAGCGCAGCATGTCTACGGTTTTCCGCTGCTGAGCTGGACTGACCAGCGCATTCGCGCCAGAAGTCACGATAATGATGTTCTCACCTGACTGGTCATTCATGATGAACGCCTGACCTGTGGGGTGACGGGTCTCCGCCACATGTTCAGTATTCACGCCGTGCTGTTTGAGCTGTGTGATTGCCAACTCACCTTGGGAATCCTGGCCCACCGCGGAGAGCAACACGGTGCGGACACCAAGGTGGGCGCAGGCAACAGCCTGATTGGCCCCCTTGCCACCGAGGCCTTCAATGCCGCGGGTGCCGATAACGGTTTCTCCTGGGTTGGGGAAATTCTCTACCCCCACGAAGGTGTCTACGTTGATAGTGCCGGATACGACCACGGTGGCGCTGGATTCTCTCATGGAACCCTAGGGTACTAGGGGTTGTGACTAGGGGGGCCGTGTCCTTGCGCGCAAGCTGTATCTGGTCAGGAAGTGACAGCGCAAGATTCCCAAGCCCGTGGGCACCCCTGTATGGGGGTGGCAATGCAGAAAAATCCCTTATTTATCCTGCGTGCGAGTTCGTGTGGCTCTAGTGTGAGCTGCATGACTAGGCTAACGAAACTGTTTCCTCGCAGTTGTGCCCGGTCTCATCGTGTATCCGCGCTGATCGGTGCGACTGTGATGACTACCACCATGGTTACTGAGGCTGCGCATGCCACGGTGGTGCATGGGTTTCCTATCATGGGCAAGATTGAGGAAGCGTTCCACCGCCTCGGCGGGTTTTCCTACTTTGGGGATGCGACCACACCGGAGTCTGTTGCTGCGCATAATGGCCGGTTCCAGCATTTCCGCAATAATGCATCGATTTATTGGCACCCTCATGTTGACCGGGGCACTGCTCATGTGGTGCAGGGCCGTATCCGGGATAAATGGTCCAGTCTTGGGTGGGAACGCTCTTTGCTGGGGTATCCCCTCACCGATGAGATCACCACCCCCGATGGGGTTGGCCGGTTCAATCATTTCCAAGGCGGGTCGATTTACTGGTCACCGGGTACGGATGCCCACCAGATCGGTGGGGCTATTAAAGACAAGTGGGCTGCCCAAGGTTGGGAAACCGGCTCACTGGGCTACCCCCTGACTGATGAGATCACCACCCCGGACGGGATTGGTCGGTTCAACCGGTTTGATCACGGCTTCATTTATTGGTCGCCCACTACCGGGGCGCACATTGTGGATAAGGAAGTTTTCGATGTCTGGGCCGCCCATGGGTGGGAAGCTGGGAAACTCGGATACCCTACATCCGATAAGTATGAGTTCAACGGTGGTGTGAAACAAGATTTCGAGCATGGGGCCATCCAGATTGTCCCGGCTACTGGTCAGGTGTTGCAGCGTTTCGATGATGCTGCTTACTCCAGTTATCGGCAGATCTACCCCATTGTCACCACCGAGCAGGTCCCTGGTGTTCATCCGGCAGGTGTGCACCGGGAGGTGAGCCAGAACATGGGAAAGTATTTCCCGCTGCCGGGCTGCCCTGATGTGCTGACTGTCGGGACTACGTGTACTTTCCCTAGCGCAGGCGGTCAGCAAGGACCGGCCAGGGTCACTCGCATCGCGGATGCGGGTTTCACCCTGACTACACAGCAAGGCCACCCCGAGGGGCAGGGAAGGATCCTCAACATCCGCTTCGATACCGTCACAGCCCTCACCACGGCTGAGCCGGGGCTGATGTTCACCGATGGTGTACCGCGTACTGCGTATGTGGGTTCAGATAAAACCTGGGTGCGTCTGATCGTCGAGGCTTTCGGGGAGACTTCTACCTCTCGGGTGGCGGGGCCGTTTATCTCTGATCACGTTGGTAGGCAGGTTTTTGGTGAATTCGCCGCCACGCTGCGCACCACACTGCCAACATCCACCACCGTCTACGCACCCGTGAGCTGATAGGAAAACCCTGAATTCACATTCCTCGCCACACGACAGTGTCCTATTGAGCCCATCTTCTTCCTTCCACTTGTCACAGAAAGCCATAAGCTCCTACCGATGACGATCTCCTCTATTCTCCGCCGCACTGGCTACGCCGCTGTCGCCTTTGTTGCTGGTCTTAGCGCCACCTCCGCCGCCCAGGCCGATGACACCGTTGCCATCCTCGCCGGTGACGGTGGCATCGTCGAAGAGAAATGCGGAACCCAACCCCAACAGATCCGTATCGACTCCTCGTCGTTGTCGTCTTTTTCTGCCTGCTTTTCCCTGGCTAAGCCCACCGGCTGGGCGGCGTTGAACCTTCCCGGGTCCTATGGTGTGGTTAACAACCTCACCGTCGCGGTCGATGTGGCTTTCAAACTGCCCGATGGGACTGTGTATTGGCAAGACACTGTTGGTCCAGGGCAGGTGAAAAGCGTGGATGTCAACTGAAGCGTCCTGGGTTTAGTTCCTACCTCAGCTAAGGAAGGATTGAACTATGCCTAGAAAGTATTCCGTCGAGTTCAAGGAGAAGGCGGTCCATCAGATCATCGAAATGGTCCGCCTGGAGTCTTGCT